>JADLBD010000067.1 GCA_020847975.1 Bryobacterales bacterium | reverse complement strand
TGCCCGACTTCCAGACCCAGATGCCGATGGAGAGCGCGGGCTGCAATGCCGACAGCGAGGAGTGCCTGCCATGACCGCGAAGGAGAGGGAATGCCGATCAGCCTGCTAGTTGCGTCCAACGACGACCGCTTCCGGGAGATGGTTCGCGAGAACCTGTTGAATATCCAGAACTCGAAGGTTCTCTCCGAGTATCCGGAGGTGAGCAGCACGCTCTACATCCGCGTTTTGCAGGACCTCGAGAGGCACCCCGAAGCCGCGCTCGTGGTGGACATGTCTTATGACGCCGGTGTCGCGCTTGCCGCCATACAGAAGGTGAAGCAGGCCGTCCCGGAGTTATACGTCATTGCTTCCAACTTCCAGGCTGACGGCGAGACGGTACTCTCCTGCCTGCGCGCCGGAGCCAACGATTTTCTCACGCAGCCACTCAAGCGCATCGAGTTCCGTGATGCCATGCAGCGCCTGGAGAGTACGCCGCGCAAGGTGAGCACGGCCGGAAACCGCTTAGGCAAGATCTACACCTTTCTCGGCGCCAAGGGCGGCGCCGGCGCCACGACTCTTGCCGTGAACTTTGCCGCTGTTCTCGCCCAGCGCAAGCAGCACGTGGTGATGCTTGACCTGGACTGGACCGCGAACGACGTGGCCCTCCAGCTTGGCGCCGCGCCGCAGTACACATTGATGGAGGTGGGGGAGAACCTGGGGCGGATGGATCAGGCGCTGTTTGAAGGCTTTGTCGCGCGCGACCCGCTAGGGTTCTACCTGGTGGGGCCGCCGGATTCGCTCGAACAGCGCGGCTATTTCACCGAGCCGATGTTCCGCGAGTTTTCGACGTTCCTGGTGGAAAAGTATCAGTCCATCGTGATCGACGCCGGACGCAACATTAATGACGACGTCGTGCTCGGCGCATTGCAGGCTTCCAACACCGTGTTCCTGGTGGTGACCCAGGAGTATCCCGCCATCCGCAATGCGCAGCGCTACCTGTCCTTCCTGATGCGCGTCGGATTCACTCAGGACCAAATCAAAATCGTCATCAACCGCTATACGAAGAAACCGGATTCGCTGCATGCGAGTCTCGATCAGGTGCAGCAAACGTTGGGCCAGCCGGCCTTTTTCGGCATCCCCAATTCGCCGGTCTTTCTCGCCTCGCTCAACAAAGCGCGCCCGATGGTGCAGGACCGGGAAGCCGCCGGTGAATTGGACCGCATCTTCCGGTCGTTTGTCGACAAGGCGACAGGAGTGAAGAAAGAAGCTGTGCCAAAATCGGCATAGCGGGAATCGATGAGAGTTCGAAGGGTTTCTAATTTTCTATGAGTACTCGCCCCATGGTCCGGCCAGGCACGGCAGGCGGCGCCGACCGGTGGTTCCAAATCAAAACGCAGATCCATTCCAAGCTGCTCAACTCGCTGACGCCCGATCAGTTGAAGACCCTGAATAAAGAGGGCGTCCGCGAGCAGATCGGCGTGGTCGTCGAGCGCATGGTGAAGGACGAGTCCGTCCCCATGACCGCTGCCGAGCGCGAGCGGGTGATCGAAGAGGTTCTCGATGAGGTCTTCGGGTTGGGCCCCCTCGAGCCTCTGCTCAAGGACCCCACGGTCAGCGACATCCTGGTGAACGGCTATGACAGCGTGTACGTAGAGCGCGGCGGACGGCTGGTGGAAACCAACATCCGCTTCAAGGACAACCTGCACGTGCGCATGATTATTGACCGCATCGTCTCGAATATCGGCCGTCGCATCGACGATTCCTCACCCATTGTCGACGCGCGCCTCGAGGACGGATCGCGTGTCTGCGCCGTCATCCATCCCCTTTCCCTCATCGGCCCGGTGATGTCCATCCGCCGCTTCGGGAAGAAACTGCTCACCACCGACGATCTGCTTCGCAACGAGACGCTCACCACCGGCATGCTCGATTTCCTCAGCGGGTGTGTCGAGGCGCGGCTGAATATCGTGATCTCCGGCGGATCCGGCTCGGGCAAGACCACCATGCTGAACACGCTCTCCCGCTTCATCCCCGAAGAGGAGCGCGTCATTACCATCGAGGACACCGCCGAATTGCAGATGCAGCAGTCGCACATCGTCCGGCTCGAGACCCGTCCCATGAACATTGAAGGCGCCGGGGCCATCAGCCAGCGCGATCTGGTGATCAACGCCCTCCGTATGCGCCCCGACCGCATCATCATCGGTGAATGCCGCGGACCCGAAGCGCTCGACATGATGCAGGCCATGAATACCGGTCATGACGGCTCCATGACATCCTGCCACGCCAACTCTCCGCGCGATGCTTTCGCGCGCCTGGAAACCATGGTCATGATGGCCAGCGCCAACATTCCGGACCGTGTCATCCGGCAGATGCTCTCCTCGGCGGTGAACATCGTGCTCCATTGTGCGCGGCTCAACGACGGCACTCGCAAGATCACCTCCATCGCCGAAGTTCGGGAAGTGGAGGAAGACCAGGTGATCCTCGACGACATCTTTCAATTGGAGCGCACAGGCGTCAACCAGCGCGGACGCGTCACCGGAAGGTTCCGCGCCACAGGCTACAAACCGCGCTGTATGACGCGGCTGAAGGCGTATGGAATCCACCTCTCGCCCTCCATCTTCCAGGAAGAAGCTGCGCTGAAGGAGTAGCGATGCTCTTTGTCACTTTCCTTATCTTCAGCGCGTGCCTGGCGGGGGCGGCCTACTATGTCTGGGTCATCCCGGCCAATCAGGACGCGGAGATCCTGCGGCAGCGGATGCGCGAACTGCGGTCCCGCACCGTCCAGCGCCGCGGAGGAGGCAGCCCCGACATTATTCGCCGCGAGCAGCGCGGGCGTCTGGCCTTCATCGGCGACATTGTCGCCTGGGTCGGCGTGCTGCGCCGGCTTCAGCAGTTCATCGAGCAGGCCAACCTGAAATATCGGGCCGCGGATGTGCTCGGTGTATCGATTGTCATTGGAATCCTCGCATACCTCATCCTCGGTTTGGCCGGCATGTCCATGCACCTGCTGCGGCTGGTAGTCTGTCTTTGCTTCGCCGCTCTTCCCACACTCTACATTCTGCGCGTCCGCAAGAAGAGGCTCGATAAATTCGAGCAGCAGCTTCCGGATGCTATCGATCTCTTCAACCGCTCCATGAAGGCGGGACACAACATCCAAAGCGGCCTCGAGACGGTTGCCGAGGAAACGTTCGACCCTGCGCGCATGGAGTTCAAGAAAGTCATCGAAGAGATGGCGCTCGGTTCGCCCATTGAAGACGCTCTCCATGGACTCGGCAGACGCGTCCCCCTCGTCGATTTGAAATTCTTCATCACCGGCCTCATCCTCCAGCGGCAGACGGGCGCCAATATGGTGGCCGTGCTCGACAACCTGTCCCTGCTGATTCGCGAACGCCTGAACCTGGCGGCAAAGATGCAGGCAGCCACGGCGCAGCAGCGCTTCTCCGCGGGTTTGCTCTGTGCAATGCCCGTTGTCGTGGGGCTCGGCTTCTGGGTGCTGAAGCCGGAATACATCCGCCTGCTTTACACCGACGACACCGGAAGCAAGTTCCTCACCTACGCCATTGTTTCCGAACTCATCGGAATCCTGATCATCCGCAAGATCGCCAGCCCGAAGTTTTAGGAGCCAGACATGCTCACCGCAATCCTCGTCTTCGTTGCAGGCTTCGTCATAGTCGCGGTGCTGCTGTGGTCCGGCTATCAGCTATTCACCGAGCGCGAAGCGCCGCTTGACGACCGTCTGGACGAGTTACAGGCCAACATCGTCACCACGCAAGCGGCGCGCGGGCCGCGCCGCCGCATCGGCGGCGGGTTCTCCAACAGCCTCTTGTACTTCATCAGCCTCTTCCCTGGAGGCGAGGATTGGATCCGCTCCACGGAGCGCGAGTTGGCCCAGGCCGGCATTCGCCAGAAGAGCGCGGTGGTTGTCTACTCCGTGTTTCAGGCGCTGTTCTTTGCCGCCATCATGGGCGGCATGCTCTACCTCCAGTGGAACAACCCCTTCGCCACGAAGATCGGAGGCTTGGCAGCGGCGTTCATCCTCGGCTATCTGCTCCCGCAGCAGGTGTTGCACCGCCTGGTGAAGCGCTACCGGCAGAAGTTGCAGGATGCGCTTCCCGACACGATTGACCTCCTCGGCATCGTGCTCGGAACCGGCCTCGCTCTCGATCAGGCCATGATGCGCGTGAGCGAGGAGATGCAGTACATCTACCCCGCCCTGGCAAACGAGTTCTACACGGTGGTGATGCAGGTGAAGGCCGGCCAGGAACGCTCGAAGGCCTTCGCGCAACTCGTCCGCAGGACGGGCATCGAAGATATAAAATCGCTGGCCGCGATGATCGTCCAGAGCGAGCGCTTCGGCACCAGCCTGTCGCAGGCATTGAAGGTATACGCCGACGCCTTGCGCACCAGGCGCAGGCTGAGAGCGGAAGCCGCCGTGGCAAAGGCCGGCATCAAAATGCTCTTCCCTATCGTGCTGTTCATTCTGCCGGCGTTGTTCGTTATCGCCCTGGTGCCCGGCATGATTAGCGTCTTGCGGGATTTGAAGGGCGGAATCGGCGCGCGGTAATTTCTAGGGAAGTGCTAGAATTTTCCTAGGAAGACTCTATGCCCACTCTTTACGTCGAGAACCTGCCGGAAGACCTGTACGAAGCGCTGCGGACTCGAGCCAGGGAGCACGGAAAGTCGATTTCCGCTGAAGTGACTTCTCTGCTTCGTGAGAATGTCCCCACTCCGGACGAACTGGCGCGGCGGAGATCACTCCTCCAGTGTGCGCTACGGCTCCGCGCCAGACGGCCGCGCTCGACGCGGCGCTTTCCAACGGCGGAGGAGATGCAGCGGGAGGACCGGCTGCGTTGAAATCCTATGTAGTCGATGCAAGTGTAGCCGCCAAGTGGTTTCTTCCCTCGGCGCAGGAGCCCCTTGCAATAGAGGCTCGGCAACTGCTGGAGGAACACGCGGCAGGCCATCTGAAAATCGAAGTTCCGGACCTGTTCTGGCCGGAACTCGGCAACATTCTCTGGAAGGCCGTTCGCGTGAATCGAATGACTCGTCAAACAGCCGAGGAAGCGATAGCCGCTCTCGAGGGCAGCCCACTCATTACCATCCCATCGGCATCCTTGTGGAAAGACGCTTTCGCGCTCGCTGTCACCTTTGACCGAACAGTCTACGATTCCATCTATGTGGCGCTGGCCGTGGTGTCGGGAATCTCTATGGTGACGGCCGATGAGCAGCTGGCCAACGCGCTGGCTGCTCATCTCCCCGTACGCTGGTTGGGCGCGCTTCCATTCTCACGTTGAGTTCCCGGCTTCTCAGAAGAATTCCCGCAATCGCGCCGCCTTCGCAAGCAGGTAGTTGCGTTCCGGCAGGCTTCCCGTTCGGGTCGCGGCTGCAAAATCGCGATAGCGGCGGACCAGGACTCCGAGAACCCGCGGCGCCAGTTCTCAAGACAGTTGCTCGAAGTCCGTTGAGGTCACGGGTGTGATTTCCGGAAGATCTGTCATGATCCGGCCTCCTTATGCGAACTCTTCCGGTGGTCCGCTCATGATCTGCCGCACCTCGATGGGCATGTTCAGCGCCGCCCCGCCGGGCCCGGGAGCGGACGATGCGCGCGCGGCAATCTGATACGCGCGTTCCGCATTTTCCACGTCGATGGTCCAGTACCCGATCAGGAATTCCTTTGATTCCGGGAACACTCCGTCAGTGATCGGCGTTCCATCAGCCGCGGCGCGAACAATCTTCGCCTCGCTCGGCCATGCCAGCCCTTCCGCCGACACCAGTTCTCCGTCTTCCTTCAATTTCCTGTTGAGGCCCATCATAAACTGAATGTGCGCCTGGATGTCCTCCTTCGGCCACGTCATGATGCCCTTGGACATGCTCTCCGGGTCGGTCTTCATTCCCATCATCAGAATGAATTTCATACTTCCAGATCCTTTCGATTCTCAAACATGAGCGAGTTTGCACCGATGAGTCGGAACTGGAGTACGGATTTCGACATCGCGCGAAAAAAAATCTTACGTGCTGACCGCGGGGAATTTGACTGGGCTTCGGATAATCAGCCGGAGCACTCGTTGCGGAAGGCGCCGGCCGGTTCTCACCGCGAACCGGCGCTCGCGCCCCGTACCAGGAACAAACCACGCGCCGGTTCCGGCTCCTCCGCCTCCGCATAGGCGGGCAGATACAGGCGCACGCTGGTTCCGCTCCCCGGAATGCTTTGCACGACCACGTTCCCGCCCAACTGCCGCACGACCCCGTAGACCGTTGACAGCCCCAGACCCATTCCTTTACCCGACCGCTTCGTAGTGAAGAACGGCTCGAACATGTGCTGCCGTGTATCGGGGTCCATCCCCCGGCCAGTGTCGGAGACTGTGAGAACGACGTAATCACCGGCCGGAAGCTGTGCGAGGCGGCGAGCGGTTGGGACGTCGAGGTTGGCGTTGGCTGTTTCCAAAGTGAGTTTGCCGCCGCCGGGCATGGCATCGCGAGCATTCACGGCGAGATTCAGAATCGCCTGCTCGAGCCAGCCCGAGTCCGCCTTCACCCGGCTCAGTTCCAGATCGAGGATGGTGCTGATCTGGATCTTGTCCCCCAGCAGCATCTGAAGCATCGACTTCATCCCGTGGATCAGGTCGTTCAGCCCGAAAACGGTAGCCTTCATCGGCTGCTTGCGGCTGAAGGCGAGCAATTGGCTGGTAAGCGCTGTGGCGCGCTCTCCGGCCTTCTTGATCTCTTCCACGTCACGCCGCAGCGGATCCTCCGGATGCAGCGCGTGCAGGACGAGTTCGCTGTACCCATTGATCGAGGTGAGCAGATCGTTGAATTGCTGGGCGATGCCGCCGGCAAGACGTTCCACTGCTTCCATCGATCCGGCGAATTCTTCGCGGTGCGATTCCGGGATTGGAAAAGCCACCACCACTGCCGAACCAGGCTGAAGATTTCCTGCCCGCAGCGAGGAGACCGCGGTGTGCACCGGAAGCGTCTCGCCGTCCTTGGTGCGCCAAGCCGCTTCCCCTTTCTGTTGCCCTCCGCCGGCGATCAGGTCAGCGATCGCGATCTGAGTTCGCGGCCACTCCTCCTGCGGCAGCAGCAGTTCCCAATAATGCCTCCCGGCGGGTTCCGGACCGCGATAGCCCGTCAGTTCTTCGAATGCGCGGTTGTGTTTCACCACCATTCCTTCCCGGTCTACCACCAGCACAGCCGCCCCGATCGAGTTCAGAATCCCATCGAGGAATTGTGCATCCCTGGCGTTCAGTGCTGCCACCTGGCGCTCGGAAAGATCCCGCGCCACCGCATGATAAATCGCGTGGCCGTGTTCCGCGGACTCGGTCAGGTGGAAGTGCAGTGGTACATAAGTGCCGTTCTTCCGTTGTCCCGTGATTTCCACTCCAACTCCGCCAGGCGTGCGTTGCGCGGCGAGTAATGATTCCACCCCCCGGCCCGGTTCGTTGAGGCTCGATGCCGTTGGGATCAGGATGCCGATGCTGCGGCCAATGATCTCCCTCGCCCGGTAGCCGAAAGTCTGCTCAGCGGCAGCATTGAACGAACGGATGCAGCCTTGTTCGTCGATCGTGAACATGGGATCAGGCGAGCCTTCTTCCAGCTTTCGCAGGCGCGCTTCCTGCTCCCGTTTTTCCATCTGGAGACGGCGCCCCAGTTGCCATTGGAGAAATATGGCAGGCAGGCCGGCAGCAATCGCTAGCAGAATGCCGACCGTGAAGATGATGGTGATCTCCATATACCGTAACTAAGGAAAATACCAAGGAGGGGCGTTTTAAGCTAGATCTCTTAGGGGAAGACCGTACTACGCCTTCGCCCGGTACTTTCCTACTAAGCTGGTCCCGGTACCCAGAGTACCTCATTCCCCAACCGGCGGCTTCTTCTTCCTCTGAATCTCCTGCATCACACTCCCCACCAGGTCTTTGGCGTCGTTGATGCACTTTTGCACAATCTGGATGTCCATCGCCGGCTTTCCGGGCTGGCGCGCGCTTTGGCAATATACGCCGTGCTGCCCAACCATCACCAGGGCATCCGTCAGCAAATCGAGCGTCAACGCGAGCCGCCCGCGTTCCAGCCCCATTTGAAACTCGTAGTTTTCCAGTTCGTCGCTCTTCTCTTTGAATACGCTCATGAGGGATAAGGAGTTCTCTTTTCATCTTAGAGCCTCGGTATGCTGGAAGAGATGCAAATACCTCAATGGCCGGTAGCGGATGGGCGGGAGCGGGAACTGATCGAAGAGGTGCTCCGAAGCAAACAATGGGGCGGGTACCACGAGATGGTAGGAAGGTTCGAGCAGCAGTTTGCCGCATTTCAGCACTGCCGCTACGGAGTCAGCGCGGTCAACGGCTCCCTGACACTCGAGATGCTGCTCTCGAGCCTGGGAATCGGCGGCGGGGACGAGGTGATTGTGCCGGCGATTTCCTTCGTCTCCACAGCCACGGCGGTTTCCCGCGTGGGCGCGGCGCCCGTCTTCGTGGACATTGAGCCATACACGTTCAACATGGATTCGGAACGGGTGGAGGCCGCCATCAGCCCTAAGACGAAAGCTATCCTCGCAGTGCACTTCGGCGGCGCTCTTGCCGATATGGACAGGCTTCAGGCCATCGCTTCCGCGCACGGGGTTCTTCTGCTCGAAGACGCCGCGCACGCGCAGGGCAGCGAGTGGAACCACCGTCGCGCGGGCAGCCTCGGCCGGGCATCCTCATTCAGTTTCCAGAACGGAAAGGTGATGACCGCGGGTGAAGGCGGCATTGTGTTGACCAGCGACGAGTCACTGGCGGCGGCGATGCGCTCATTCGGCAATTGCGGCAGGCGTCCCGGAGCCACCTTCTTTCATCACTTCATCCTGGCTACCAACCTTCGTCTGACAGGTTTGCAGGCAGCCGTGCTGCTGGCGCAACTGGAGCGGCTTCCGTCGCAAATTGCCACCCGCGCGCGCAACGTAGCCCTGCTGATGGAAGAACTCGAGGATCTCGAAGGAATCCATTGGCAGGACATCGACTCGCGCATTACCGCCAATTCCTGGTACCTGCTGCTGGGGCGCATCGATGAGAAGAAGTTCGGCATGAGCCGCGACGAATTCCACTCCATGCTTCAGGAAGCAGGAGTGCCGTGTACTCCCTTCTATCCCCATACGCTGTACGAAAACCCCGTCTACCGCGACACGCCCTGCCGCGTCGAACCATGCCCGAACGCCGAAGCCTGCATTCGCGATGCCTTCTGGCTGCCGCACTATCTTCTCCTCGGAGAGGAAGAACTGATGCATGAGGTTGCGGGGGTCATCCGCCGCGCTATTGTAAGGAGATGACTTTTCGCTATCTGCTGGCTCTCGCCATTGCCTGGCAGGCCTCGGCGCAGTCCGGGAGATTGCAGAGCAGTGACCAGTACAAGCTGCGCTCCGTGGGGGCGGTGCGGTTTTCGCCCGATGGCTCGCGCATTGCCTACACGGTTTCGTACAACGAAGGGGCTGGGCGGCCTTATTCGAAGATCGAAATCCTCACTCTGGCCAGCGGGGCTCACATTCAGATCAGCGGCGGTTCGTCGTCGAATCCGGTATGGTCTCCGGACAGCCGCAAGATCGCCTACGAGGGCGAAGCCGGCGGCAACACCGGCCTGGTGGTAGCCAATGCCGATGGGTCAACTCCACGCTTCTATTCGAAAATGGAAGGCACCAACGCGCCACTGACGTTCGTCGGCGCGAGCATCGCCTGGTCTCCCGACAGCAAGCAGATCGCCTTCATCGACGCCCGCCCCGGACCGGAAACGCAGGAAGCTTCCGGCGATCCGGTGGTCATCACCCGCTACCTCTACAAGCCCAACTATTCTGAGGGGAACACACGGTTCAACGACAACAGGCGGCTTCATATTTTTCTTGCCGGCGTGGCGGACGGAGCCATCCGCCAACTCACCGATGGCCCGTTCTATGAGCACTCCCTCGACTGGTCGCCGAACGGCGAGGAGATCCTGTTCGTCTCCAATCGCGAACCGGACAGCGAGCAGTTTTTCAACGACGACATCTGGACCGTGCGGCCGCATGACGGCAGGATTCGCCGTGTCACAGCCACGGAGTATGCGGAGTATCAACCGCGCTGGTCTCCCGATGGAAAGCGGATCGCCTACCTCGGCACCCGCCGCGGCCTCACTGATCTCGAAACCACCATGGAAGACACCCACGTGTGGGTCATGAATGCCGATGGTAGCGCGAGAACGGAGATCGGCAAGGCGGTCGACAACCGCCAGGGAGAGCCGGAGTGGTCCCCCGACGGGCAAAGTCTCTACTTCACAGTGCAGCACAGAGGCAACGTCCGTCTGTACAGTCTGCCGGTCCATGGCGGCGCCGCTCAACCCGTGATTGCCGAACGAGGACAGGTGGGTTCCTGGTCGGTGGCGAAGGGCAACCGGGTCGCCTACACATTCAGCAGCCCTCGTGATCTCGCCCAGTTGTTTCTGCTCGAGGCAGGCGGCGCGAAGCAACTGACACGCTTGAATGACGCGGTTCTCAACGGGAAGGCGATTGCCGAAGTGGAAGCCTTCACCTTCCTCAGCAACGATTTCAAATACGAAGTCGAAGCGTTTCTCACCTTTCCACTGGGCCGCTCGGCCGCTTCGAAGCATCCGCTGATCGTCAACATCCACGGCGGTCCCCACGGTCAGCAGGGTCCGGCGTTCAACTTCAAGAACCAGGTCTACGCGGCGCTGGGCTGGGCTTCCCTGATGGTGAACTACCGGGGAAGCACGGGCTACGGCCAGAAGTTCGCCGACGCGGTGTTCGGCGACCAGAACGGAAATGAAGGACAGGACGTGCTCTACGCCGTGAATGCCGCCATCCGCCGCAATCCCTGGATTGACCGCGGCCGCATGGGAATCGAAGGCGGCAGCTATGGCGGGCAGTTGAGCGCCTGGCTGGTGACGCAGACCAACATCTTCAAAGCCGCCATTCCGCTGGCCCCCATCATCAATCTGGTGAGCTATAACTACATGACGTACTACAACATGTACGAGCAGATGGAGTTCGGCATTTTTCCCCACCAGGGCGATTTGATGGACGAAATGTGGAGGCGCTCCTCGCTGCGCAAAGTCGCGCAGGTGAAGACGCCGGTGATGCTGCTGCATGGCGAAAACGACAACGATGTCCCCATTGCCGAATCCGAGCAGTTCTACATTGCCCTCAAGGATGCGGGCGTCGAAACGGTGATGGTACGCTACCCGCGGGAAGGCCACGGACTGCGGGAGACCAAACACGTGGTGGATTCCATCGACCGGTCCATCCAATGGTACCGGAAACATTTCCCAAACCCATGAAACATTTATATTGCCTTATGCTTTTTGCCACCGTGCTGTCCGCCCAGGATGCGGGCGTCATCAAGAGTAAATTCTCCAAACAGGACTTTGCGTTGACGGCCGACCCCGGCGCCCCGCAATGGAAGCCGGTCAAACCGGTAATCATCTCCAATGACCGCTTCGGCAAGCCTGTGGCGGGCCATCGCACGGAAGTCCGCGCGCGATGGACGAAAGACAACCTCTACTTCCTGTTCGTATGCCCCTATGAGGCTCTGTACATGAAGCCATCGCCTTCCACCACCACGGAGACCAACAACCTGTGGAATTGGGACGTCGCCGAAGTCTTCATCGGCTCCGACTTCAACGACATTCACCTCTACAAGGAATTCGAGATGTCGCCGCAGGGCGAATGGGTGGATCTCGACATCCATCACAAGGAACCCCGCATCCGCGCCGACATACACTGGGATTCCGGGTTCACGGTGAAGGCGCGCATTGATGAGGCGAAGAAAATCTGGTACGGGGAGTTGAAAATTCCGGTTTCCTCCGTCGACAACAGGCCTGCCAAGGCGGGTAACCGGATGCGCATCAACCTTTACCGTATCCAGGGACCGGAGCCGCGCGTCTACCTCGCCTGGAGACCGGTGAACAATCCCTCCTACCACACCCCCTCGGCGTTCGGAGAGATGCATCTGGAAAAATGATGCAACTGCAAAGGCAGCTTCGCATCTCCCATGTGGGCCTGCGCGGGATCGTGGGTTTTGGGCTGGAAGCCTCCCACGTGCTCGATTTCGCCGCCGCATTCGGAACATTTCTCGAGCCCGGGCCGGTGATCATCGGCCGCGACCCGCGCTCGAGCGGCGTGATGATGCGCGAGGGCGTGATCGCCTCCCTTCTCGCAACCGGCCATGACGTGCTGGATCTTGGGATTGTATCCACCCCCGTCATCCAGCACGCCATCCTGCGCCGCGACGCCGCGGGCGGCATCTCCATCGGAGCCAGCCATAATTCCGCCGAATGGAATGCCCTGAAGTTCTTCGCGGCGCGAGGGACCTATCTTTCCACGGCGGAGGCTTCCGAACTCCTCGATATCTACCACCTGCGCAAGTTCCGCTTTGTGGACTATACGGGGCTCGGAAAGCTGAAATCCGCTCCGGAGGCGGTGGACAGGTACCTGGCTGATCTTGCCGCCGCCTTCGATCTTGCCTCGCTGCGCCGGTTCCGCGTGCTGGTGGATTGCTGCAATGGAACCTCCTCGCTGATCCTGCGGCGGATGCAGGAGCGCTTCGGGCTGGACTTCATCCTCATTAACCAGCAGGTGGAAGGCGTGTCGTTCGCCCATGAACCCTCCATCAACCGCAAGACAGTGGCGCTGCAACTGGCGCCGCTGATGAAACCTCTCCGCGCCGATGCCGGCTTCCTGTTCGACATTGACTCAGACCGCGTGGCCGTGGCGCGCGAGGACGGCGAGGCCGTATCCGAGGAGATTGTGCTTCCCATGATCGCGGACTATCTGCTCCCGCGCGGCGAGGGAAAGTTGGTGATCACCAACCTCTCCACAACCGCGCTGGTGGATGAGGTGGCTTCGTGGCATGGCGGCAAGGTGGTGCGCGTGCCGGTGGGGCGTCAGGCCGCCATGGATGCGCTTTCCACCTACCGCGCGGACCAGATCGCCGTGGCCGGAGAAGGGACCGGAGCCGTGATGATGCCTCAGTTCCGCTTCGTCTATGACGGAATTGCCAGCATGCTCGCGATTCTCTCCCTCATGAAGGAGCGCGGCCAGCGGCTTTCGGCAATCGTCGACGGCTATCCGCCGTTTTCCATTCTCAAGGATGAGGTCCCGCTGGTGTCGCAGCGTGTGCCTATGCTGATGATGGAACTGAAGAAGCAGTACGCCGACGGCATCGCCGATATGCGGGACGGTCTCCGCATCAGTTGGCCGGACCGCTGGTTTCATGTGCGCGTCAGCCAGACCGAACCGGTCGTCCGCGTCATCTGCGAACAGAAAGGCGAACCGCCCACGGCGCTGTTTGACTCGCTGATGGATGTGGTGAGGAGCATGGCCTGATGAGAGAGCATCGCCTGAAAGTTGGCGTATCCGGCATTCGCGGTGTCGTGGGGGAGTTTCTCACCCCGGCGCTGGCGTGCTCCTATGCGCAGGCGTTCGGCACCTTTGTCGGCAAGGGACGTGTCGTGCTGGGACGCGATACGCGCGCCAGTGGAGAGATGTTGAAACACGCGGTGGCCTGCGGATTGCTCGCCACCGGCTGCGAGGTGGTGGATGTCGGCATTCAGCCCACTCCCACCATTCAGATCTACATCGGCGCCACCCGCGCGCGCGGCGGCATCTCCGTTACCGCTTCCCACAATCCGCCGGAATACAATGCGCTGAAACTCTTCAATCACGAGGGCCTCTTCTTCAATCACTACGAGCGGCGCGAACTGCTCGACATCTTCTACGAAAGCGAATTCCGCACCGCAACGAATGAAGAGATGCTCGGCGTCTACTGCGACTACGAGACGCCCATGAACATGCATGTGGGACGCATCCTGCGCCATGTGGATGCCGCAAGGTTGAAGGCCCGCCGGTTCCGCGTCGCGCTCGATGGCGTGAACGGAGCCGGGTCCGTGCTCAGTTGCCGGTTCCTCGAAAAGGATCTCGGCTGCGATCTGCGGGCCATCAGCGTGGACCCCACCAAGCCGTTCCCGCGCGAAGCCGAACCGCGCCCGGATACGCTCGGAGACTTGCAGGAACTCGTACGCCGCGAACACGCCGAGATCGGGTTCGGACAGGACCCGGATGGCGACCGCCTCGCTGTCGTCGATGAACAGGGTCGCGTGCTCGACAACGATGACGTGCTCGCCCTGGCTGTGGACGCCATCCTCACGGCGATGCCCGGAGATGTCGTGGTGAACCTCACCACTTCGTCAGTCATCGACGACATCGCGCTGATGCATGGCCGGAAATGCTACCGCACGCCGGTGGGGGAAGCCAACGTCGTCGAAATGATGCAGGCAACCAGGTCCGTCATCGGCGGAGAAGGCTCCAACGGCGGCATCATCTTCCCCGCCGTGCAATACTGCCGCGACAGCTACACTGGAATGGCCTTTCTCCTTGATCTCATGGAGCGAACCGGCAAGACCGTCTCCGAACTCGCTGCCCGCCTGCCGCGCTACTACCGCCGGTCCGGGAAAGTGGCGTTCGAACACGGGCGGCTGGGACCGCTGATGCAAGCCCTGGAAGACAGTTTCCCCGATGCGCAGATGGACCGCACCGACGGCTTGAAGCTGATTCTCCCGGAAGCGTGGATTCACGTGCGGGCTTCAAACACGGAACCGCTGCTGCGGCTGGCAATCGAGGCGAAGGCGGAGCAGCAGGTAGAGGAGTTGTACGGTTCCGTGCGGGAGTTGTTGGGGTAGTGGCGAGACTTGATTACCGGTAACTTGAATCCGCAATCGGGCTATAGTAAGTCATGCCGGTTTGGGAGCCGGTTCGCGATTCCGAACGCTACGCGGCCATCGACCTGCTCCGAGGTCTCGCCCTGTTCGGGGTTCTCCTCGTCAACCTGCTCTATTTCTTCCGCATTTCACTGTTCGCGCACGTCCTTGGCTCTCTTACTCCAGCCGGTTGGGCAGACCGTGCCGTGGATTGGCTGATAGCAGAGTTTATCGAGTTCAAGGCATTCAACCTCTTCTCCCTCACCTTCGGCATCGGCGTAGCGGTGCAGGCCGAGCGCGCCGCGTCGCGCGGTGTCCCGGCTGCCAGGTTCCTCGCGCGCAGGTTCACGGTGCTTCTGCTATTCGGCCTCTGCCACCTCATTTTCATCTCCAACGTCGACATCCTCGCGCTCTATGCGGTGTGCGGACTTCTGCTCATTCCGTTGTTCCGGCTACCATCCGCGGTGCTGTTAGTCTCAGGCCTGGCCGCAGTGTTCCTGCCGCCGCTGTTTTCTTACGAACCGCTGTTTCCGCCGGAGCCTGTGCTCCGTGAGCATGTGGCCTCTGCGTCAAGGGTCTACGGCGGAGCTTCCTACAGCGATGCGCTTTTCTTCCGCTGGCAGGAAACGCAACACCTGATTCTGCCGTTGCTGGCGGCCTCGGCGCAAAAGACACTCGGCCTGATGATGCTTGGTGTGGCAGCATGGCGCTTCCAGGTGGTGCAGAACGCGCCGCAGCTCCGTGGAGCGCTGTCGGCTGTCTGCTTGGGTGCGGGGATCCTCGGACTGACATTCGAATCGCATGTGGCCCTTTCGTTCGCCTACGCGGCGGGCTTGCTGGCATGGCCGGGCGCCGGAAAGCCCGGTGTGTGGACGGCCCCGGTGGCTGCGGCCGGACGCATGGCATTGAGCAACTACCTGATGCAATCGCTGATCTGCGTGTTTCTGTTCTACGGCTATGGTCTGGGGTTGTTCGGGCGTGTGGCTACCGCGCCCGCGGCAGGGCTGAGCCTGGCGATTTACGCAGCGCAACTCGCCTTCAGTACCTGGTGGCTGAACCGCTTCCGTTTCGGACCGTTCGAGTGGGTGTGGCGGTCGCTGACATATGGATACCGTCAACCGATGATGGCTCCGCTGCAGGCTTAACCTCCACCACCCAGTCCCACACCGGCAATACGCTCCCATCCTTCAGCAGCACACCTTGACGGTTCACCGGGGAGTCCCCTTCATATCCGGTGAACCTGGCCGACAGCGCCTCGATCCCCGCCTCTTCCACCGGCGTCACCTCACCCGCGTCGCTGCGCCCGTTCTGGTTGCGGTCAAACCACAGCGCGAGCCCGTCGAGTTCCCTTCCCCGCAGCCAGCCGTCCCGGTTGTCGTCCAAAGCGTCCAGTGCCTGAAATCCGTTCGTCCAGAACATCCACCACGTCACCGTTCCGAAAAGCTGGCGGCCGCTGATCACCATGCCGGAATGTTGCGGGTCCCACACGAGCAGCGCCGCCTCCGGGAGAAGCCACGGGTAGACTTGCGGGCGGCCCGTCCCATCGAGGTCGAATGCCACTCCGCGCTCCGGAGCCAGAAGCTGCTGGATCGAATCCTTCGGCCGCAGGGAAAGGACGATCGGAGTGATGGGCCCCATGGGAAGCCGCTGCAGCGCCGCCAAACTTGCTTCGATTGCCGGAATGTTGGCGGATTCCACCTTCGTCGCCCCGCGCTCCTTCACCAGCCGCAAGTACGAGTCTCCCGCCTCGTAGCTGACCAGCGAGCCAATCCCCATCAGCGGCTGCTCCTTCAGTTTCCGGTCCGCATCGATCGCGAGGTGGTAGGCGGTGAGGTAGTGCGCGATCGCCATGCCCTTCCACTGCCCGCTGATCGCCTTCTCCGATGCGTCCTGCCGGGCTGCTTGCAGGTCCGTCAGCAGCCGGTTCGCGGTGGCGAAGGGCGCCGCATCTTCATAGAGACACGCCAGTCCTAATTCATACAACCCGTTTTCCGGGTCGAGTTCGATGGCGCGCTTCAAACTATCCAGGCCTTGGCGCAGGTGCGGCAGGCGCTGTGACTCCGGAAGTTGCGGCCCGGTATCGCCTCTCGCCGCCCACAGGCTTGCGTGGCCGGGTTGAAAGCCGTTGTAGGGTTGCGGCGGCCGGTCATTGCGCGGGAAATATGCGAGGCTCGTCCGGCGCAGGGAAAACGCCAGGTAGTGGATGCGTCCCAACGCATAGTAGCCGGTTGCGTCCTGCGGATGGCTGCGCACGTACGCCTGCACGTTCCCGATCAGCCGCTCCACGGGCGCGCTGCTGCCTGGTCCGGCGAATGTGGCCCACAGAATGGATGCCCCGCCTACGATGAGGCTTGTAACGCGATACCCTATTTTTTTAACCATGCGTATCCTGCTATCCCTCGCGATCATCCTAGCGCTGTTTTCCTCGGCCTGCTCCAAATCAGGCTCGAAGCCCCTCACTCCTGAAGAGGAAATGAAGACCATCAAGCTGAGCGAAGACTTTCACGTCGAACTCTTCGCCTCCGAACCGATGGTGTTGGATCCCGTCGACATGGTCTTCGACGAAAATGGCCGCGCGTTTGTGGCGGACATGCTCGACCTTCCCTACGACCAGCCCCAAGGCAAGCCCGCGCGCTCGCGCATCGTCATGCTCGAGGACACCGATGGCGACGGCCGCGCGGACAAGAGTACAGTCTTCGCTGAAGACGTGCCGCAGGTCAGCGGGCTGATGGTGTGGGACGGCGGCCTGATTGTGCCTGCCGCGCCGAACATCTACTACATGAAGGACACCAACGGAGACGGCAAAGCAGACGTACGCGAGGTCCTGTTTACGGGCTTCTTTCATGGGAACCCGGAAGCGCAGGTATCCAATCCGCGGCTCGGCAACGACAACTGGATCTACTTCTCGAACACCGGCAACGCCGGCCGCATCACCTCGCCCAAGTGGCCGCAACTGCCCCCGGTGGAGGTGCGCGGCGGCGATTTCCGGTTCCATCCCATACGCCATGTGGATGAGATCGCCTCGGGAGCGACGCAGTACGGCATGACGTTCGATGATTGGGGCAATCGCTTCATCTCGCAGAACACCACCCATCTGCGCCATGTCGTGGTGCCGATGAACTACCTGCTGCGCGCCCCGCTGCTCGACGTGCCCTCCGTCAATCACGATCCTTACGGCAAGCGCGAGCGGCTGATGTATCCCATCAGCCAGCCCGAGAACTGGCGCGTCGAGAGGACGAAGGTCCGCCAGCAGCGCTATGACGAAACCAAGAGCGGTCGCGTCGAGTATGCCGCGGGCCACATTACCGGAGCCACGGGTAGCACCATCTACAACGGCGATGCCTGGCCTGAGCAATATCGCGGCCGCATCTTCACCGGCGACGTCAGCGGCAACCTGGTTCGCGAAGACATCCTCACCCCCGACGGCGTGACCTTCTCGGCGCGCCCCTCCAAGGACGGCGTCGAGTTCCTCGCCTCCTCGCACCAGTGGTTCCGGCCCACGAACTTCGCCAACGCGCCGGACGGCAACCTTTACCTGATGGACATGTACCGCCAGACCATCGAAACGCCGCTTTCGATTCCCGAAGACATCCAGCGGCGTTTCAAACTCGATTTCTACCGCGGCGACAACATGGGCCGCATCTACCGCATCGTTTCCAACACACCCCGGGTCAAGCGCGCCTTGAAAGTGAATCTCGGCAAGATGAGCAGCACCGAACTGGTGCGGGAGTTGGAAAGCGACAACGGCTGGAACCGGCAGACAGCCAGGCGCCTGTTGCTCGAACGCCAGGATAAGAGCGTCGCCCCGCAACTGCGGGAGATGGCGGCAAAGAGCGCCAAGCCCGTGGCGCGGTTGCTGGCGCTGTGGGCGCTTGAAGGAGCCGGCGCGCTCGACGAGCCCGTCGTGCTCGCGGCATTCGAGGACGCGCACCCCGGCATTCGCGAACATGCCATCAAGATCAGCGAATCCCTTCCGCAGACGCCGAAACTCGAGAAAGCGCTGCTCGCCAAGGCGAATGACACAGATGTCCGTGTCCTGTTCCAACTCGCCTTCACCTTAGGAAACTACAAGTCGCCGCAAGCGCGGCAGACCGTCGCGCGGATTGCCGCCGTGCATGGCGACGATCAATGGTTCCGTATCGCGGCCCTCAGTTCCGCCGCCGATTGGCCGGGTGATTTCCTTTCCATGCTTCTCACCCGCAAAGAGACCTCGTGGCAGAGACCGGAAATGCTTCGCTCCCTCGGCTCCCTGATTGGCACACGCCAGAAGCCGGCTGAGATGAACAAATTCCTCGCCGATGCGGTCCGGCTGAAGGCCCCCTCCGCGGCGCTGGAAGGGCTCGCCCGCGGCCTGGACATGAGCCGCGGCGCAAATCTCCCCATCCCGGAAGCCTCGCTCTCCCGGTTCCTTGCAGCCAGAGAGATGTCCGAGCGCCGCGCAGCCTGGAGCATTGCCAGCCACACCGGCGAGACCGCGCTCTTTACCCGCGCCGCCAAAGAGGCGTTCGATGAGAAGGCGCCGCTGGAGGATCGCGCGGCGGCGCTTTATGCCCTTCGCGGCGCGAAGTTCGAGACCGCATTCCCCGTCCTCAAGAAGGTGCTCGATACTCACGCGCCCGCCGTGCTCCAGAGCGCCGCCATCGATTCCCTCGCTGCCTTCCGTAACGCGGAGGTGGGCCAGACCATCCTCGCCGGATGGAAAGCTCTTCCTCCCGAGGCTCGCGTGAAAGCCGCGGGGGCCATGCTGACCCATCGGGACCGCATCCCGGCTTTCCTCGACGCCCTCGAGAAGGGCGCCGTCGAGCCGGCCATGATCGAAATCAATGCCCGCAACCGCCTGCTCGAAGATAAGGACCCGGCCATCGCCGCCCGCGCCAAGAAGGTCTTCGCCAGCGCCTCTTCCGACCGCGAGAAGGTGGTTGCCGCGTTCCAGGATGTATTGACGTTGAGCGGCGACCCGGGCCGCGGTAAGAAGGTCTTCGAGGATGCCTGTGCCCGCTGCCACAGCCCGCGTGTCAAGGGCGGCCGCATCGGTCCCGATCTTTCCGGCGTCAACAACAAGACCCGCGAGGAGTTGCTGGAGGCAATCCTCAATCCCAGCCGCAGTGTCGAACCGCGATTCGTCAACTACATCGTCACCACCAAAGACGGACAGATGTTCGATGGCGTATTGGGCAGCGAAACTCCAGGCTCCATTACGCTGCGCGGCGGAGCGGAAGAGGACGTCACAATACTGCGCGGCAATATCGAAGAGATCCGCGCCTCGAACATTTCCCTCATGCCGGAAGATCTCGAAAAGACGGTCAACAAGCAGGGCTTGGCGGATGTCATCGCCTACCTGCGCGCCGGCTTGTAAGCCCCTCTACCTTCGCTGGCAGCGCGGGCAAAAGTGCGTCCCGCGCTGCCCCACGACAATTCGCCGGATGGGTGTGCCGCAGACCGTGCAGGGCATCCCCTCTTTGCCGTACACCAGATGCATCTGCTGGAATCCGCCGCGTTCGCCGGAGGCGTCCACGTAATCGGAAATCGACGAACCACGGTGCTCAATGGCAAGCCGCAGCACCTGCTGCATCGCCGCATGCAGCGCCAGTGCCCGTTTGCGGGCAAGCCGCGCCGCGATGGCGAGCGGATGCACGCCCGCGCGGAACAGGGACTCGTCCACGTAGATGTTGCCGAGGCCTCGGAGAAATTGCTGGTTGAGCAGCAGCGGCTTCACGCGCCCCCGGCGCAAACGCAGCCGGGCAACGAACTCGTCCGCCGTGATCGCCAGCGGCTCCGGCCCGAGCCGCGCCAGCCGTTCGGGCAATTCCGGGCGCCAATGGATGCGGCCGAACTGGCGGATATCGTCATAGAGCAACTCACCGTCATCGAGCGTGAAGACCACCCGCGTGTACGCCGTGCGCGGCCCGTCGAGCAGCAGTTTCCCCGTCATTCCCAGGTGAACGGTCAGCACTCCGCCGCCGCACTCGAAGACGATGTACTTCCCATGCCGCCGCAGGCCCAGAATCTCCTGTCCGGCCAGGCCTTCGAGAGGTGTCTTCACCACCAGCGGAGCCGCCACCCGGACAGCGGCCACACGCCGCCCCCGCAACCGCGGAGCCAGGCCGCGGACAATAGTTTCGACTTCGGGAAGTTCAGGCACCTACGGCAATTCGACCAGGATATCGTCGCCATCCACCTGCACGGGAAACGTCTGCAATTGAATGCTCGGAATATAGTCGTGCCGCCCCGTGGTGCAGTCAAATTCCCACGCATGCCAGGGGCAGACCACCATGTTCCCGTGCAACGCGCCCTGGCCGAGCGAGCCGCCCCGATGCGGGCAGACGCCGTCCATGGCGTACAACGCCCCATCCACGTTGCATAGCGCCAGTTGTTTGCCGTCAATGATTACTTCCGTGAGGCCGCCGGGCGGCAGTTGTCCCACGGTGCAGACAGGTCGGAATGCCATACTACAATTAACCTACCATGCGTTGGATCGCCTTCCTTCTCCTTCTCACCTCGTTCTTCAGCGCGGGCTGCCGGCGCGAGACAAAACGTGTGGTCGGGGTGGTTCCCAAAGGAGCGAATCATATCTTCTGGCAGACCGTCCACGCCGGAGCCATCAAAGCCGCGCGCGAGTACAATTTCGAAATCGAGTGGAACGCTCCCACGCTCGAAATCGATTCGAGCCGCCAGATCGAGATCGTCGAATCGATGGTCAACCGCCGCCTGGCGGGCATCGTGCTTGCTCCTGTAGATAAGAAAGCCCTGGTGGGCGTGGTGGACCGCGCCGCCAAGACCGGCGTCCCCGTGTCCATCTTCGATTCCGGCATCGACACCAGCAATCGCATTTCTTTCGTAGCCACCAACAATGAAGAAGGCGGGCGCATGGCGGCACGCCGTATGGGCGAAGTGCTTGGCGGAAAAGGGAAGGTGGTTGTCATCGGCTTCATGCCGGGCAGCGCCTCCACCATGGAGCGCGAGCACGGTTTCCAGGATGAGATCCGCACGAAGTTCCCCGGCATCGATATCCTCGGCCTCCAGTTCGGCATGGCCGACCGCGCCAAGGCAATGGCTGTCACCGAAAACGTCCTCACCGCGCATCCTGACCTCGCCGGGCTGTTCGCCGACAATGAATCAAGTTCCGCCGGAGCCGTCCAGGCGCTCAAGTCGCGCAACGCGAAGGCCGTGAAGATGGTCGCCTTCGACGCCTCCGGCCAATTGCTCGCCGACATGAAGGCCGGCTGGATCGATTCCATCGTCGTGCAGAATCCATTTCGTATGGGGTACGAGTCGACGAAGGCCATCGGCATGTACCTGAAAGGAGAAAAGCCGCCGGCCACCGTCGATTCCGGAGCAGCGCTCATCAAGCCGGAAGATCTCGAGAAGCCCGAAGTGAAGGAGTTGCTGTTTCCCGACATTCAAAAGTATTTGCGCTGAGGGAGCAACGGCTACCATCAAGAGATGAGAGCCCTATTGAACTCGACGGCGGAGATCGCGGCGCGCTATCTGAGAGACCTGGATGATCGACGCGTGGCCCCTTCGCCAGAGGCGCTGGCGGCATTGGCGGAACTGAACGAGCCAATGCCCGAATCGCCGGTGGAAGCCGTGGACGTGCTGCAAACCTTGGACCGCATCGGTTCCCCGGCGACCATGGGCATGGCCGGCCCGCGCTATTTCGGATTCGTCATCGGCGGCTCGCTTCCCGCGGCGCTCGCGGCCAACTGGCTTGCCGGAGCCTGGGATCAGTGCCCAGGCCTGTTCGCGGCATCGCCAATCGGAGCCGTGCTCGAAGAGGTTTCCCTCGCTTGGCTGCTCGATGTGCTGAAACTTCCCCCAACGTGCGGCGGCGCTTTCGTAACCGGGGCGACCATGGCGAACTTCACGGCGCTGGCAGCGGCCCGCCGCGAGGTTCTATCGCGCGTGGGATGGGACGTCGAAGCCGACGGGTTGTTTGGCGCGCCGCCGGTGACCGTGGCAGTGGGCGAGGAGGCGCACCCGTCGCTCATCAAAGCGCTGGGGATGCTCGGCATGGGGCGTTCTCGTGTCGTGCGAGTCCCCGTCGATGGCCAGGGCCGCATGCGCGCCTCGGAGATGCCGCCGCTGCGCGGGCCGGCCATCGTGTGCATGCAGGCGGGAAATGTGAACACGGGCGCGTTCGACCCGGCGCCGGAAATCTGCGCGCGGGCTCACCAGGCCGGAGCGTGGGTACATGCCGATGGCGCATTCGGTCTATGGGCGGCGGCGAGCCCAAAATATGCGCGCCTCGTGGAAGGCGTCGCCGGAGCCGATTCCTGGGCCACGGATGCGCACAAGTGGCTGAATGTGCCCTACGATAGCGGGCTGGCTTTCGTCAGGGACGCAGCCGCTCTCAACAGCGCGATGTCGGTGACCGCGGCCTATCTGCCGCAGGACGGCCACCGCGAGCCGTCGCAATACACACCCGAGCTTTCACGCCGCGCTCGCGGCGTCGAGATCTGGGCGGCCCTCAAGTCCCTGGGCCGCGCCGGGCTGGCGGAGTTGATCGAACGGAACTGCCGTCAGGCGCGCCGGTTCGCCGAAGCGCTGCGCGAAGGCGGCTGCGAGATCCGGAACGAGGTCGTGCTCAATCAGGTGCTGGTCAGCTTCGGCGGCAGCGAGCGCACGCGCCAGGTGATTGAGCGCGTACAGCGCGACGGAACCTGCTGGTGCGGCCCCACCGTATGGCAGGGGCACACGGCAATGCGCATCAGCGTCTCTTCGTGGGCGACCCGGGATGAAGATGTGGAACGCAGTGTGGCTGCCATCTTGCGCGCGGCCGCGGCCTAATGAACGCTTATGAGGAACGCCCATGACAACGACATGCCTGCCGGGATCGACTTCAGCAAAGGAGTCCGCGGGCTTCATCACATCCCTCCCGGCGCAAAAGTGCTGATGCCGGTCTCCATCGAGCGAGGCGTGTGGGAGTACTTCTCGAGCAAAGCCGCGCAGCGCGGTGTCGATCTCTCTGACCTCGTGACCGAGGTGCTGAAGCGCGGCATCGAGATCAATGAGGCTCTGAAGTAGAACGCATGGACGGCGTTGTTCACGCCAACCGAAGCTCCCTCACAAATACAATGGGTTTCCCAGACTGTCCAGCGTATCCACGGTCCACTCCCCCGCGGGAACACCCGTATGCCTCTCCATCCGTTCGAGCCACGGCTTGGCGTTCGTCTTGTTGACCACGTCTCCCGCGCCCATCACGTTTTGAATCTGCCACGGTTCGCCTCCCTCCCCGTAGCATTTCCGCTCATCGCCGCTACAGGCGGAATGTTCCAGTCCCAGAATGTGGCCCACCTCGTGGGCCAGCGTAACGTTCTTCGTCGGAATGGTCTTGCCCGTCTTGTCGCGCAGGTCCATGGATTGCTCCTCGAGAATGGCATCCGTCCAGTCGAGGTGATCCAGAGAAGCGGTTTGCTCACCCTGCGCGCGGTGATAGCATCGCACCACGTGACTGGCGGCGCCTGGGTTGTCCACATACTTGATGACCATCGTGCAGAGGACCGGCGCCGGCTTCCCTCCCGCTCCCGCCGGCCAGTTGAGGTAGCGGTAGCCGTCCGGCGGCCACATCCGGAAACGGTTGTTCCAGAAATCCTCCGCTTTCTTCTTCGCTTTTGTCTTGAAATCCTCGAAATCCTGCTTGTTCCACTTCGTATACCGGACGTCCTTGCGCCACGAGATATCCGCCGTCCCTTCCGCCCCCTCAGGCTCCATTGGGCGCATGAAAATGTACGGCACAATGCGCAACTCGAACTCCCCCGGCGAGCGCGAAGATCCCGGGTCTATGAGCAGCGACTCATTCACATTACGGGACTTCGACAGAAGCGCCAGCGGCGGTTTGACGGCGCTCCCCTTGGGCGGCGGTTTGGGAGGCGCAAGTTCCTGCTTGTCCGGAATCCAGATGACCGTGCCCACCGGCGCAACTGGCCCGCCCTCGGTCACCGAGACGAACCCAGGTGTGGAACGGAGAGCGGAATTGGGCGTGGCGAACCAAATGGTAACCCAGGGGACGCCGAATTTCTTCGCGATGGAATCTTTCGTGTCGCCCTTCTGAACGGTGTAACTGCTATAGCCCATGGCGGGCAGGAGTATAGCAGAATTCGGGAATCACAGAGCCGCCGTCGCGAATACGCGAACCCGCTCAGGCCGCTTCCCGCTTTCGCACCCTCCTCGCGATCTTCTCCCCGCTGGTCCTGCGCGCAACCCGCAGGTCATATTCAGACTGCAGAGTCATCCAAACCTCCGGCGCAGTCCCGAAATAGATTCCCAGCCGCAGAGCCGTATCCGCAGTGACCGCCCGGGTTCCATGAACAATTCCGTGGATCCGGTTCGGAGGAACATCCAAGTCACGGGCCAGGCGATTGATGCTGATGCCGAGCGGCTTCAGGAACTCTTCCGACAGAATCTCTCCAGGATGGATCGAATCGAGAAGTTTGGTTGTCTTCGCCATGAGTCTCCTCAGTGATAGTCCACGATTTCAACGTCATGTGCCTCGCCGTCGCGCCACACGAAACAGATCCTCCGTTGGTCGTTGATCCGGATGCTATGCTCTCCTGCGCGATCACCTTTGAGCGCTTCAAGGCGATTGCCGGGTGGAATGCGCAAATCCTCCAATCGCGTGGCGGCATGAAGGTAGTAGAGCCTCCGCCGGGCCACGCGCTCGATCGCATGAAATCGGCGCACGTCCTGGTCTTGATAAAGTGCCGCTGTGTCACGGCATCGAAACGACCGTATCAATCTTGAGTTTATGACGTGTCAGGCATTCCGTCAAACGAAATAGCGCCATTCTTGCCGGCGGATGGCATGCGTGGCTCCTGCGAAGCGCAAGTTCACACGGGCGGAGTCGGCTTCTCCTCCCCCGTCAACCCCTGATCCGCCGTCGCGGCGTCATACGCCGGATTCACCACCGGCATGGCCGCATCCACGCCCTTGCGCCACTCCTCGAGCATCCGCTGAAGCCTGGCGGCGATCTTCGGCTCCTTGTTCACCAGATTCCGCCGCTCGGAGGGATCCTGCCGGAGGTGAAACAATTCCACACGCATATCCTCGTAGAACTGGATCAACTTGTAGTCGCCATGCCGCACCGCTCCGCCCGGAACGCCGCCCTGGTTGCTGTAGTGCGGATAGTGCCAGTAGAGCGCCTCCCGGGACAGCTTGTGTCCTCCTTTGAGAAGCGGGGCGATGTTGACTCCATCTACCTCCGGCGTGCGCAGGCCGAGCAGCCCGGCCACCGTGGGCAGAATGTCGATGCTGGTGACCGGCGTCTCGCAAGCCGTGCCCTTCTTCGTGATGCCGGGCCACCGCGCCATCCAGGGAATACGAATGCCGCCTTCATACAGGTGGCCCTTGCCGGCGCGGAATGGCGAGTTGTCGGTGACCGGAGTCTTGCTCTTGCCCTCGAACCGCAGTCCCCCGTTGTCGGAAAGGAAAAAAACCGCGGTGCGCCCCGCGATGTCCAAGTCATCCAGCTTGCGGAGAATCCTGCCCACACCCTCATCCAGGCTTTCCAGCATCGCGGCATACACAGGCTCCCCCTGCGCCCTCATCGAACCCGCCTTCCTCTGGTATTTCTCCGTCATCTGCTGCTTGGCCATCATCGGCAGGTGCACCGCGAAATGGGGCAGATACAGGAAGAACGGCCGCTCCCGGTTGCTCTCGATAAACTGCTCGGCGCGGGAGGTGAGGTTGTCGGTCAGGTAGTCGTTGGCGAATCGCTCCTCGAGGCCGGGGATGTGGTACGGCGGAAAGTAGGATGGCGGCGACCCTTTGGCGCTGCCTCCTATGTTGAGATCAAAACCCTGGTTCGTGGGCAGAAAGCCATCGCCGCCAAGATGCCACTTACCGATGCTCGCGGTAACGTAGCCGGCGCCCTTCAGAACCTCCGCGATCGTGGTTTCCGCAAGAGGCAGTTGCTGCTCAAACGCCGGAGTCAGGAGTTTCGCGCTGGGATGCTGGCGCCGCCCGGGAATCCAGTCCGTCAAGTGGAGACGCGCCGGATACTTCCCGGTCATGATCCCGGCCCGCGAGGGCGAGCAGACCGGACAGGAAGCGTATGCCTGAGTGAACCGGATGCCGGACTCGGCAAATGCGTCGAGATTCGGCGTCTCGTAGTAATTGCTGCCGTAGCAGCCCAGGTCTGATGCGCCCAGATCATCGGCCAGGATGACGATGACGTTCGTTTTGGGAGCAGAAGGCGCGGCCAGAAGGGCCGGAGCCGCCGAAAGCAGGAACTCGCGTCGATTCCATTGCATGCCTTCGCGATTGTATCAGCCTGTGGCACAATCGCTTCATGCAGTATTCCCGGCGTCAGATGATGGCGGCTTCCTCGCTCGCCTTCGCACCTCCACTGCGGGCTGAGGTGCGCTTGCCGCGCAAGGTGCGGTTGGGTTTGCTCGATCTCGAGGGACATGTCGGCGAAGTGATCTCCCGGCTGCCGCAGGTTCCCGATCTCGAGGTGGTGGCCATTGCCCATCCCGACGCGGGCGTGGTGAACAAGCAGATGCGAAACCCGCGCCTTTCCGGGGCGAAGCACTACACCGACTGGCGCCGCATGCTCGATCAGGAAAAACTCGACCTTGTCTCGGTCTGCAATGCCAACGGACCGCGCGCCGGGGCCATCCTCGCCTGTCTCGATCACAAGCTCAACATCATCGCCGAAAAGCCGCTGGCGCTCACGCGCGCCGACCTCGATAAGATCCGCGGCAAACTCCTGGCCAATGGAACCAAACTGGGCACCCTGCTGCCGATGCGCTTCGATTCCTCCTATCTCGGCTTGAAAAAGGCGGCGGCCGAACTGGGGGAAATCATCAATATCAGCTCCCAGAAATCCTACAAAGCCGGCGTGCGCCCGGAATGGATGCGCCGCTACTCCACCTATGGCGGAACCATTCCCTGGATCGGCATCCACATGATTGACCTGATACGGTTCACCAGCAGGCGGGAGATG
The DNA here is from genome assembly GCA_020847975.1 of Bryobacterales bacterium. Lineage (GTDB taxonomy): Bacteria > Acidobacteriota > Terriglobia > Bryobacterales > Bryobacteraceae > CADEFT01. Next base: position 18,865 of record JADLBD010000067.1, on the reverse strand, counting down.
GTCGAGGCGTTTTCCTACAAAGCCCACATTTCCGCCCCGCAGGGCATCGGCGAGATGGAGAACACCACCGGCACCATCTTCCGGCTCGATAACGGAGGCGTAGCCACACTGCATATGGACTACTGCCGCCCTGAAACCGCCTCCACACATGGCGATGACCGGCTACGGCTCGCGGGAACCAGGGGCGTGGCGGAATACATGGCCGCTACCGGCGTGACGCTCATTGTCGAGGGGCGGAAAGCGGAGGTGATCCGCGACCTCCCCCCATCGGAATCCGTATTCCTCGATTTTCTCGAGTACGCCTACAACGGCAAGCCCACCGCCCTTCCCTTCGAGGATATCTACCGCGCAAATCTGATCACCATTGCGGCCGAAGAGGCGGCGGTGCGGAAACGGGCTGTGAAGGTTTAAGGGAACATGAACAGGCGCGGGTTTGTGAGTGTGGCGGCAGCGCTGCTGGCGGGCTGCAAGTCGGGCCGGAACGGAGACCTGGCGGAGGTGGTGAACACCGCGGATGAAAGCCTCGCGCCGCAACTGCTCCACGGCTTCCACACAGTGGAGCAGGGCGGCTGGCGGTGGACGGAATCGAAATTCGCCCTCGCTCTGAAGCCGCCGCGCCGCGCGGGCAGCAACGGGGCGACGCTCCTGTTGAAGTGCAGCCTGCCGGAGTCGGTACTCGCAAAGCATAAGGAAGTGAAGGTGACCGCGGCCATTGACGGAATCCCGTTGCCAGTGCAGAAGCTAACGGCAACCGGAGTCCAGGATCTGCGCTGGAAGGTGCCGCCGGACGCGCTCAAGGGCAAGAGCGGCGTCACGGCGGAATTTACAGTCGATCCGTTCCTCCCGCCATCGGATACGGACCGGCGCGAACTCGGCCTCATCGTTCACGCCGCCGGTTTGGTGAAGTAGACCCCTCTATTGGAAGTTCGCCGTAACCGCCGTGGATGTCCCCTGCGGATTCGTCATCGTGACCGTCACGGAACTGATGGCGCTGGTATCGCCCTGCACATTGAACTGCTGGGTCAGGGTGAACTGGCTCCCGAAGGGTTTCGATGCCTCGCTCTGATACCAGGCCTTGGCGCTGTCGCCTAGCTGCACGGTGAGTTCCGTGGTTTGCAGCGTACTGCCGGACGCCGGAGTGAAGCGGAAAGTCGCTGAGGTGATCTCACGTCCTGTCGCGTAGCCGGTAATGGCCACCTCCAGCCCTCCGTTGACGCGGCGTGCCGTAACGGACTTGATCAACGGAGCAGCCCGGTTGACCTTCGAAACAAGCATTGGCGCCGGATTGGGAGTAATGTCCGCGGATCCCGCTTTGAGCGAGACCGCGAGCGTGAGCGTCCCCGCCACCGTACCCGTCTGCATCGCGAATCCGTCGGGCAATTGCGCCGCCGTGCTGTTCGCCGGAATCGTGAAGTCGGCGCTACGCTTCCCGTTGGTGAAGACGACTGCCGGGTCATCCGTGGGAACGGCGGCGTCGGGCGTGAACGTCAACGTCAGCGTTCCCGTGATCGGCACCGGGAATGGCGCGCCGATGGAAAGGCTCACCCGCGGTTGAAGCGCGGCGTTTACAGTCTCGGGTAAACCGGTGATGGTGAGCGGCGGCGTGCCCGGCAGGCGCACCGCAAGCTGGAAGCTCGCTGAAGCAGTGGCCTTGTTGTTGTCCGCCACCTGCACGGTGAAGGCAGAGTTCCCGGCGGCCGCCGGCGTGCCGCTCAGAATGCCCCCCGAGGTGAGTGAGACTCCTGCCGGCAGCGAACCGTCGGTCACGCTCCACGTGTAAGGAGGCAGTCCCCCCGCCGCCGCCAGCGGCTGAGCATAGGCGGTTCCCGCCGTCGCCGGGGGAAGCGCCTGGGGTGTGGTGATGCTCAGGTTGAGCAGCACGGAAAGCGTGAAGGTGCGTGTGGCCGAAATGTTCTGGCTGTCGGTCACCTGGGCCGTGAAGTTGAATGCCCCGGCGCTCGAGGGAGTGCCGCTGAGGACCCCGTTCTTATCGAGTGTCAGCCCCAGCGGCGGCGTACCGCCCGCGGCGAGCGACCACGAGTATGGCGGCGTTCCTCCGGTGGCGACCAGCGTCTGGTTGTATGCCTGCCTCACGGTGGCGGAAGGCAATACACCCCCCGTCGTGATATTGATCCGGCCCGTGACGGAAAGCGTGAACGCCTTCTGCACGGTCTGGGTCTGCGAATCCGCAACCTGGATGATGAAGCTGTAGTTGCCCGCCGCGGTAGGCGTCCCTGTGATGAGTCCCGAGGTGGGCGCAAGGGCAAGGCCATCCGGCAGGCTCCCCACCGAGATGGTCCACGTGTAGGGCGCTTTGCCGCCGGTGGCGGCGAGTGTCTGCGTGTACGTGGAACCCTCCGCGGCATTCGGCAAAGCCGTGGGAGTGGTGATTTGCAGGCCCTCCGTTACCGTAATGCTGAATTGCTTGCTTGCCGAGGCGCCCGCCGCGTCCTGTACGCGAACGGTGAACGTCGAGATGCCCGCCGCCGTCGGGGTGCCGCTGATGGCGCCGGTTGCCGCGTTCAGCGTTAGGCCCACGGGCAGGCTGCCCGTGACCGACCATTGCAGCGGAGCCGATCCCCCCGCGGCCGCGATCGTCTGGTTGTAAGGCACATTGGTCGCCGCGTTTGGCAGCGCTTCCGTGGCGATGGAAAGCGACGTGCCGATGGTGATGGAGAGCAGTTTGCTCGCAATGCCTCCCGCCGAATCCGCCACTTGAACGGTGAATGAGGAATTACCGTTGGCCGCCGGCGTTCCGCTGATGACGCCCGTCGCCGAAGCGAGCGTAAGCCCTGCGGGTAGGGTTCCGGATTGAAGAGACCAGATGTAGCCCGATCCGCTTCCCCCGCTGGCGAAAAGGGTTTGGCTGTAAACCTGACCCAGGGATCCGCCGGGCAGCGAGGTCGTGCTCACCGTTAGCTGCGGATTCACCGTGAGGGTAAAGGTCTTCGAAGCTATCTTCCCTGCCGAATCGGTGGCTGTAATAATGATGCTGGTGATGGCCTGGAGAGTGGGCAGTCCGGTGAGGAGACCGGAATTCGGAACCAAACCGAGCCCGGCCGGAAGTTGCCCCCCGGTGATCGACCACGTGATGGGCGCCGTCCCGCCCTGCTGCTGGATCGGGAAACTGTAGTTCACCCCGATGGTGGCGACAGGAAGCGTGGTGGTGACAATAGAAAAGCCCGCCGCCACGACGGTAATCGACATCACCTGCGTAACGGACCGGCTGGCCGTATCGGTGACCTGCACGGTAAAGGTGTAAACCCCGGTTTGCCCGGGTGTGCCGGTAAGTAAGCCGGCCGCGGTCAGCAGCACGCCGGCAGGTAGCGACCCGGTCCCGGGAACCACCACCCACGTGAGCGTGCCCGTACCGCCTGTAGCCACCAGATTGTACGAATAGGCCGTATTCACCGTTCCGTTCGGCGGCGTGGTGGTAAGGATCGTGAATCCGGCGGCGCTGATAGTGATGGTGAACTGCTTCGAGGCAGTGCCTCCGGTGGAGTCCGTCACTTGGATCGTGAAAGTGAACGTCCCCGCAGTGACGGGGGTACCGGAAATCAGGCCACCACTGATATTGGAATTGATTCCCGGCGGCAGTTGACCACCCATCAGCGCCCATATGTACCCAGTCCCACTACCGCCTGTAGCCGAGAGCGCGGCGCTATACGGAACACCCACAGTTCCGTTGATCAACGGCGGTGTGGCAATGGTCAACGTTGCGGCGGTGATTGTGATGCTGAGTGCCTTGGTGATGCTCTGGCTTGCCGAGTCCGTCACCTGCACCGTGACACTGAATGTCCCCGCCGCTGTGGGCGTGCCCGATAGGTTCCCTGTCGTGCTGAGGCTGAGCCCTGCCGGGAGCCCGGTGGCTGTCCACGTGTAGGGCGGTGTCCCTCCAGTGGCCGCTAACGGCGGCGCGCTGTACGCCGTACCCACGGTCCCGTTAGGCAGAGCCGCGGTGCTGATCGTCAGTTGCGACGGTGTGCCCACCGTGAGCGTAAACGCCTTGGTCGCCGTCTGGTTGTTGGCGTCAGTCACCTGCACGTTGAATGTAAAACTGCCGGTCTGCGTTGTGGTCCCGCCGAGACTGCCGTTAGTACCGAGATTAAACCCCAATGGCAGCGTTCCAATCAGCGAGAACAGGTAAGGCGGCGTTCCCCCGCTTGCCTGAATCGTCTGGCTGTAGCCCGCGTTGGGGGAGGCATTCGGCAGCGGAGAGGCAGTGGTGATGGTCAGCGCGTTGTTGCTCGCGATGGCTATCGTAAATAGCCGCGAGGTGGAGGCTCCCGCGCTGTCCGTAACACGGATGACGAAGCTGTACGGGCTCCCCACGGTGGTTTGGGGAGTGCCGCTGATCACGCCCGTGCCGCCGCTCAGCGTCAGGCCCACCGGCAATGCCCCTTCGGTAACCACCCAGGTGTACGGACCCGTCCCGCCGCTCACCTGAAGCGTCTGCGAATAGAGGACGTTCAGCGTCGCGTTCGGCAGGCTCGCTGTCAGTATCGTCAGGCTCCCCGCTCCCCCCACCACCAGAGACAATGGCGTAGAGGCTGTCGCCCCTACCGAATCGCGCACTTGCGCCGTGAAGGGGAAGGTCCCGGATTGCGCCGGCGTGCCGCTGATCTGTCCCGTTCCCGCCGAAAGCGTCAGCCCCTGCGGAAGCGTTCCGGAAAGGATAGACCAGGTGTACGGAGGAGACCCTCCCACCGCTGTCAGCGTTGCCGAATACGTGGTATTGAGCGAAGCCTGGGCCAGCGATTGCGTGGTGATGGCGAACGTCACCACTTGCAGAGACAGATTGGCCGACGCGGTCAGATTGTGCGTATCTTTCACCTGAACCGTGAAGTTGAAGAGGCCCGCATTGGTGGGCGTGCCGCTGATGACACCCGTGGTGGGGTTCAACGTCAGCCCGGACGGCAGCGTCCCAACGGTCACGCTCCAGGTATAGGGCTGCGTGCCTCCGGATGCCGTCAACAGCGTGCTGTACGCCTGATTGGTCGGCGCCGATGGCAGCGTTGTGGAAGACGTGATCGTGAGGTTCGGAGCCACCACCGTCAGCGTCAAAGGCTTGGTGGCGACACCCCCTCCGTTGTCGGCCACCTGAACGGTGAAGGTGACTGGTCCTGCAACCGTGGGTGTGCCGCTAATGACACCGCCGGGCGCTAATGACAGGCCTGCGGGCAATTGTCCGCTCGCCACCTGAAATGTGTAGCCCGAACCCGTGCCTCCCGAAGCCGCCAGCACCGTCGAGTAGGGAACATTCTGAGAAGCATCCGGAAGCGGGGACACCGTCGCAATGGAGAGCGCCTGGGTGACCACCATCAGCGTCACCGCCTTTGTGGCGATCGTACCCAGCGAGTCGATGACTTGAACGGTGAACGCGGAAGTCGACGCCCCGGACGGGGTTCCATTAATCGTGCCGCCCACGTTAAGATTGAGACCCGTGGGGAGAGCCCCTTGCGCGAGCGACCATTGATATCCGGTCCCGCTGCCGCCGCTCGCCTGGAGCGCGGTGATGTAAAAGTTGCCCGCCAGCGCCTGCGGCAGCGGCGACACGGTCGTGATCGTCAGCGAGGAACTCACCACCGTGATGCTGAACTGTTTGGAAGCCGTATTCTGCGCGGAATCCGTCACGAGGACGGTGAAGACCGAAGAACCGGCGGCGGTGGGCGTGCCGCTGATGGCTCCTGTAGCCGATTGCAGGGTGAGTCCGGCAGGCAGGCTGCCAATGGATATGGCCCACGTGTAACCCGTGCCCGAACCGCCCGTAGCCCCGAGAGTAGTGGAATAAGCGCTGTTGAGCGCCCCGTTCGGAAGGCTGTTCGTTGTGATGGCGAGGCCTGTGGCCGAGACCGTCAACGCAATGGTCTTGGTCTGAAAAGCTCCTGCGGAATCAGTCACGGTCAGAGCCGCTTGAGAGGTGCCCGTGGCCGTCGGCGTGCCGCTCAGAACCCCGCTATTCGGATTGAGACCGAGCCCTGCCGGAAGGCCCGTCGCCGACCAGACCAGCGGAGCCGTACCGCCCGTGGCGGTGAGCGTCGTGCTGTAGGCTACATTCAATGCTCCGCCGGGCAGACTGCTTGTCGAGACCGCCGGGGCCGCGTTGATCGTGAGGGTCAGCGCCTTCGTTACCGTAGTCGGGGTGGCGTCGGTCGCCTGGACAGTAAAACTGCTCGTCCCGGCGGCCGAAGGTATTCCGGAGAGAACTCCCGCGGATGACAGGCCGAGATTCGCCGGGAGAGTGCTCCCCGTTTGCAGCGCCCATGCGATGGAGCCTGCCCCCCCGCTGGAGGCGAGGGTCTGCGAGTAGGGGATTCCCGCCGTCCAGGGTGGCAGGCTGGACGTGGTAATGGTGAGTCCCCCCGCGACAACCAGGGCGAGTTGCTTCGTGCCCGTCCCGCCGTTGGCATCGGTCACCGTCACGTTGATATTCGTATTGACGGCCGCGTCCGGAGTCCCGGAGAGAACGCCGGTGCCCGTATTGAGCAAGAGCCACGCCGGCGCCCCCGTCATCGACCAGGTCAGCGGGACGGTCCCGTTGGCCGCTATGAGCGTGGTGGACGGATAGGGGGTCCCCACCGTACCGGACGGGATGGTCGTCGTGCTGATGGAAGGCGGCGCGTTCACAGTAAGAGTGAACGTCTTCGTCGCGCTCAGAAAAGCGGCATCCCGCACCCGAACCGTAAAGTTGCTCGTGCCGGTACCGCTGGGAGCGCCGCTCAGAAGTCCGGAAGAGTCGAGGGTAATCCCGGCAGGGGGCGTGTTCGGTGGGTCGATGGAGAAGGTATACGGCGTCGTCCCGCCCGTCACCTGGAAATTGGCCGCCGGGAAGTTGTAAGCCCGGTTCTGGGTGGCGGCAGGTAACGTTGCACTGGCTCCGATGGTAGGCGGAGAACCGGAACCGGTGATGGTGAGAGTGAAATTCTTGTTAGCGGTGAACTGAGGGTTAACCGTATCCTGCACAGTAATCGTGACAGGCACGCTGACTGGGGTCGTTTGGGTGCCGCTAATGATGCCTGTGGTCTGGCCGATGGAGAGGGAAGCGGGCAACCCGGTAGCGCTCCATTGGTAGGGACCACCTGAACCGCCAGTACCGGTCATTTGAAAAGAGTAGGCTGTGCTGACAATGCCATTTGGAAGCGTATTCGTGGCGATACTCAACTCAGGCAATACGGTCAAGGAGTAGTTCTTGGAATCACTGGCCGGGCCATTCGTCGCCGTAATAGTGAAGGAAAAAGGACTACCGGTTGTGCTGAGCGGTGTGCCACTGATTGTCCCCTGCGAACTGAGGGATAAACCGGCAGGGAGAGTGTCGTTCTGCCCGAGACTCCAAGTCACGGGGCCACCGGTAGCCGAGAAGTTGACGTTGTATGCGCGGTTCACCATGGCCGGTGTCAAATTCCCGGGAGCTGGGGCGCTGATGTTCACCTGCCCCATCGCGGGCGCAGCAACAGCAAGCCACACCCACGGCAGCGTCTTCGCTATGAAATTCCTCATTCCGTTCGTGTCCGCTTCCCGCTATTTCGGTGGACCAAACGTCGACCCGCCAGGGGTAATGGACGTTCCGGCCGGAGTCGCCGGGGTGGAACCCGGGTTGGAAGCGCCGCCCCCGCCGCGGCTCACCCCTAGCGCAACGGCCGCTCCCGCTCCCCCGATCAGAGCCAGAATCAGGGCCGTCTTCCCCCCACCCCCGCCCGATTTCTGGGGCGCCGCATTTGTCTGGTGAATCGCCGCGCGCGCCGTCTGGCCCCGATAGGAGGCGACTACACGGATCTGATACTGACCCACCACATTGTTCGGCTTCAGACCCCTACCAACGGCCAGTCCGTCCCCGCCCGTGGTCACCGTCAGCGTGCTCCCGTTGGGAAAAATCCCGCTCGCGCCGAGGTCCGGAAGCAGAAACGTCACCTGCGCCCCCGCCACCGGGCGGTCGGCTACATCCGTGACAAGGACTACGGGTTCTTTTGCCCGCAACGTCCGAATATTGTTCAGGGCGCCTTCGCCCTCCTTCACGGTCAGCTTGATTCCGGGGGCGGCGCCCACGGGAGCTTGCGGAAAGGCGGTCCAGGGAAGAATCAGCACAACGGTCAACACCGCCACTCGCTCGCGAAAGGTAGAAAACTGCTGGGATGAAAGGGTAGTGGAAGTCATGAACACTCCTGGCGACGCCACCCATCGCCGTAGACCCGCTTCAGGGCGAAATGCGGGTGTGCCAAGATTATACCGCAGCGAGGAGCCGCGGAGACGTGCTCGCCCCCATTCCCACCCCATTCCCACGTTCTCTGCGGGCGCAACCAAATTAAGGATATCGTTACCTTAACTTATCTTAACTTTGCCTGTGGCAGCAAAGTGATAATGTCCCCTTTGAGCAAAGTAGAAATGTCCCCTTGACAGCCTTCCGATGGGAGGAGGGTGCAGGAAGGACAACTGCTGATGACCCAAGCCGATCGTGACCGGCTGGTGACGCTGAAGAAGGCGAAGAAGAAGGTGATCACGCAACGAGAGGCCGCCGAAGAGTTGGGCCTGAGCGTGCGACAGGTGAAGCGGCTGCTGTATGCGCTGAAGAAGCATGGAGACAAAGCGGTGATTCATGGGCTACGCGGGAAGGCCTCCAACCGCAAGATTGAAGAGCGTATCGAGCGGCAGGCTGTGAAGATTCTGTCGGCGCCGGTGTATGAAGGATTCGGACCCACGTTGGCGGCGGAATACTTGGCCAAGAAACACGGGATCACGGCGAGTAAAGAGACGGTGCGGAAGTGGATGATCGGCGGCAAGCTGTGGCGGGCGAACAAGGAGAAGGTCAAGCAGGCTCACGTGTGGCGGCCGCGACGGAGCCGGTTCGGGGAACTGGTGCAGTGGGACACCAGCGAACACGACTGGCTGGAGGGGCGTGGGGAAAAGCTGTACCTGATCGCGATGATCGACGATGCGACCAGCCGATTGTTCGCGCGTCTCGTACGACATGATTCGACCGAAGAGAACATGAAGCTGTTGTGGAGCTACCTGGAGAAGTTCGGGAGGCCGCTGGCCGTGTATACCGACAAGGCGAGCCTGTTTCAAACCGCGGAGAAGCACAAACGCGATGAGCCCGGCGTAGAGCAAGACGCGGTCGAGCTGCCGCCCACGCAGATTGGGCGGGCGTTACGGGAACTGGGGATCACCTGGATCGCAGCGCATTCTCCCCAGGCGAAAGGGCGTGTGGAGCGGAATTTCGGAACCGCACAGGACCGGCTGGTCAAAGGCATGCGGGTGGCAAGGGTGAAGACGATCGAAGAAGCCAACGAATACCTGACCAAGGATTATCTGGCGTGGTGGGAACGAGAGTTGACGGTGGAAGCGGCCAATCCCGACGATGCGCACCGCCGCTTGGACAAGAGCCACAATCTGGCGGCTTCGCTGAGCCACGTGGAAACACGCCAGGTGCGGCCGGATTACACCTTGCACTGGCATGGAAAGTTGTACCAGATCGAGCGCGGGGCGGTCACGCCCGGATTGCGAGGGGCGAACGTGCGCGTCGAGCAGCGCCTGGACGGATCGCTGGCGGTGCGCCACGGCGAGCGGTATTTGCCAGTGCACGAGTGTGCCGTGGCAGGTCGGCCGAAAGCCCCTCGCCCGAAGCAGAAGGCGGCTTCTACGCCGCGTGCCAGCCGGCGGGGCAGTGACTGGGATAAAAACTTCGACCTGAAGAAAGGACCGAAGGTGTGGCAAGCGGCGCAGGCATCCGGCCGCCGCCGGCGGGAGGACGCCATCGCATGAATACAATCCTGGGGGAGTGGCGCGAAGTGGAAAGTTCGCCCTTTACAGGGAAATGCTCCGCGCGAGCCGATTTGCCCGCTTGGGAGCATTTGCGACGATCCCTTCCCCGCCACTCGATTCCCGCAGCATCAAGTACCACCGGGGCCCTCGGTAGGCGTTTTCAAGGCATGGCGGAATCTGGTCCGATGGGGTTTCAAAACCAAATTCAAACCAACACCTGGGACGGGACCATACCGCCTCCCGCCGGTCGGCCCCGCGCCCAGGTCAAAGAACGTGCCGGGAGGATCACGCTCTTTCTCGTCGTCCGCAGATGAGTTCCGGCCGGCTATTCCTCGATCGGGTTGCTCGCCAGCAGAGCCCGTCTCCGCTTCACCGGCAGCCCGAGCATAACACGCACTCTTCTCGCGGACAGGCAAAAGGGGACATTTCTACTTTGCCTTGACATATTTTATACATATCTTAACTTTGCCTTGACAGGTTCCACCAGGGAGCGTAAAATCAGGGCGTTTACGCACAGCGGAACAGAAAGATCCGTTGCCTGCGGGGTCTTCAAGAGGTTGGTTTCTTCATCATGAACGCTTCGATCGGAGCGTAAGTTCTTTTTCAGTCGCGACCCACACAGGCCAACTGGAAATTCTGATCAAGGAGCAGATCGTGTCTCAATGGTTCTTCCGGCCAACGGCCCGGCCCTATGGGCTTGTCCTGGGCTTCCTCTTATTACTTAGCTGTCTGCCTGTTTGGGCACAGAACGCCGTGGTTTCCGGCCGTGTATCGGACAGTTCGGGGGCTGTCGTCCCCGCGGTAGCGCTGGAACTCCGCAACACGGCAACCAACGTCATACTCAAGACCTCTACCAATACCGAGGGCATCTTCGTGTTTCCACCGGTGATACCGGGAGTCTACGACGTCAGCGCGGCAGCCTCCGGTTTTTCCACGACGCGTATGAGTGGGATGGTGCTGGAAATCGGCCAGTCTCGATCCGTCAATCTAACGCTCACTCCCAGTCCAATTGCGGAAGCAGTGACCGTTACTGACGTAGCGCCTCTTCTGACCACGGACCGCAGCGACCGCGGCACGGTGGTGGAGAACCAGTTCCTGGTCAGCATCCCGCTGCCCACCCGCAATCCTTTGCTTCTCGTAACCCTGACCGCCGGGGTGACTCCCGGCAACGTCCTGGTCGCCGGCGACAACTCTCTCAGCCAGAACCAGACCAACGAATTCCGGATCAATGGCGGACGCATGCAAACCAGCGAGGTGCTGATTGACGGCGCCTCGAATACCACCACTTATAACAACCAGGTGGCCGCGGTCCCGCAAGTGGACGCCATCCAGGAGTTCAAAGTCTACACCAACCCGTACGATGCCGAGTTCGGCCACACGGGCGGCGGAGTGATCAGCTACACCATCAAGTCCGGCACCAACAGCTACCATGGCAATCTGCACGAGTTCCTCCAGAACCAGTTGCTGAACGCCAACGGGTTCGACGCCAATCGCGCGAAACAGCCCAGGGTGCCCTACCGCAAGAACCAGTATGGTTTTACGTTGGGCGGCCCATTGGTGATCCCCAAACTGTACAACGGCCGCGATCACACTTTCTTCTTTTTCGCGTATGAAGGTTTTCGCTGGAATACCTTTTTCCCCTTCGTGGGCACCGTCCCCACCGCGCAACAACGCGATGGCGACTTCTCTCAGACTTTTGACACCAACGGCGCGCTCAAGGTCATCTACAACCCGTACACCACTCAATTGGACCCCACCGCTCCGCAGGGCACCACCCGGTACATTCGGGATGCTTTTCCCGGCAACGTGATCCCCAAGAACCTGCTCAACCCCATTGCTAAGAACCTGTTGCCGTACTACCCGCTGCCCAATACTACTGGTATCGGTAAGAGCGATTCGAACAACTATATCCGCTCCGCCTTCCAGAGCCTGGAGAACGATCGCATTGACGCCCGCATCGACCACCAGTTCTCCGAACGCCATAGCATGTTCGCGCGCGGGAACTGGTTCGAACAGGCCAACATCCAGCCGCAGGTCTACGGCAACCTCCAGGCGCCCGTGCAGGCGCCCAACGTCATCCCCGGCGAAAACTGGATGGTGAGCGATACCTGGATGTTCACCCCACACACTATCTACGTGCAGCGGTTCTCCATGGCCAACAGCCAGACCAACCGGGTACCCCTGACCCTCGGTTTTGATGTCCCCTCCCTCGGGTTCCCCTCTTCCATCACAAAAGGTATGCGATTGTTGCAGTTCCCCAGCCTCAGCATGGGCGGATACAGCGCGCTCTCTAACAGTCCTTACTACACCGTCTCGATCATGAGGACCTACCAGTACGCAAATTCGCTCACCATGCTGCGCGGCGCCCACACCTTGAAAGCCGGCCTTGACTGGCGCTATTACACCGTGGATTGGAACGTCATCTATCCGCTCTCCATTTCGGCCGGCGGCGGCTTCACCGGCGGTCCGAATGCGAAAGCAGCCACGGCAAACACCGGTTCCGGCCTCGCGGACCTGTTGCTGGGAGCGGCGGGCGTCTCTTATCAGATCAATCCGCACTGGAACAACAGCCACCCCTATTACGGCGGATATTTTCAGGATGAGTGGCGGGTGAACAGCCGGCTCACATTGACCATGGGCCTCCGCTACAGTCTCGAGCTTCCCAGTATTGAAGCCAATAATCAGTACGTCTACCTGGATCTCACCAGCCCCTCACCGCTCCAGGTGCCGGGTTACAACCTGAAAGGTGGCCTCGGATTCGTGGGCATCGACGGCAAGGGCAGGCGCGTCCAAACACCGGACCGTAACAACTGGGAGCCGCGTGTCGGCCTGGCCTACCGCATGCAAGACAAGATGGTCGTGAGGGCCGGCTTCGGCGTTTTCCACCACCCCTACATCTCGACGAGTACGGATACCTCGTTAGGCTTCCAGCGCACCACTTCGAACCTTGTGACACAGCCCGATACGGTTACGCCGCTGTTCAATCTCTCCAATCCTTTTCCGCAAGGAATCCTCGACCCCACCGGCAGCGCGCTTGGCCTCGGCACGCTACTCGGCCAAGCCATCAGCGGCCCCCTCCGGGAACAGCGCATGCCTTACCAGGCACAATGGTCGTTTGATATCGAGCGTCAACTGCCTTGGTCGATTGTAGCCGGAATCGGCTACACGGGAACGAGTAACGTGGCGCTGCCTGCGCGGGTTGCCTTCAACCAACTACGGCCTGACCAACTGGCTTTGGGCTCCCAGTTGACCAGGGCCGTGCCCAATCCGTTTTACGGCTACATCACCGATCCATCATCCACTCTGAGCCTCCCCACCGTGCAGTATGCCCAGTTGCTCCGCCCATATCCTCAATTCACGGGCACTGACGGCATCACCGTTCCATCCGGTCACTCCAGCTATCATGCGATGGAACTCAAAGTGGAGCGCCGTTTCGCGCAGGGCATGGCGATATTGTTCAACTACACGCGCTCCAAATTGATCGACAACGTCGGCGAAATCAACAACGGCCAATCCGCGCAGTTCAACAACACCTACTGCTTCTCTTGCGATCGATCCCTTTCCTATCTCGACATTCCCAACTATGTCAATTTAAGCGTCCGCTATGAATTGCCTTTCGGCATGGGCAAGCGTATGCTCAACCGGGGTTTGCTGGCGCGCGTGGTGGGCAACTGGGCAGTGGCTGGAATCTACAGCTATGCCAGCGGCATCCCGGTGATGGTCACCTCGCCGAACGATTCCAACGCCTTCAACATTGGCTATTCCCGCCCCATAGCCACTGGTCAACCCGCTGCTCTCGCCGGCGGACCCCAGCTAGCCGATAACGGGACATATTTCAATAAGGCGGCCTTTACCCGCACCCCCCAATTCCAGTTTGGCAACGTCAGCCGCGAACTTCCCGACGTGCGTATCCCTGGAAAGACGGGTCTGAACGCCCTGATCGAGAAACAGATCCCCATTCGAGAGCGGTTCAAACTCGAGTTCCGGACCGAGTTATTCAACGCTACAAATTCCGTGACTTTCAACGGACCGCAAACCTCGATTACCTCATCGGCGTTTGGAACGATCGCTCTCACCCAGTCCAACACGCCGCGCGTGATTCAGTTCGCCTTGCGGCTGGTTTTCTAGGCTTCCAAGGCTTCTTTCGGCAGGCGGTCGCGGGCCGTCTGCCCTACCCGTCCTTTGTATTGGAACAATTTGACTTGCGGTTGATTTATGGTACTGTCGTAGTACGCCTATGATGCCGGCGCAAAGCAGGGTCGATGCGGGCATCTGGAGTGTGCCGGGCCTCGTCCCTGTCATCGAGTACTCCCGCCCCGTTCTGAATGACATCCTGACTCATGTCCTCGACGCCTTCGACACCTACCTCGCTGGCGGCTTCGAGGTCGGCGGTGTTCTGTTCGGCCGGTACAGCAACGGCCTGGTCCGCATTCAGGCCTTCCGTCCCCTCGACATTCAACCTCCAAGGCCGGTTTTTGTTCTCTCCAAGAGCGATCAGCAACGGTTCGATACGCTGATCAGGAGCCACGCGTCGGACCCCGAACTGCAAGGCATGGTTCCCGTCGGCTGGTACCATTCCCATACGCGCGACGAAATCTTCCTCTCCGAAGGCGATGTCGAAATCTACGATCGCCATTTCCCCGAGCCATGGCAGGTGGCAATGGTGTTGCGGCCAAGTGATCTCGAACCCGTCCGGGTGGGCTTCTTCTTCCGGGAATCCGACGGCTATATCCGCACCGACCAGAGCTATCAGGAGTTCGCCGTGGAAGCCCCGCCGCGGGAAAGGACCCTCCGAAAACCCCCGCCATGGGAAATACGCGACGACGGCCAACTCGAGGAAGACTACTCCATCCCGCCGGTCGAGCCGGAGGCCTATTCCCTGCCTCCCGAGGCTCAGACCGCCGGGCTTTGGCGAAAGGCGGGAAGCTGGCTCCTCCTGCCTGTGGCGTTGGTAATCATCGGAGCCGGGGCGGTCAGCCTCTACATCCTCAACGCGCCTGAACCGGAGATGGGTTTGCGTCTCACGCCCGTGGAAGGTGAGTTGCTCATCCAGTGGGACACGAAAAGCAAAGCGCTGGTCGACCCAAATGAGGCCACCCTGTTCATCGTGGATGGAAGCGAACGTACCGATCTTCCGCTGGCGAAACTACGCGGGGCTGCCCAATATCTCTACAAACCTCGTACGGGGCGGGTGGACATCCGTTTACGGGCCGGCCTGTCCTGGGGCCGCTCGGCACAGGAACTGGCCACCTATCTGGCGCATCCCGAAATCGGCAAGCCGGAGCCCGAACTTCAGGAAGCAAAGCAGGCCGAGAGACGCGCCGCGGAAAACGTCAAAGCGTTGCAGGCCGAACTGGCGGAGAAACGCCAGGAAACGGGAGGGCTCCGGGCCCGGTTGGACGAGTCGGCTCGGGCGCGGGAGCAGGCGGACGAGGCAAGGCGCGCAAGGCTTGCCGCTAAGCCTTTGGTACTGCCGCCCGCGGCCAAACCACCCGCGCCGCGTGACCTCCCCGGTGCTCCCGAGATCGCTGCCAGAAGCGCGGCGGCTGCCCCTCCGGTTCCCCTCCAGGTTTCCCTCTCCGACCCGAGAATGAAGGCTCCTCCGGAACCGGTGAAGCCGGCGCCCGTCCTGCCGCCTCAGGCTCAGGTTGCGGTTCAGCCTCCCCCATCGCCGGCGATTGTCCGTCCGGCGCCCCTCCCTCCGGCAAAACCTGCCTGGTCCGGACCTGCCTCGGGAAAGATTATCTGGATCGGCGAACTGCCGCGCGATGGGGTCCTGCGAATCGAGGGGCGGCGTCCTTCCACGGGCGCGGTGAATACGGAATTGCCCGGAGTACCCGTACACATTGGAGCCTATCCCGCCGAATATACGAATAGCGGAGTAAAAGTGTTTTCCCCTAATCCACGGCTGGCCGCGGGCAAGACGGAGCCCGCAGGCGCCGCCAATGGATATACGCCCATCCATTATGTTTATGATGCGAAAGCCGTTCGAGATCTCATTGTGGAACAGATGCCCGGCGCGGGCGATTGGAAGCGGATCGTGCTGCGGGCCGGTGGCCGCAGGCTCTCGGCAATTGTGATTGAATGGCAGGTGATTCCCCAGTGAGACCGAGGATAAGCTACCTGGCAGCCCGGCGCATCGCCGCTCTTTGCGCCTCTGCCTTGCTCGTTGGCTCCGTTGTGCGTGCCCAGCGTCCCGACCCGAAAAGAGCCGAGGCTGCGTTCACTCAGGCTCGCAAGCTCGAGATCGCCGGCGATGAGGAACAGGCTATCGGGAAGTTCACCGAGGCCATCCGTCTGGCGCCGGACTTTGCCGCCGCTTTCCGCCGTAGGGGCAGCCTGAAGGCAAAGCGCAACCAGGATCAGGAGGCATTGTCGGACTTCAACGCCGCCCTGCGCATTCAGCCGGATGATGCCGAAGCCTACGAACTGCGCGGCAACCTGCTGTTGCGTTTGAAAGAGCCGGAAAAGGCAATCAAGGATTACGATCAGGCGCTTGCCTACAAGAGGGAACGGGCCGAAGTCTATACCAGCCGCGCAGCGGCCTACGCAGCGCTCAAGGATTACAAGCGCGCCCTCGAGGATTACAGCAAGGGCATACGCATGCGCCTGGACCGTCCCGAACCCTACAAGGAACGCGGCATGGTGTACATCGAGTTGGGCCAGTACACGGACGCCATCGACGACTTCACCCGCGCGCTCGCTTACCGGCCGGAATTCCTCGATGCGGCCATCGAGCGAGGCTTCTGCCAGGGACAACTCGGCAACTTTGACGCGGCTATCAAAGACTTCGGCCGCGCCCTGCAAATCGATGACAAGTCTGCGCGGGCCTATGGCTTGCGCGGCGAGGCCTACCGCCGTACCGGGAAGCCGAAGGAAGCCCTGGCGGATTTCACAAAGGCCATCCAGTACGATCCGCAAAACGTCGAACTGTATCTGGCGCGCGGCTCCACCTACAGCCAGTTGAAGGAATACGAAAAAGCGCTCGCCGACAGGAATCAGGCTGTGGGCCTCAAGCCCGATTACGCTGAGGCCTACGTTGCCCGGGGCGGTTCCTACCACCTGCTGGGCAAGCATGACAAAGGCCTTGCGGACCGCACCGAGGCAATCCGGCTGAAGCCACGGATGCCGGAGGCATGGTGCGCCCGCGGCAGCGCCTACTTCCTGCTGGGCGATTACCAGCGTGCGGAACGCGACTTGAAAGAGGCCGTGCGCCTGAGTCCGGATTACGACGAGGCGAAACAGGTGCTGGCGCGAACCGAGCAAAAACTGGCGGAGGCCCGTCAGTCTGCCGCCCTCGCCGCCGCACGCCCGCCCGCTCCCGCATCCGCCCCGGCGAATACTCCGCAAACCCCACCAGCCCCCGTACCAGCGCCCCATGAGACCGCTCCGCGGCCCGTCCCCACTGTCGCGAAGGCTGCCCCCGCCGCAATTCCAACTCCACGCACCCGGCCTCCGGCCGCGCCCAAAGAGAACCCGGTCCCGCGCAACAAAACATCACCGGCCGCCGTGTCCGCGGGAGATGCCGCGAAAGCCGAAGCGCTGAATCGTAAAGGACGGGCCCTCCTCAAAGAGGAGGACTATAGGAAGGCGCTCGATGTCTTGACCCAGGCCGTAAGTCTTGATCCGCGCAACGCCCAGGCGCACAACGCAAGAGGATACGCCTACATGATGATGCGTGACTACGAACGCGCTTTGCTTGACTTCGACACCGCCCTCGAGATCGACCCGCACTACGCCAACGCCTACCAGAATCGCGCCACGGCGCGGCGAAAATTCGACAAAGGAGGCGCTCCCCTGGACTTCGCACGGCGGCCGAAGCAGGAAGCGGCAATTCACACCGTGAACGCGGTCACCCCCGTGCCGCCCCCTGCGCCGCGCCACACCGAACCCGAGCCCGCGCCCCTCCTGCCGGCGGCGAAACTGCCCGCCAACGCGAAAGCGCTCCACCAGCGCGGCCGCGCCCTTCTCCAGGCCGGTAAGCACGCCGAGGCCATCGGCGTCCTCACCCAATCGCTCGCGCTGAACCCGAAGAACGCGCTGGCGCTGAACGCGCGCGGCTACGCTCATTTCCTTCAAAAAGAATACCGCCTCGCCCTCAGTGATCTCGACACCGCTGTCGAACTGAACCCGTCCTATGCCAACGCCTATCGCAACCGGGCGGCGGTAAAGAAAGCCCTCGGAGATACGGCCGGCGCCGCCTCGGACCTGGCCAGGGAACGTCGGTTGGCGAAGTAGCTTACACGCCCTTAGCCAGGAATCCTCCGTCCACCGCGATGACCTGTCCCGTGGTGAACGAGGATGCCGGCGATGCAAGGTAGATCGCCACGCCAACCAGTTCGTCCACGTTGCCCACCCTGCCCATCGGCGTCCGCGGAAGCAGCACAGCCTTCCTTTCCGGCAGGTCGATCACATGGCTGTTGAGCGGCGTCCTGAAAATGCCGGGAGCAATGGCGTTCACGCGGATACCATGCGGTGCCCACTCCGAGGCAAGCTGCTTGGTGAGCATCACCACCGCGGACTTGCTCGCTGCGTAGGCGGTCACCTCGTGAAACGTGACAAAGCTCGTCATCGAACAGGTGTTGATAATGGAGCCCGATTTCTGCTCCAGCATCTGCCGCCCGAATATCTGGTTGGCCCGGAAGCTCCCGTTGAGGTTGATGTCGATGACCCGCAGCCAGTCCTCTTCCTTCATGTCCGCGGTTGGCGCCTTCTGAAGCACGCCCGATGTCACCATCAGGATATCCACCCGGCCAAAGTTGCGAACCACTTCCTTGCACAGGCGCTCCAGGCTGGCTCGATCCTGCACGTCCGAGGTCATGCGCAGCGTCGGTGTGCCCGCCAGTTCGAACTCACGGCCCATCGCATCCACCTTCTCCACGTCCCGGCTGCTGGCCACCACCGTAGCGCCGGCTTTCGCGTAGCCGCGCGCAATCGCCTGGCCGATGCCGCTGGTTCCCCCCAGCACTACGGCTACTTTGTCCTTCAGGGAAAACAGTCCTTCAATCGCTTCGTTCATATAGCTCCGAAAGTGTGATGATACACTACCTCTGAATACCCATGCGTTTCGTCACATTTCGCAATACACAAGGCGCGCCCGAACCGGGCG
>JADLBD010000066.1 GCA_020847975.1 Bryobacterales bacterium | reverse complement strand
TCTCTTCTCCCCTGGATTACCGCGACTGCCTTTCTCCACTCCGTGATGATGCAGGAGAAGAAGGGGATGATGAAGGTCTGGAACATGGTCCTCATCTCGGCCACCTTCTTCCTCTGCATCTTCGGCACTTTCCTCACCCGCAGCGGCATTGTCGGTTCCGTGCACGCCTTTGCGCAATCCCCCATCGGCAAGTATTTCATCGCCTTCCTCGCTATTGGCATTGCCGCTACCGTCTACCTCATTTTGGACCGTCTTGAGTATCTCAAGAGCGAAGCCCAACTGGAGAGCGTGGTCAGCCGCGAGTCGAGCTTCCTGTTCAATAACCTCATCCTTCTCGCCAGTTGCTTTGCCGTCCTCTGGGGCACCATCTTCCCCGTCATCTCCGAAGCCGTCACCGGGGAAAAGATCAGCGTCGACGCCCCGTTCTACAACCGTGTCAACGTTCCCATCGGGCTCTTTCTGCTGTTCCTCACCGGTGTGGGACCGCTCATTGCCTGGCGGCGGAGTTCCCTCGATAGCCTCAAGCGCTCCTTCACTATTCCATCCGTACTCGGCCTCGGCGTCATCGCCGTCCTTCTCGCCGCCGGAGTGCGGCACTTCTACGGACTGGTTTCGCTCGGCTTGTGCATGTTTGTCACCTCCACCATCGCCATCGAATTCTGGAAGGGATCGCGCGCCATCGCCCGTAAAACCGGACAGAATCTCGTGGCGGCCATGGTGGAACTCACCCATCGCAACACCCGGCGCTACGGCGGCTACGTCGTGCACATGGGAATGGTTCTGCTGTTCCTCGGATTCACTGGCGCTGCGTTCAATAAGGACGCCACCCACGACGTCAAGGTCGGCGACAGGTTCCACATCGGACGTTACGATCTCAAAATCCGCAATCTGCTCGACGGGGAAAACGACAACTACGCCTGGCGGCGCGCAGTTGTTGACGTCTTCGCCGGCGGCTCGCAATTGGGAACTCTCGAGCCCGAACAGCGTCTCTATAAGGTCAGCAATCAGCCAATCTCCGTCGTCTCCATCCGCCGCCGCCTCAACGAGGACCTCTACCTCAACTTTGCCGGAACCACCAACGACGGCCGCAACATGGCCATTATCCAGTCCTATGTCTTTCCCCTCGTGTCCTGGATCTGGGTCGGCTTCTACGTGACGTTATTCGGAACCTTCATCTGCCTCGTCCCGCCCAAGGTGAAGATGCAATACATGCGGACAGAGACTGTGGGGTACGTGCAAAAACATGCGCCTGTCATTGAATAGACTGCTGCTGGTGGTGCTGGCCGCCGGGTTATGTCTTGCCCAGAGCTCTTCGCAGATCCTCTCGCCGGCCGTGAAGCGGGTCGGAGACAGGCTCGCCTGCCTCTGCGGAGCCTGCAATAACAGTGTGGCCACGTGCCCGATGCTCGGATGCCACTACTCCCTGCCTGCCCGGGAGCGTATCGCCAAGATGGAGGCCGAGGGCGTCTCCGACGACGCCATCATCGCCGACTTCGTCAAGCGGGAAGGCCTGCGCGCCCTGGTGGCGCCGCCCGCCGAAGGATTCAACCTCTTGAGCTGGGTGATGCCGTTTGTCGCCCTCGCCCTCGGCTTGGGCGTCATCGTCCTCTATGTCCGGCGCTTCAGGAAACCGGCCATCCCCGATGCTCCCGTGGACAATGCAGCCCTCGACCGCTATCACGAGGAGATCGAGAAAGACCTCGCCAAATTGGAATAGCACGATGCTCTTAGCCGCAGCCGCCCTATTGATTGTGGGAGCAGTTGTTTTCACGCTCGGAGTCCGCGAAAAGGATCTCCCCGCCCCTGTTCCCGTCTCTCCGTTTCAGCACCTCGATGACCGCAAGGCGCAAATCTATGAGAACCTCCGCGATCTGCAATTCGAGTTTCGTGTCGGCAAACTCTCCGACGAGGACTACCAGAAGACCAAACTCGAACTGCAGCGCGAACTCGCCAATGTGCTGGCCGAGATCGACGCCATAAAGGGTGAGGCAGCGCCACCCCCCGCCGCCGTCGCCGCCGCGGAGAAGCCCATGAAGCAGAAGGCGGCCAATGTCTGCCCTCATTGTGGCGCAGCCTTCGAGCGCGCACTGAAGTTCTGCGGCGAATGCGGCAAGCCGATGCCGGGAGGAGCCGCATGAGATTCTTCATCTTTCTGCTGGCCGTTCCGCTGCTCGCCGCCATCGACGGAGCCGTGATCAATCGCACGACTGGTAAGCCGCAGACCGGCGCGACGGTCACCGTCTACAAACTCGGCACTGCCGGTATCGAGTCGCTCGAGACTGTGAAATCGGATGCTGCCGGAAAGTTTTCCTTCACCGCCGATCCGGGGCCCGGCCCCAGTCTCCTCCAGGGCGCCTGGGATGGCGTCACTTATAACAAAATGCTCACTCCCAATACTCCCCGCACGGGAGTGGAAGTGGATGTCTGGAACTCGCAATCGAAGCCCGGCGACGCCAAAGTGACGCAGCACATGCTGCTGTTTGAGCCGGTTGGCGGCAAACTGGTGGTAAACGAAAACATCATCTATCAGAACTCGGGCCTCACCAGCTACAACAATCCCGACAACGGCACCCTCCAGTTCTACCTGCCTCCGGAAGCGGACGGGAAAGTGAAAGTCGAATGCACCGCTCCCCAGGGAATGGCCATTGAACGCGCCGCCGTGCCCACGAAGACCCCGAATGTCTACGGTGTGGATTTCCCCGTCAAGCCGGGAGAAACACGGTTCCAACTCACGTATGAAATTCCTGCTGCTTCTCCGGCGGTGTTTACCGGCAAGATCCTGCACAAGGAAGGCACTACGCGGCTGGTCACTCCCAAAGGCGTCACTCTCAAGGGCGAGGGAGTCCAGGAACTCGGCCGCGAACCGGCCACGCAGGCGGCTATCTACAGCCTTACCGGGCAGAATCTCAAGGTGGAGATTGAAGGCGCCGGGTCCATGGGCGACGCCCCCGCCGCATCCGAGGATGAAGGTCCCGGCATCCAGGAAATTCTGCCGCGAGTCTACGACCGTGTCTACATAGTCCTCGGCCTCGCGGTGGCAATTCTGGCGCTCGGATTCGTGGTCCTCTATCGCGGGCCAAACTCTCCCCAGGTTGCTACGCCTGCCCAGGTTGCTCCCTCCCTTGCGAAAGGGAAACGCCGCGCATGAGCGCCGTTGCCGTCGAAGGCATCTGGAAATATTACGGCGATTACCCGGCCCTTCGAAACATCGAGTTCTCGGTGCAGCAAGGACAATGCCTGGCGCTGCTCGGCCGGAACGGGGCAGGGAAGACCACCCTTCTCCGCATCATGGCCGGCCTTCTGCGCCCGCAGCGCGGCGAGATCCGCATCCTCGAGAAAGATTCGCGGCATCCCCAAACCCGCGCTTCCATCGGCGTCATCGGTCACGGCATCGGCGTCTATGACGAGTTGTCAGCCCTGGAGAATCTGCTCCTCTTCGGGCGCCTCTACGGATTGAAGGACCCCCATGCGGCCGCCATGGAGTGGCTGCGGCGCACTTCGCTCGATAACGTGGCCGCTTCTCTCGTGCGCGAGTTTTCCCGCGGGATGCGCCAGCGGTTGGCCGTCGCGCGCGCCTTCCTCCACAACCCCTCTCTGCTGCTTCTCGATGAGCCTTTCACCTCGCTCGATGACCGCGCCATCGCCCTGCTGCAAAGCCTGATGCGCGCCGCCCTCGAGCGCGGAGCCACTGTCATCATGTCCACTCACCAGCTTCGCGAGGCCATGGAACTGGCCACCCATGTCGCCCTTCTCGCCCGCGGAAAACTCATCTTCCACGGCGAACGCCCCGCCGAGATGTTGCAGGATCCTACCTGGTTGTACCGGACCTACGGGGAGAATTGATGCTCTATCTTCGCCAGGTGTGGACGGTGGCGGGCAAAGACCTGCGCAGCGAATTGCGGACCAAGGAGTCTCTAAACGCCGCCATCTCCTTCGCCATTGTGATTCTCGTGCTGTTCAGCTTTGCGGTCGACCCGTCCGCCGACCAGGTCAAGGAAATCTCCGGCGGTCTGCTGTGGCTGGTGTTCGCCTTTGCCGGCGCGCTCATCCTGAACCGCAGCTTCGCGCGCGAACTCGGCAATGATTGCCTCGACGCGCTCGTTTCCTCCCCCGTCCCCGGCTCCGCGCTCTTCCTCGGCAAGGCGCTCGGCAACTTCGTCCTGCTCACCATCGTCGAACTGGTCTCGCTCCCCATCTTCGGAGTTCTCTACAACACCCAATGGGCGCGCCAGCCCGGAATGCTGATGGCGATTCTGCTGCTCACCACCTGGGGAGTCACCGTCATCGGCACCATGTTCAGCGCACTCACTGTGAACCTGCGGCTGCGCGAACTGATGTTGCCCACATTGATCTATCCCATGATGATTCCGGCGCTCATGTCTGCCATGCGCCTCACCACCCTGCTCATCGCCGGCGAACCCATTCCCGCTGACGACGAGATCTGGATCAGACTGTTGATCGGCTTTGATATCATCTTCACCGCGCTGGCCGTCGGCCTGGTGGAGGTTGTCCTGGTAGGTTAAACCATGCGAACCAAGATTCTTGCCGCGCTTTGCCTCGTCTCCGGCCTCTGGCTGGTACGCAACCTGTACTTCATCTTCCTCACCATGGGCGACGAAGCCGCGCAGGGGGCCATCTACCGCATCATCTATTTCCACGTCCCAAGCTGGATCACCTGTTTCACGGCCTTCTTCGTCGCCGGCGTCTCGAGCCTCCTCTACCTCATCAGGAAGAATTCGAGCTTCGATACTCTTGCCGTCGCCACCGTCGAAGTCGGAGTCGCCTTCACAATCGTGGGACTCGTCACCGGCTCCATCTGGGGACGCATTATCTGGGGCATCTGGTGGACTTGGGACCCGCGCCTCACCTGGGCGCTCATCACCTGCATCATTTATGCCGGCTACCTGATGCTGCGCCACGCCATTGACGACCCCACCGCGCGCGCCAAGAATTCCGCCGTGCTCTGCATCTTTTCCTTCACTTCCGTGGTCATCACCTATAAGGCCATCGACTGGTGGCGTACGCAGCATCCCGGCCCGGTCCTCAGCTTCCGTACCGGAGGCGGCAACATCGACCCTGCCATGGAGCACATGCTATTCCAGAACCTCGGCGCGCTTCTTCTGCTGTGCGCCGTCATCGTTGCTGTCCGCATGCGGCAGGAAGATATGCAGCGGGAAGTGGAATCAATGCGGCGCTACGCGCACGCCTTATAAAGGAGAAATGGCATGGATAGCCGGAATTTCACATACATGTTCTACGGCTTCGCGGCCGCATGGCTGATTCTCGCCTTGTATGTCCTCTCACTCGTCGCCCGCGAACGGCGTCTGCGGCGCGAACTCGATAGCGTCAAGCGCATGGTCGAGGATAGGGAAACAAAGAAATGATCCTGTTCCACAGGGGCAGGAATACGCACTGCGACACCACGCGCGTGGCTCGAATCCCGGCTTACCTCATGCGTCCAGTGCCGCGCTGAACACGCCAAACAGCATCGGAACGGCGGATGGGGGCATCCCAGGTTCACCCTTCTCTCATATCATAGGTCATCCGACAGATGCCGGATGCGAATTCGGACCGCATTATCTCTTCTGGTTGCGATCATCAGAAAAGGGGGCATGACGTCAATCCTGCTCTCCAGCACGGCTCGCACTGTGGCAATGGTAAATTCTGAACGGATATGCCCCGGCCTGAGATAAATGATCCCAACTATTCTCTGACCGCTGGAAACGGCAAGGGCGCCAAAATCGCTATCATGCGTCAACACCACCCTGTTCCGGGCGAACGCGGCAGCAAGAATGCTAACATCGGGAGCGCCCCGAAGGTGAACATCGTCAGCTGTGATGATGTCACACCCTTCCTCCCGTAGAAACCGAACGATGTCTGCGTGAATATTTTCGTCAGCCAGAAACGCGAACCCGATGAGTCTCAATGACGGATCTCGAGTTCGATGACATCGTCATGACGCAGATATTCGGCGGCCAAACGCACCGCTGCCTCCACATCCTCACGATGCAATTGAGGGTAGGCCTCGATGATCTCTTCTATCCCTGCGCCACTGGCGATCAACTCGAGGATGAACTCTACGCTGATGCGCGTTCCTCGAATACAGGGCTTGCCGCCCAATACCGCCGGGTCTGAGGTAATGCGTGTTTCCGCCATACCGCTTACCCACTAGCCTACCATCTCAATCCGCTAATCCCTGGTTCTCTTTCCACTCCTCGTACCACGCCATCTGGATCGCCTCCAGTTTGGCCTCGTTCGATGCCGACGCATCGCCGAAATCTTCCAACTCCATCACCATCCTGTGCAAATCCGTGAACCGCACCTTCAGCGGATCCTGCTCCGGATGCTGTTCGGCTAGAGCAATGCCGATCTCTTCCGAGTCCGTCCACTTCAGTTTGCCCATCAGACCCTGGTTCCTTTCAACGCCCCGCGCACGGCGGTGTTCATCATCGATTCGGCCAGAGCCGTGGTGGCTTCGTTCAATTCCTCGATCTTGGCGCGGATCAACAGGTGATCTTCCGAGTGATACACCATCAGCAACTGGTTCACCGCCGCTGTGATCTTTGCCCGTTGCTCGTCGGAGAGTTCCACCCAGGCATCGTTCGCCCGCGCCTTCTCCGTGGCGCTGAGGATCGCGTCCGCCTCCACTCGTGCCTCGCGCACCTGCCGCTCGCGGAAATCGTCCTCCGCTTTCTCCACTGATTCGAGAATCATCGCCTCCACCTGCTCCTCCGAAAGGCCGTAGGAAGGCTTCACCTCGATGCTCTGCTCCTTGCCGGTGCGCACGTCGCGTGCCGATACGTTCAGGATCCCGTTTGCGTCGATGAGGAACCGCACTTCAATCCGCGCGGCGCCCGCGGGCATCGGCGCGATGTCCTTCAGTTCAAACCGCGCCAGGCTGCGGCAATCCTTCACCAGTTCCCGCTCCCCCTGCACGACGTGAATCAGCACGTTGCGCTGCCCGTCCACAGCCGTAGTGAACGCCTCGGTGGCGCTCGCCGGGATAGTCGAGTTGCGGTGGATGAGCTTCGAAACCACACCGCCCATCGTTTCGATCCCCAGCGACAGCGGCGTCACATCGAGCAGCAGCGTATCCTGCACATCCCCCGACAAAATTCCTGCCTGCACCGCCGCCCCCAAGGCCACCACTTCATCCGGATTCAGTTCCGTATGCGGCTTGACCTTGAACAGCGCTTCCACGGCCCTGCGCACCATCGGGATCCGCGTCGAGCCGCCAACCATCACCACCTCGTCGATCTCCTCCACGCTCACGCGCGAATCTGCAATGCATTGCCGGCAGGGACTCAATGTCCGGTCGACGATATCCTGAATCAGCCCTTCGAACAACTCCTGCGTAATTTCGCGCTGGTACGTCTTTCCGCGAAACGCGAATTCAATGTGAGTCATCGGGACGTAGGAAAGACGCTCCTTGGCTGCGATCACCGCCTGGCGCAGCGTCTGCACCGCTTCCCCGTTGTGCGAGATATCCTCTCCCCACTCCGCCGCGATATCCTCGAACGCAATGTGCATCAGGCGGTTGTCGATGTCGTCTCCTCCGAGGTGTGTGTCCCCGTTGGTCGCCAGCACTTCGAAGATCCCGTCATGCAGCCGCAGGATCGAAATATCGAACGTGCCGCCGCCCAGGTCATACACCGCCACAATCCCATTCTGCCGTTTGTCCAGGCCATAGGCCAGCGATGCCGCAGTCGGCTCATTCACCAGGCGCAGCACGTCCAGCCCCGCGATACGCCCCGCGTCTTTCGTCGCCTGTCGCTGCGCGTCATTGAAATACGCCGGGACTGTGATCACCGCCTGCGTCACGGGTTCGCCCAGGTAAGCCTCGGCATTGCGCTTCAGTTCCGCCAGCACCTGCGCGGAAATCTCGGGCGGCGTCGTCGCTCTGTCGCCAAGTTGCAGCCGGATCACCGATTCGCTCCCCTCGGCAATCCGGAACGGGAAGAACTTCAGTTCGTCCTTTACATCGCCGGCGCCTTTTCCCATCAGCCGCTTCACCGAATACACGGTGCGCTCCGGCTGATCGATCAGCAGGCGCCGCGCCGCGTTCCCCGCAATCACGCTGCCGTCTTCCGCATACGACACAATGCTCGGCACCAGCAGATCTCCGTCCGCCCCCGGGATGATCTTCGGGCCCGTCAGGTCAAGGAACGCCACCAGACTATTGGTGGTCCCCAGATCAATACCCACGATCCGCGGCTTGCGATGGCTTCCAAAATCAATGTCAAACACTTGGCTCATTGCGCTGGCTGGCCTTCCTTGGCCAATTCTTTCTC
>JADLBD010000065.1 GCA_020847975.1 Bryobacterales bacterium | reverse complement strand
TCCCATGCTGTCTGTGGTAGAGTGAGAAGTTCCGGCTTTCTGTAAAGCAATATCCATGTCCATTCAGATATTCCTCCAAGGCAAGCTCCTCGGCATTCGCGAGTTCCTCTGTAGCCCCGCTTCCGGGCGGCATGAGGTCGCCTCCGAACGCCTCTTCGCCGGACGCGCCTGGTGGACTAGCCTGCTCAGTGAGATCCTCCCCCGCGCCCTCCTTGCCGAACTCGGACTCTCCAATATCCTCCTCGGCTCGAGCGGCGGCGGCCAGTTCCTCGTTGTCCTTCCCAAAGAGTTCGAGCCCAACGCCGGCGACTTCCTTTCCGCCGCCGCCCATGACATCGAGCGCATGAGCGCCGGACGCCTCAAACTCGTCTGGGCCGTTACCGAAAACCTTGGCGATTGGGCCGTCGTTCGCCGCCGCATTCGCGAAGCCATGGCCGCCCGCCGCGGCACCCCTGCCGCCAACGGCGCCGCCGCTCTCCTCGCCCCCGCGAGCCAGGGCGCCTTCGACGATTTCGACACTTATTTCACCGGCGCCATCGCCGGCGGACTCATCGACCAGCGCGTCGTCGGCTGGTCTCCCGATACCCCGGGCCGCATCCTCGTCGGAGCCGGCAAACACACCTGGACCCTCGGCTCCGACCACGACCAGATCCTTCTCACCCGCCACGTCGCCCTCTCCGACGACGGAGCCCATCCCGTCAATGCCGCCGCTCTCGCCGCCCGCGCCGCCGGAGCCAACGTCTGGGGCGTCCTCCGCGGCGATGTCGACAACCTCGATATCCGCTTCCGCCGCGTCCAGTCCATCGAGGAACACGTCCAGCTCTCCGTCCTCTTCAAACAGTTCTTCGCCGGCGAATTGGAAGTCCTCTGCTCCATGCCCGAGTTCTGGCGCAAAGTCACCATCCTCTACTCCGGCGGCGACGATTTCGCCGCCTACGGAGCCTGGGACGCCCTCATCCAACTCGCCCGCGAACTCCAGCGCCTCTTCCGGCGCTTCTCCGAAGAAAGCCTCAAGGATTTTCCCGGCGGGGAGGGCAAGACCATCTCCATGGCGCTCGCCTTGGCCCCCTCCCCCGATGCCACTCTCGTCTCCGTCTTTGAAGAGGCCGGCCGCATGCTCGAGGATGCCAAGTGCTCCTCCCGCGACTCCTTCGCCCTCCTCGGCCGCGTCCTCGAATGGCGCCAGATCAACGGAGCTTCCGACCTCAAGGACACCATGGTTCGCGTCGTCCAGGAGTTCGGCGGCAGCACCCAGTTCCTCGGCGAACTCGCCTCTTTCTATCGCGAAGAGGTTTTTTCGCCCCTCTCCGTCTCCCGCAAAAAAGAAGGTGAGATGGAGAAGCCTTGGCGGCTCCACCGCCGCGTTCTTCGCGTCCTCCCCTCCACGCGCGACCGCGAACTCGAACGGCTTCGCAGTTCGCTCATCGTCGACCTCGTCGGCAAAAATGCCTCCCAGGTCAAACTCCGCCCCGCCGGAAGAGTCGCGTTAGAATGGGCAAGGCTGTTAACGGAGGCCCCTCAGTGACGGCACAGACGCCCCGCGCACTCTCGTGCCGCCCTCATACCCGCAAAAAAATTCGAGGCTGAACTATGGCAGAACAGAACGAAAAGCAGAAGGATAACCGCCCTCATCGCGAGGGAGGCGGGCGTGAAGGCGGCCCGCGCGGCGGAGACCGCGGCGACCGTGGCGATCGCGGCGGCCGTCCCGGTGGTCGCCCCGACGGCCCCCCCGAAATCGACCTCGACAAGCTGATCGCCGACAGCCTCTATCTCGACAATCAGGCTCACAGCGTCGTCAGCCGTATGCGCGACATGGATTCCGGTACGCGCAGCCAGCTACGCCGCCTTTACAATGCCGTTCGCCGCGCCTGCCGCGCGCCCGAATCCGAACGGCAGCACCAGTTCGTCATGCTGCGCGCGCGCTTGGCCTACACCATCGCCCGCCATTCGCTGCGCAGTCTCGACACCCTGGAGAAGCTTCTCCTCCAGGTCACCCGCAAAAACGAGGTGCGAGGGTATGAACGCTTTCGCGACCTCTTTGAAGCCATCGTCGCCTACAACGAGTAGTTAGACCCAGTAGCCCATTATGAGTTCCCACACCGCACAAACCGAACTGAAATTCGTCGGCAAGTTGATCCTCGAGGCGGACCTCATCTGCGAGACCGGCCTTCACATCGGAGCCGGCAAAGGTTCCCTCGAAATCGGTGGAGCCGATAACCCCGTCGTCAAGGATGCCTTTGGACGCCCCTACGTGCCCGGCAGTTCTCTCCGCGGCAAGCTCCGCTCCCTCCTCGAGCAGGCCGCCGGACTCAACCCCGCCGAAATGGTCTTCCTCTCCAAACGCAGGGGACAGGAAGTGCGCATCCATCAAAGCGATCGTCCCGGCGACGACATCTGCATCCTCTTCGGCCGTAACCCCGGCCGCATGGAGCGCATGAGCGGAGAGGCCGGTGAGTCCGCCTCCGCCACCCCCGCGCGCCTCACCGTCTACGACGCCCCGCTCGATCCGGAAAGCATCACCGCCCAGATGCGCGAAAACCTCGATGACGAACTCACCGAAGTCAAGAGCGAGAACGCCGTCGACCGCATCACCTCGCAGGCCAACCCGCGCACCCTCGAACGCGTCCCCGCCGGCGCCCGCTTCCGCATCCGCATGGTGCTCGATATCCTGTGCGAGGAAGACAAGGAACTCCCGGCCCGCCTCGCCGAAGGCCTCCGCATGATGGAGGATGACAGCCTCGGCGGCGGCGGTTCCCGAGGCAACGGCCGCATCCACTTCTCCGGCATTCGCGCCGCCTGGCGCGGCAAGGGCTACTACAGCGAAGGCGCTGCCGAAACCGAACTCCTCGCCGGCGCCGATTCAGCCGGATTGCTCGGCCTTTGCCGCGACATCGCGGCCCAACTCGCGTAACGAAACGAACCCATGCTGCCCGGCCTCCTGGTCAAACTTCGCCCTACCACGCCTTGGCGCATCGCCCCCGAGTCCGGCGTGCGCGAACGTGTCGACTCCGTCTACCATAGCGATAACCTCTTTTCCGCCATCACTTTAGCGATGGATCGCCTCGGCTGCCTCGATCACTGGCTCGCCGCCACCGCCGCCGCCGAATCTCCATCCGTCTGCTTCAGCTCCTGCTACCCCTTCCTCGACGACATCCTCTACGTCGTCCCCCCGCGCAATCTCTGGCCTCCCCCGCCCTCTTCCCGCGTCCGCTGGAAGGGCGCCCGCTTCGTCCCCGTTCCCATCGTCGAAACGCTCGTCAAAGACCCCGAGGCCCGCATCCGCGAGGACGAAGGCTGGGTCGTCGATGCCGAGAGCGAATGCCTCCTCCGCCAGCCCAAATCCGGCAAAGCCCAGGGCCCGTTCCGCATCGGCCTCCGCCGCTCCGTAGCCGTCGACCGCCTCTCCGGTACCACCGCCGCTCCGCTCACCACCGCCTGCCTCGAATTCACTCCCGGCGCCGGTCTCTGGTTCGTTGCCGCCTTCTCGAACGACGAGGCCCGGGAGCGCTGGTCTGCCCCTCTCCAGGGCGCCCTTCGCCTGCTCGCCGATTCCGGCTTCGGCGGCGAGCGTTCCCGCGGCTGGGGCCGCTCCGATGCCCCTGAATTTACCCAAGGCCGGTTCCCGGGTCTCCTCATGAGTCCCCCGAACACCGCTCCCCAAGCACCGGAACCAGCCGAACCCAGCGCCGAAGCGCCTCCCCCCGCCCCCGTCGAAACCGCCTACTGGCTCCTGTCCCTCTTCAGTCCCTCCCCCTCCGATTCCGTCGATTGGAACCGCGGAGCCTACTCTCTCCTCGAGCGCAATGGCCGCACCGAAAGCCTCCAGCGTTACGGTGAGCGCAAACGCTCCCTCCGCATGGTCGGCGAAGGCTCCGTTCTCTTTGCCGGCGCTCCCCCAATTGGCGCCGCCCCGGATGTCGCCCCCGAAGGCTTCCCGCATCCTGTCTACCGCGCCGGCTTCGCCCTCGCAATTCCCATCATTTGGCGGGTAGTGGCATGAAGTATCGCGTCTCCTGTCTCACGCCGACCCTCGTGGGCGACGGCCAGAAACTCTCCCCCATCGACTACATGGTCTGGAAAGACCACGTCAACGTCCTCGACCAGCGCCGCATCATCAAGCTGCTCGCCAAGGGACCGCGCCTCGACAGCTATCTCACCCAGGTCCGCCGCGCCGAGAAACTCGACTTCGCCAGTTGGGGCGGCTTCGCCCAGAACTTCGCCGGACGCCGCATCCCCTTCGAACACTCGAGCCTCACCGCCATCTGGGAAAAGCAGCGCGCCGACACCCTCTTCATCCCAACCTTCGCTTCCGGAGCCGCCGGCCCTTATCTGCCGGCTTCCGCCCTCCGTGGGGCGCTCCACACCGCCTACCTCTGCTCCCGCTGGACCGACCAGATGTGGAAGCAGGTGGAAGACAAAGTCCAGGGCGACCGCTTCCCCCGCCGCCCCGCCGAACCTGCCGAGGATGCCGGTGTCGGACTCGACGGCCACAGCCGCATGCGCTCCTTCGCCATCGCTGACTCGTCCCCCGTCGCTGCCCTCGCCATGAAGGTCTACATGCTCCGCACCAGCACCCTCGCCGCCCGCGGCCAGGGCCGCTACGAACTCGGCTGGAAGCCCGCTCCCTACTTCTGCGAAATGGCCCCTCCCGGTTCCGCCTTCGAAGGATCGTGGTCGGAAAAGAGCTTTCTGAGCCAGCCCGAGGTCCTGCGCGCCCTCCGCTGGCGCGAAGCCGTCAGCACCAGCACGCTCCTCGATGCGGCCAATAGCTTTGCCGCCAAGGTCCTCGCCATCCACCGCCAGTACGCCGCTACCACCGGACTCCAGCAGTTGGACCGCAGCCTCGCCTCCCTCGAATCCACCCTCGCCGCCATTCGCGAGTCCGGAGCCTCGTCCTGCCTCCTCTCCATCGGCTGGGGCGGAGGCTTCCTCTCCAAGACCGCCTCCCCGGACACCGGCCATGAGACCTACCGCCGCCTCCTGCGCCAGATGCCCTTCTACAGCCGCGCCATCCAGACCGGCCTGCCGTTCCCCAAAACCCGCCGCGTCGTATTCCAGGGCGGTGAACCGGCCGCTCTGCCCGGATGGGTCTTGCTCGAAGTCAACCAAAGTTGACTACGTTCGTGTTAACCTCTTAGTTAGTAGGCCCCTGTTTCGGGCCAGACTCAGGATGCCGGCGGCTTCGGAGGATTGCGCGGGAGTCCCTTTTTTTCCGCAAACGGCTCGCATATGTACAATGCCTTCTTTGGCTTCAAGGAAAGTCCCTTTAATCTGAGTCCGGATCCTGCCTTTCTCTATCGGAGTCACGTCCATGAGGAGGCTTTGGCTAACCTCATCTACGGCGTCCAGACCCGCAAGGGCTTCATCGTGCTCACCGGCGAGGTCGGCACCGGAAAAACCACCCTCCTCGAATGCCTCCGCGACTTCCTGGACACCCAGTTCATCGAGTTCGCTTTCGTCTTTAACAGCCGCATCACCAGCGACCAGTTCTTCGAGATGATCGCCTACGACCTCGACCTGCGCTGCAACCGCAATTCGAAGACCGAGGTCCTCTTCGCTCTGAACCACCTGCTCCTCCAGCAGGCCAACGAGAATCGCACTACCGTCCTAATCGTGGATGAATCGCACAACCTCGAATGGGAAGTGCTCGAAGAGATCCGCCTTCTCGGCAACCTCGAGAACCGCCGCGGCAAGCTCATCCAGATCATCCTCGCCGGACAGCCCGAACTCGACCGCAAGCTCGACGCCCCCAACCTCCGCCAACTCAAGCAGCGCATCGTCCTGCGCTGTAACTTGCAGCCCTTCCGCGAGGACGAAACCATCGCCTACGTCAACTTCCGCCTCGAAAAGGCTGGCATGCAGGATCAGACGGTCTTCCCCGTCGATCTCCTCTCGGAAGTCCACGTCCGCTCGCAAGGCATCCCCCGCGTCATCAACGCCCTCTGCGACAACCTGCTGCTGACCACCTTCGCCCTCGAGCAGCAGGTGGCCACCGTCGCCATGCTCGACGAGGTGTGCCGCGATATGCGCCTCGAATGGCCCGGACGCCGCCCACGCGGAGAACGCGGACGTTATCCCAGCGAACACTACGACCCCATCGTCACCCGCGGAGATTGATCGCCGCCCAAACAGCAAAAGACCCGCCCGGGTCAACTCCCGAACGGGCCTTTAAAATCATTTAAGTCTTTTAAATACAGCGACTTACAGGTGGCCTTCCAGCATCTTCTGGATGTCCGATTTGCCCGTCGCGCCCACCCGCTGCTCCACCACCTGTCCGCCCTTGAACAGCAGCAGCGTGGGAATCCCGCGGATGTTGTACCTCATGGCGCTGCCCGGGTTGTCGTCCACGTTCAGCTTGCCCACCTTCACCTTGCCCGAATAATCCGCGGCAACGGCGTCCACCGTGGGGCCCATCATGCGACAGGGACCGCACCATTCCGCCCAGAAGTCCACCAGCACCGGAACCTCCGACTTGAGGACGTCCGTGTCCCAGCCGGAATCCGTAAATGTCAGCGTGTTGTCACCAGCCATTGTTTCTTTATGTCTCCAAACTCCATAGATGCAATCTGCCGCAAAAGGATTCACCCCGCCAGCATGCTGTACAGCTCACTGTAGGCGGCCGCGGAGGCTTCCCACGAGTAGTCCCGGTGCATTGCCTCCACCTGCATCTGTGTCCACCGGCCGCGGTCTACCGCATAGACTGTAAGGGCTTCCCGCAGTGCTCCCAACATGGCATCGGAGGAATAAGGGCGGAACTTGAATCCCGTGCTCCCATCTATCGTATCATCGAGGCCCCCGGTGGCGTGGACAATGGGCAGCGTCCCATACCGCAGGCTGTACATCTGGTTCAGCCCGCAAGGCTCATAGTGGCTCGGCATCAGAAACATATCCGCCCCCGCCTCGATCTTGTGCGCAAGGCGGTTGTTGAAACCGATGTACACTCCGAACTTGTCCGGCCGCGCGTCCGCCAAAGCCCGGAACAGCCGCTCGTACTGCTGCTCCCCTGACCCGAGAACCGCCACCTTGATGTCCCAGTTCACCAGGTCGTAGGCCACCGAGGCGACCAGGTCGAAGCCCTTCTGCGCCGCCAGCCGCGACACGATGCCGACCACCGGAACCTCCGGCCTCTCCGTGGGCAGCCCCATGATTCCCAGCAGTTCCATCTTGCACTGCTGCTTGCCGCGCAAGTCCGACGCCGAGTAGTTGGCGGCGATGTGATGATCCCGCTCCGGACACCACTCATGATAGTCCACCCCGTTGAGGATGCCGCGCAGATGCCCCGACCGCGCCCGCAAAAGACCATCGAGTCCGAATCCGTGCTCCGGCGTCTGGATCTCGCGCGCATACGTGGGGCTTACTGTCGTCACGTAATCCGCATACACGATGCCGCCCTTGAGCAGGTTGATGTTGCCGTAGAACTCGAGCAGGTCTTCCCGAAACAGCCACTCCGGCAGCCCCAGCCACCACAGCCGGTCCTTGCCGAAGATCCCCTGGTAGCCCATGTTGTGGATGGTGAACACCGTCTTCACACCCGTGAATGTCGGGTCATTGGCGAAATACTGCTTCAGATACACCGGCAACAGGGCGGCCTGCCAGTCGTGGCAGTGAATGATGTTCGGACGGAACAGGTGGCGCGCCACGCCGAGCCCCGCATGGCACAGCGCGGCGAACCGTGTGAAGTTGTCCCAGTAGTCGACTCCTCCGAAGGAATACAGGCCGTCCCGGTCAAAGAACTCGGGTGAGTCCACCAGGTAGTAAGTGACTCCCTTCCTCTCCAGGGAGTAGATGTCGGCCGTATATCGCCCCGGCCCGATCCACAGCGGCATGTGCTCCCGCACGCAGCGGGCGCCGTCGAGCGGCGCCATCCGGTACCGCGGCAGCACCACCGCCACCTCCTCCCCGCGCGCCGCCAGCGCCGGCGGCAGTGCGCCCAGCACGTCGGCCAAGCCTCCCGTCTTGCAGAAAGGCGTGGCCTCCGAGGCTACCATCAGAATTCGAGGCATGTCGAAGAGATTGTACCGATACGCGCCCCTCCGGTGCCGGTATGCCCGCTTCGGCGTGAGCCGTTATAATACCTTCAGTTGGAGGTTGCCATGAACAGATGCTGTCTGGGCCTGATTTGCCTTGTACTCACCATGCTCCCGCTGAGCGCCCAGGAGCGTAAGCGCCGCGTGGCCGTCGTGAACTTCGATTACTCCACCGTTTCCAATTACGTCTACTCCATCTTCAATACCAACGTCGATATCGGCAAGGGCGTGGCCGACCTCATGGTGGACCAGCTTGTCGCCGACGGCGCCTACCAGGTTTACGAGCGCAAGGCCATGGAGAAAATACTCGCCGAGCAGAACTTCTCCAACAGCGATCGCGCCAACCCCACTTCGGCTGCGCGCATCGGGCAGTTGATCGGCGTCGACGCCATCATCATGGGCAGCATCACCCAATTCGGCCGCGATGACAAGAAGACGGAAATCGGCGCCATCGGGCGCGTCACCGGGCGTTACGGCATCAGCGGCATCGGCAAGAAGGAGTCGAAAGCCGTGGTAGGCATCAGCGCGCGCATCGTGAATGTCGATACAGGCGAAGTGG
The DNA here is from genome assembly GCA_020847975.1 of Bryobacterales bacterium. Taxonomy (GTDB): domain Bacteria; phylum Acidobacteriota; class Terriglobia; order Bryobacterales; family Bryobacteraceae; genus CADEFT01. The sequence continues at coordinate 13,785 of JADLBD010000065.1, read as the reverse complement.
TGGTCACCGCCAGCGGCAACGGCGAATCCAGCCGTTCCGGCACTGCCCTGCTTGGCTCCGGCGGCGGAACAAGCGGCTCCGGGGGCGGCTATGCCGATATGACCAGCAGTAACTTTGCCGGCACTCTCATCGGGGAAGCCGTAAAGAAAGCAGTGGCCACCACAACCAAACAATTGGATGCCTCCGCAAGCCGCGTGCCTGTGCGCACCATCCGCCTCCAGGGTCTCGTCGCCGACTTCAGCAACGGCGCCATCATCATCAACATCGGCAGCAAGGCGGGCGTCAAGGTGGGCGACAAGTTCGAAATCGCCCGCGCGGGGCGTGAGATCACCGATCCGGCCACCGGCCGCGTGTTCAAGCGCATCACGGACCACCTCGGCGAAATCGTCATCACGCAGGTGGACGAGCTTTCCGCCACCGGCAAGTTCACAGGCCCCGGCGAACCGCGCGTCGGCGACATGGCGCGTACTCCCGAAAACTAGAGACAAAGGATTCCCCATGCAATTCCCCGTCGGCCAGCGCGTCGGCGATTACGAGATCGTCGAGATCCTCGGCGCCGGCGGTATGGGCAAGGTATACAAGGTCCGCAACGTCCTCTCTGACCGCATCGAGGCGATGAAGGTGCTGCTGCCCGACTTACAGGGCGACTCCCAACTCGCTGACCGCTTCCTGCGCGAGATCAAGGTGCAGGCAAGCCTCACCCATCCCAACATTGCCGGGCTTCACACGGCGCTCACCTTCGAGAATCAACTCCTCATGGTGATGGAGTTCATCGACGGCATGTCCATCGAGCAGATGATCGAGAATGGCCCGCTCCCGCTGCCGCAGGCTCTCGACTACGCCATCCAGGTATTGCAGGCGCTCGGCTATGCGCACTCGCGCGGCGTCATTCATCGCGACATCAAGCCCGCCAACATGATGGTGACGCGCGACGGCGTGGTGAAACTGATGGACTTCGGCATCGCCAAGATGCGTGCTGACAAACGCCTGACGCAAACGGGCCACACGGTCGGATCGCTGTTCTACATGTCACCCGAGCAGATTCGCGGCGATCGCGAACTCGACCCGCGCGCCGACCTCTACTCGCTCGGCGTCGCGCTCTACGAGATCACCACCGGAAAGCGCCCCTTTGAAGGAAACAGCGACTTCAGCATCATGGCCGCGCACCTTCAGCAGAACCCGGTGCCGCCCATTCAAGTGGACCCGTCACTTCCGGAGATGCTGAACGAGATCATCCTGATGTCGATTGCGAAGGAGCCGGCGGGACGTTTCCAATCGGCGGACGCCTTCCGCAACGCGCTGACGAACGTTCTCGGGAGCATTCAAGGAGCGGTGACCTCGAAGCCCGCCCCACAGACGGCAACCCCGCAGCCTGCCGCCGCGCCGCCGCCGCCCGCGCAGCCCCTCGCCCCGCAAGCGCCGCCGCCTACAAGATCGAACCGCGGCATCTACATGGCCCTCGGCTCGCTGGTCACCGTCGGCGTGCTTGCCATTGCGGCATTCCAGATTCCGAAGTGGTTCGGAACCAAGGCCGCGGGCGAGCAGCAGCCTCCCGTCATCGAGCAACCGCAACAGGAGCCGCCTCCTGTTCAACAGCAGCAACAGCAGCAGGCTGACTCGCCGCCAGTCACAGCGCCGGCCTCGGAGAAACCACCGGAGGCGAGGCCGCAAGCCAATCCGGCGGCGCAAACGCAGCCACCGGTCCGGCAGCAGCCCGCACAACGGCAGGTAGCCGATGTGACACCGCCGCCGCAGCAGCAGGCTCCGCCACCGCAACAGCAGCCGGTGGCGCAACGCCCCGCCGAACCACCGCCTCCCGCGCAGACTCCGCCGGCCAACACGGCAGCGCCGGTGAACACCGCCGAACTGGACGCCGTTCGCGAACGCATGATGAAGCTCGCCACCCGTGCCGGAGCCGTGCAGGCCAAGGCCAAGCGCATCGAATCCGAACAACGCGCTCAAGGCCTCGGCATGCGCTCCGATGTCGTCTCCGGCATCGGGCGCATGACCTTCTTCATGGATGAAGTGGAAAAGAACCTCAACAACGGAAACGCCGCCGCGGCCAAGTCCGCCCTGCAAAAAGCCGACCGGGAAACGGAAACACTGGAGCGGATTCTGGGGATTATCTAGCCGCCCAAGGCTGCGCGTAGCCCGGCCGGTTGACGAACAGGCGCATGCCCAACTCGAGGCGGATGGAAGTGGAGGGCGGCAGTTCCACTGTCAGCCACCTTCCCTTTTGGGGCGACGTGAACTCATGTTGGCCGTAGGCTCCGGCCTCGATGATGACGCGGCGCGTGTGGGCTGCGCTGGTGTTGACCAGCCGGACAACCGCTTGGTCCGAAGTCAGCTTCTCCACCAGCGCCGCGATGTCTTCCGGCAGGCCAGGGCGCTTGCGGTCCGCATCGTAGTATCGCACCCGCGCCATCAGGAGCCCGCCGTTAAAAGAAAGATCGGGCGCGCCCGTGGTCATCTGGGCGAGGCCGTTGGTGAAGACGGGGTTCTGCTCGGTGACGGTCTGGCTCTTCCATTCGTGTTCGAACGTCCCGCCGCGGATGCGCTCGAGGTTGCGGACCACCTGGCTGTACTCGGCGGCGAGCACCTTCGTGGGCCAATCCGGATTGTCCCCGGCGAGGTAGAGCAGATGCGGAGCTTCGTTGTGCCGGTTCTGATTACGGTGCGAGATATTGTCCGCTACCTTGCGCCAATCCACCGGGGAGCCATCCGGGCGCCAGACTTCCTGTCCGGGCTTGGGCGGATCCGGACTTTGGGCATATTCATAAGGACGAGGCCCGCTGCGCGCATTCTGTAACACGCGCTGGATGCGGTCCCAATCGTCCGCCTCCATCGAGAGGTTCCAGAGATGGCTGAGAATGTACGGCTCGAGCGGACGGAAATCTTCCCACCCGTTTGGGCCCACGCGGTAGGGCACAAGCAGATTGCCGTCCACAATGCGGGCGCGGCTCAACAGCACGTCCACTTGTGAGCGCAGCAAGTCGAGATACTTCCGGTCACCGCTCAACAGGTAGGCCGATTCCGTCGCGGTGATGAGGGCGTTGAACATGATCTCGATGGAATAGCGGCTGTTCCAACCGAACTGGCCGCCCCACCACTGGCCCCCGCGATACTCGCCGGTCTTGCCGCTGAGTCCGACGTTATCGGGGATGATGCCATTGTTTGCGCGGATACGCTCCATCCAACCGTCCGCATATTCGAGCACCCAGCGCTTGTACTTCTCATCGCCGGTGAGCAGAAAGGCGTGCGTGACGAGACCGGTGACGGCAAGGTTCCCGGGCACGTCGCCCCGGCAGATCATTTCGTCGAACAGCGGCTGCAGGTCCGCCACGCGGGCGGCGTCCACTTGCTTTACCCGCGGATAGAGGCTGGCGTGCCCGTAGATCAGCATGTAGGAGCCATCCTCGTGGAAACTGGGCCCCCCGCTGCCGGTCCAGGGCGAGCGCAGAATGCGGCGCTCCGGATCGTAGTTGGGGGCGGCCGGGTCCTCGTTCAGATAGAACCCGGCGAAGCGGCGGGCGCGGAGCAGATTCTCGGGGATGGCGGGGTCAGCGAGAGCGAAGTTTTGAAAGCTGACGTATCCCTCGCTCAGGTGAAGCATGTCGTAATGCTTGACGAACTCCAGGCGGACGGCGCCGCGTTCATACGTCCAGCGGCGCGTGGTCCCATTCCAGCCTTCGATGCTCCTGCCGAACGCCGCGCGCCCGCCGCCGAGAGCATAGAACAGCGGCCAGTTGCCGAACGTCTCGTAATCGTCGTCAATCTTGCCGCCCTTCTTCAATACTCCGCCGGGCAGCGTGAAGGCGCGCCAGAACTCGCCGGCCGCGCTGTTCATGACGCCGATGAGGTGACGTTGCAGGACGGCCCAGGCAGGCGGCGCACCGCGTTCGGCGGCGCGAATCACGGAGTCCGTTGTCTGGCCGCAGAGCAGGCGGCAGGAAAGGAACACCACTACAAGCGGGCGCGACATTTGGTCCTCATCGTATCCTATTGCCGTGGATGAGAAGTTGACCAGCCAGGATGACCTGAGGAGTTGTTACGCTCCGCCGATGGAGCGTGCGCGCCTCAAAACCTTGCGGCGGCTTGACCAGCATTGCCGGCGCTTCATTGAACTGTCTCCCTTCCTCTGCCTGGGCACCAGCGGCGAAGAGGGCGCGGACGTCTCGCCACGCGGCGATGCTCCGGGATTCGTACGCGTGTTGGACGAAGCCACCCTCGCCATTCCCGATTGGCCGGGCAACAACCGTCTGGATTCCCTGAGCAACATCGTGACGAATCCACAGGTAGGGATGTTGTTTCTGATCCCGGGCGTGGAGGAGACGCTGCGGGTGAACGGCGACGCCGCCATCACAAGGGATCCGGAGGTGCTCGCGCTGTGGAACGTGAACGGGAAAGAGCCGAGGTCAGCGCTAGTGGTAGCGGTGCGCGAGGCGTACCTGCATTGCGGCAAGGCGCTCATCCGCTCGCGCCTGTGGCGGGAGGAGTCGAAGGTGGATCGAAGCGCGTTGCCCTCGTTCGGGCGGATGCTCAAGGATCAAATCGAAACCGGCGACACCGCCGAAGAGATCGAAGCCTCGGTGGCGGAAGCCTACGCAAAGCGGCTCTACTGACGCTGCACCACTCCCCACATCTGACCTCCGTGTCCTTTGTCGTTGGCCCAATAACCGGCGTAGTGGCCGCGGCAGAAGAGCACGCGAGCGGTGAACGTGCTGAGGCCGGGAATGGTTGGTACAATCCCCTACGTCATGAACCGGCGAAACTTTTTGCATGCCGCGGGCGCCCTGGCGGCGGCTCCGGCGGCGCGCACGCAACCATCGCGGCGCAATATCGTGTTCATTCTGGGCGACGACCACCGCTACAATTTCACCGGCGCACTGGGGCATCCGTGGCTCGACGGGCATACGCCGCATATGGACCGGATGGCGCGGCACGGAGTGCATTTCGCCAACGCCTTCGTCACCTCGTCGCTGTGCTCGCCGAGCCGCGCCTCGATTCTCACCGGGCAGTACATGCACCAGCACAGGGTGTTCGACAACTTCTCTCCGCTCGATGCGAAGACTCCGACGTTTCCGCAGTTGCTGCGCGAGAGCGGCTACCGGACGGCGTTCCTCGGCAAGTGGCACATGGGCGGGGACAGCGACGCGCCGCAGCCGGGCTTCGATCACTGGCTGAGTTTCCGCGGGCAGGGCGAGTACACGGATCCGGAGATGAACCGCGACGGGGTGCGCGAGCGCGTGAGGGGGAACATGACCGACATTCTCACCGCGGATGCCCGGCGCTTCATTCGCGACAACGCGTCACATCCGTTCTGCGTCTATCTTTCGCACAAGGCGGTCCATGCGCCGTTTCATCCGCCCGACCGGCATGCGCATCTGTTCGAAGGCCTGACCGTGCCGCGGCCGAAGACGATGCTGTACAAGGAGGAGTATTACCGCCAGTGGCCGGAGTGGGTGCGCAAGCGGCGCGCCACGCGGCACGGAGTGGATGGAATGCTCGACAGCGATGAGCCGTTCGACTGGCATTACCGCAAGTATTGCCAGTGTCTGATCGGCATTGATGAGAGCATCGGGCAGGTGTTCGAGGAACTGGAATCGCGCAAACTGCTCGAGGACACGCTGGTGGTCTATATGGGAGACAACGGCTACATGTGGGGCGAGCACGGACTGATCGACAAGCGCGCGATGTATGAAGCTTCCATTCGCGTGCCGCTGCTGGCGCACTGTCCGGCGCTGTTCGGGACGGCGGGGCGGCGAGTAGAGGCGATGGCGCTCAACCTCGACATCGGTCCGACGTTTATCGAGGCAGCGGGGAAAAAGCCTGCGCCCGCCATGCAGGGGTGCTCGCTGCTTGGACCGGGCGCGGGGAAGACGCCGGAGAACTGGCGCAAGGAGTTCTTCTACCATTACGCCTGGGAACAGGATTTTCCGTATACGCCGGCGATTGCCGGGCTGCGTACGGAGACGCATAGTCTGATGAGTTATCCCGGCATGTGGGACATTCCGGAACTGTACGATCTGCGCGCGGACCCGGAGCAGATTACGAACCTGCTTGCCGGCGCGCGCATCGGATGGCGGATGCGGGGGCGTTATGTGAACCACATCAAAGATCCGCAGGTGAAGAAGATTGTGGAAGGCTTGCAGGATCGCATGGTGGGCATTCTGGAGGCCACGGGAGGGGATCCGCGGCTGGCGGGCAAGGCAAGCGAAGGCGACAGATTCGCGCTGTAGGCGGCATTGCGGCCATCGAGTCCGGCGCTAATGACAGCCAAGAATACTTGAAATCTTATGGACAGGGGCCATCAGCCGTCAGCCATCAGCTTTGAATTAGCGCGGCGGGCCAACTCAGCATCGCCGTTGCGTCCGCATCCCTCCGCCAGATTCGCCTCGGGACGCACACGACCGCCGGCGCTGACGGCTGGTAAGCCGCTGAAAGCCTGCCCCCCAACAATCACCCAGGGCCTTGAAATCTGAGAGACGACTTCTCAGAGTTGGTCGCGCTAATTCTCCACCGATACGTAAAGCGTCTGCGTGAGTTGCACCCCGTTGAACGTGACGGTGAGCGGCACGGCTCCGCTGGGGATTCCCGCGGGGATGACGACGTTGAACTGGTAGAGGCCGACATTGTTCCGCGCCAGGCCCGCAAAGGAAACCTCGGCCTGGGCGCCTCCAATGGCGACCTGCACCGAACCCGTGAGAGTGTTGTCCGATTTCACGATTTGGCCGAAGGGGACGTCGGGAGTAACCGCTCCAAAACCCGTGCCGTAGAGGACGACGATGTCGCCGGGATGGGCGGGACGGGACCGGACGCCGCCGACGGCGTTATCCGGCAGCGCGTAGCCGGAACCGTCGAGCAGCGAGGCGCTCACGTATTGTTTGCCGTTCACGTTGAAGGACGGCGGCGCGTAGAGGGCCGGCTGAGTGGGGTCGACGTGCAGGGTGAATGGCGCGCTTGTCCCCGTGATGGTGGTGACCGTGACTGGCTGGTCTCCGGCATCGACGCCCGGTGGAACCAGCGCTACGATGGCTCCGTCGCTGATGGAGTTGACCACGGCAGGCTGCCCCGCGACCATGACGCTGACCCCGTCGAGAGATGTGGGGGCCTTCAGATTGTCAAAATCGGCGGCGGACCAGGAGCGGGCGGGGGCGGCGAGATTCGTGCCGTGGATCTCGATCCAGGACCCCGGCGCGACAGAAGGCAGGCCGCCGTAATCCTGCTTGCCGGTGATGCTGGTGATGACGGGCGGCAGAGCGGAGTCCGCAACAGGCGTCAGCATCCGAACGGCGTTGTTCTGGGTATCGGAGACATAGACATTTCCCGAGGCGTCCACGGCCACCGAGAGGGGGAAATTCAAAGAGGCGCTCGTGGCCGGACCGCCGTCTCCGTTGTATTGGAAGAGCCCGTTTCCGGCAATGGTGCTGATGATTCCGTTAGGAGTGACTTTGCGAATGCGGCTATTCACCGAGTCGGCGATGTAGACATTGCCGGCCGCGTCCACCGCCACTCCGGTGGGGTAGTTCAGATCGGCGTGGATTGCCGGACCGAAGTCGCCCGAAAAGCCCGCAATGCCGGTTCCGGCGATGGTCTTGATGTTGCCGTCGGTGGTCACCACGCGGATGCGATGATTTTCGGTGTCGGCGATGTAGAGATTGCCGGCGGCATCGAAGGCGACATCGGAGGGCGAACTGAGCGAGGCGGAGCCGGCATCGCCGCCGTCTCCGGAAAAGCCAGCGACGCCTTTGCCCACGATGGTGGTGATGTTGCCTGAGGCGACCTTGCGAATGACGTGGTTCCCCTTGTCGGCGATGTAGAGATTGCCCGCGCTATCGACGGCGACGCCGATGGGGTTGCGCAATTGGCCGTTGGTGGCGGCGGTTCCGTCGCCCGTGTAGCCGGCGCCTTGACTGTTATCTCCGGCGACGGTGGAGATGCTGCCGGATTGCGTGAACTTGCGGACAACCTGGTTACCGCTGTCGGAGATGTAGATATTACCGGAGGAGTCGACCACCACGCCGCTCGGATGGTTCAACGCGGCGCCGGCGGCCGAACTGCCGTCGCCCGAGTAGCCGCTGGTTCCGCTGCCGGCGGCGGTGGAGATGGAGCCGCTCGAAACGCGCCGGATGCGGTGATTGAACTGGTCGGCGATGTAGAGGCCGCCGGAGCGGTCGACGGCGAGGCCGTAGGGGTTTGAAAGCTGCGCCCCCGAGCCCGGTCCGCCATCGCCAGCGTAGCCGGCAGAGCCGTTTCCGGCGAGCGTGGTGATGACGTATCTGGAAGCAGACTGGGCGAAAGCAGCGGGTGCGGCAGCGATGAGGAGTAAACAGCAGGTGCGTAGGCGCATGATGATGGTTCGCAGATGGGGAAGCAGTGGGACGCGGCATGGCGCTGTGCTGTTGCGCGCGAAACGTAAAGTTTCGTTAAGGCCATTGCCGCGCGCCGGCCGCGGTTCGATCTGATACAGTACCGTGCATATGCAAAGACGAGGCTTTCTCTCGCTTGTGGGAGCCGCCCTGGCTCCGGCGAAAACCTATCGTGTCGCCATTGCCGGGGCCACGGGGCGTGGGGATTTCGGCCACGACTGGGACGTAGCGTGGAACGGTATGCCCGGCGTGGAAGTGGCGGCGGTTTCCGATGTGGATGAACAAGGACGGGCGCGCGCCGCGGCGCGGAGCCATGCGCGCAAGACGTATGCCGATTACAGGCGGATGATCGAAACGGAGAAGCCGGACATCGTGACGATCTGCCCGCGCTGGCTCGATCAGCGCGTAGCCATGGCCAAGGCGGCGGCTGAGGCGGGAGCGCACATGTTGATCGAGAAGCCGCTGGCGCTGAGTTTGGAGGACGCCGACGAGATTGTTTCACTCGCCGGACGGCATCGCGTCAAGGTGCAGGTGGGACATACGGCGCGGATTGTGCCTGTTACCGTGCAGGCGCGCGAGATGGTGCGGCGGGGCGAACTGGGAATGCTGATGGAGATGCGGGCGAGGGGAAAGGAAGACAAGCGCGCGGGCGGCGAGGACATGATCGTGCTGGGCACGCATTGCTTTGACCTGATGCGCTACTTTGCGGGAGATCCGCAATGGGTGTTCGCGAGCGTGAATGAGAAGGGCCGCGGTGCGGATCGGGGAATGGCGCGCAAGGCAACGGAGCCGGTCGGGAACGTGGTGGGCGACGACATCGCGGCGATGTTCCGCTTTCGCGGCGGTGTCCCCGGCTACTTCGGATCGAAGGCAAGCGACGTTCCGCGCAACGACCGCTTCGGCGTGACGCTGTACGGCAGCAAAGGGATGGCGTACCTGCCGTTGACGGCTGTCCCGAGCGCGCCGCCGTATGTGATGCGCGATCCGTCGTGGGCCGGCGGCCGGTGGGAGCGTGTGGACTATCTGGCGGGGACGAAAGCGCCGACGCGCGTAGAGACGAACGCGCTGATGGCCGCGGACTTGATCGAGGCGATTGAGAAAGGGCGGGAACCGGTGTGCAGCGCCCGTGACGCGCGGTGGACCATTGAGATGGTGACCGGGGTGTACCAATCGCACTTCCGCGGCGGGCCGGTGCGTTTTCCGCTGGAGCAGCGGCGGGGAGCGATGTTGTAGTCAGGCTTTCTGGCTGCCTGCCGGCGGTATACTTGGACCGAGGAGTGCGATGACTGCCGTCTTTTCCACCCAAATTGAACTGGATCCCGAGGGCGTCGCGTGGATCGGCGGCACGAAGGTGAAGGTCATCGAAGTCGTTCTGGACAAGATCGCTTATGGCTGGAGTCCGGAGGAAATTCACTTTCAACATCCCCATCTTTCGCTGGCCCAAATTCACTGCGCCCTCACGTACTACTACGAGAATCAGCGCCAAATTGACGCGCAGATCAGAGCCCGGCTCGAGGAAGCCTGCGATCTTGCTGTTCAGGCTTCCGATCCGGATCTCCGCCGGACGCTGATGGAACGCAAGTGAACGGTTTAGCTTGAAGTTCTACATGGATGTTCATGTGCCGCGCGCCGTGACGATATCCCTGCGTATGCGGGGCATTGACGTGTTGACGGCAGGATAGTCCTTGTTCAGTTCCCCAATCACGGTGCGGTACACAGTGTTCACAAGAGCTTCAGTGAGCTTTGGCTTCAGCCCCGAAGCCCGATTTGGCCTTTGACGTACTTGATCTTCAGCAAGTGTTCAATAATCACACCCAGGCGGCTTTCAAGCTCGCGAATCTCGGATTTGCTCATCTCAGTGATGAAGTCCTGATACGTCTTCATGCCAGCTTATCTTCGGCCACGAGCCGACCATACGGGTCTTCGGTGATCCGCTCCAGGGGAAATGGATTCGTGTCAGGCAGCGATACTCCGTGATCTTCGACCACATTGGTTCTAGCACGCGGATACGCTTTGGCGACGGATTCGGCTATCGCTTCCTGAAGCGTAGGAGCAGAATGTAGAAGCAACTGTAGTTGCCCCTGGGCATGGACCAACTGCCGTTCCGCTTCGGCTTTGCCGGAGTCGGTGTAGGTGAGGATCAACAACGCTTCGATAATGTCTTTGAGAATCGACACCATCTCCCGGCGCAAGCCGCTGGCAATCGAACCGATCTCATTGATGAGTTCGTCCATGTCGATTCGGGAGAAATCCCCGGCACGTAACGCCGCCACGGTTTCCAGCGACCACTTATAGGCGTCGTCTATGTTCTTCAGAGACTTTTCCATGTCTGATCCTTTCCAGTCTCCTTATCCATCAGCGGCTTGTCGCACGAAGCGCATGGTGGAAGCGCCCTTAATCTACGTCATTGCGCTCGATGAAGGTTTCGTCGATCTTCACTTGGCCGTTCGCCTTCTTCTCGAAACTCCCGGTCTGCATGGCGTGACGAATTCGGTGAAGCATGAACCAGGCTTGGCTCACCAGTCACGATATCAGTATAGTCCGCTGGTGAATCAAGTCTTTCAATACCCAATATTGGTACAAGGCGGTCTCGTCGATTGCCGCTGTTTAACTCTCCGCCAGATCGAGCGCGTGCTCGAAGTCCGCGAGCAGGTCGCGCCAGTCTTCGATGCCGACGGAGATACGCACCAGGCCGTCGGTGACGCCGGCGATTTCCAGTTCCTCTTCGGAGACGGAAGAGTGGGTGGTGGATTTGGGATGGCAGACGAGCGTTTCCACGCCGCCGAGGGAGACGGCGTTGCGGGCGAGGTTGAGGTTGCGCAGGAACTCGAAGGCGGCGGGCTTGCCGCCCTTGAGATCGATGGAGATGATGGCGCCGGGGTAATCGCACTGGGTGTCGCGAATGCGGACCTGTTCGGGGTCCTCGAACAGCGAGGGATAGTAGATCTTGCGGATGTTGCGGTGCGGGGCGAGGCGTTCGGCGATGCGCTGGGCGTTCTTGCTGGCGCGGTTCATGCGCAGAGGCACGGTGGGGAGGCGCGAGTCGAGAATCCAGCACTCATCCGGCTGGAGGATGTTCCCGAACAGCCCGCGCTTGCCCTTGATCTTGCGGATGTGCTCGCTTTCGCGGGTGAGGGCGACGCCGCCGAGCATGTCGCTGAAGCCGCCGAGGTACTTGGTGGCGGAGTAGAGGACGATGTCGGCTCCGTGGGTGAGCGGGTGCTGAAAGGCGGGCCCGAGGAACGTGTTATCGACCATGACCAGAGGGCGCGGGTTGCGCCCGGCGGCGGCGGAGACGGCATCGCGAATGCCGGTCATGACGAGAGTGGGATTGGCGGGGCTCTCGATGAGGACGATCCGCAAGTCCGGCGTTGAGCGGATGGCCTCGGCGAGTAGCGCGGTTTGGCCCGCGCGGACGGCAGTGCCGCGGATGCCGAAGGGTTCAAGGAATTCGTGGATGAAGTGCTGTGTGCCGCCGTAGAGGGGCACGGTGTAGACGATGCGGTCGCCGGGGTGGGCGAAGGCAAGGATGGAGGTCATTATGGCCGCCATGCCGGAATTGAAGGCGGCCGCGGCCTGGGCTCCGGGTTCGAGGGGGATGATCTGTTCCTCGAGGATTTGTGCGTTGGGGTGATTGAAGCGGCTGTAGATGAGATCGACATGCTCGCCGGGGAGCGCCTGTTCGCGGCCACCCATAATGGCGAAGGCGCGTTCGGCGGCCTCCGGGGACGTGAAGACATAGGTGGAGCTGCGAAAGACGGCCGGCCGCGCCGAGCCGACGCTGAGCGCGGGGTCGAACCCACGGGTCAGGACGGCGGTGTCAGGCCGCACGTATGGGTTTTTGTGGGACATAAGAATGTGGTTCCAAGCTGAGTGTAACGCCATTGGGCGGCGCGTAGCAGCCTTAATTCAGTTGGCGTTGGCACCCCACAACCTTAGTAGGGGGTGGGGTTGAATCCGTCAGAACAATCGATGGATCAATTAAGAACATCGCCGTATTGGTGAAAAGGGGGCGGGAATCTTATCCTGCAATTGATCAGTTCGCGAATACCGGCATGACTCCACTAAACAAGCAGGCCAAGAGCCACTACTCCGAGACAGAAGCCGCGGTGGCGCTCGGTGTGTCCGTCGATGAGCTACGTTCCGTGATTCGAAGTCACGTTGTCAAAGGGGAGGAAGAGATGGCGAACGTCGCATCGGCGATGTTCCAGCCCTCTGACCTGTTGGTGTTGCGGATGCTTCTGAGCAGGCTCCAGGCGGAATCCGCCTCGGAAGCGGGCGCGGACGACGAAGTGCGGACCGCAACCGTTTAGGCGTCTTCCCGCCGGGCCCTTTTGCCGGCCGTGTTCCTCCGCTTTGTGGAAGCCTCGGTGTACAATGGCAATTCCGAGAATCATTCCGAAGGAGGAACTTGTGGCAAAACTTGGATTTCTAGGTTTGGGGATCATGGGGTACCCGATGGCGCGGCATCTCATTCGCGCCGGGCATGACGTGGCGCTGTGGTCGAACTCGCCGAGCAAGGCGATCAAGCTGGCGGGCGAGGAAAACAGCGGCATTGCCTGTGAGACACCCAAGCAGGTCGCCGCGCACGCCGACATTGTTTTCCTGTGCGTGGGAGACACCGAGATGTCGGCCCAGGTCATCACGGGTAAGGATGGACTCATCGAGGCGCTGAAGCACGGCGCGATCGTGGTGGACGCGAGCACGGTGGCTCCCAGCCACAGCCTGAAGATGCGTGATGTGCTGAAGGAGAAGGGCGTGCATTTTATGGATGCGCCCTGCACGGGGTCGAAGCCTGGGGCGGAAGGCGGCACGCTGACGTTCATGGTGGGCGGCGACAAGGAGATCTTCGATAAAGTGAAGCCCTACTTCGAGATCATGGGCAAGCAGTTGTTCTACTGCGGCACGCACAGCATGGGGATGAACGCCAAGCTGACGCAGAACCTGGTGCTGTCGAACATTCTGCAGGCCTTCAACGAAGGTATCGTGTTGAGTACAAAGGCCGGAGTGGACCCGAAGCTGATGCTCGAGATCCTCGACAAGAGCGCCGCCAAGAGCGGGTTGATCAGCTACAAGGCGCCGTTCGTGTTCGCCCGGAACTTCGAGACGAACTTTTCGGTGAAGTGGATGCACAAGGACATCGGGCTGATGCTGGATTCGGGAAAAGAGCTGAACGTGCCCCTGCCGCTGACGGCGCTGACGCAGCAGATGTTCCGGGCGGCGATTGCCCAGGGGCACGGGGATGAGGATATCTGCTCTACAATCAAGGTATTAGAGGGATGGACGGGGGTTGAGGTGAAAGACTCCCAAAAATAGTTTTCCGATTTCTGTTGCATTCCAGAATTTCATATTCTATTATTGGAAGTAAGCCGGGGAGGCAACTCCCACCAAAGCGAGACTAACCTCATAAAGACCC
>JADLBD010000064.1 GCA_020847975.1 Bryobacterales bacterium | reverse complement strand
GGTCCGTCTGCATGCACTGCTTGGCGATGTCTCGGGGCAGGTTGCCGTGCTGGTCCCAGCCGCGGTGGAAGAGCTGGATGAAGCGGACGCCGCGCTCGGCGAGGCGGCGGGCGAGGATGCAGTTGGCGGCGTAGGTGCCGGGCTTGCGGGCATCGGGGCCGTACATTTCGAAGATGCGTTCGGGCTCTTTGGAGAGGTCAGTGAGTTCGGGGACGGAGGATTGCATGCGGAAGGCCATCTCGTATTGGGCAATGCGGGTGGCGATTTCGGGATCCTGGTAGTCCTGGAGTTTGAGGCCGTTGAGTTTGCCGAGATCGTCGAGGAAGCGGCGGCGGGCTTCGGGTTCGTAGCCTTGGGGGTTGGAGAGGTAGAGGACGGGGTCGGCACCGGCGCGGAATTTGACTCCGGCGTACTTGGTGGAGAGGAAACCGCTGGACCACTGGCGGTCGGCGAGGGCTTGCGAGCCGCCGAAGCCCTGGGAAACCATGACGACGAAGGCGGGCAGGTCCTGGTTTTCGCTGCCGAGGCCGTAAGCGACCCAGGAGCCGATGCTGGGACGGCCGGCGAGTTGGAAACCGGATTGGAAGAAGGTGACGGCGGGGTCGTGGTTGATGGCGTCGGTGTGGAGGGACTTGATGAGGCAGAGTTCGTCGGCCACCTTGCTGGTGTGGGGAAGGAGTTCGCTGAGCCACATGCCGCACTTGCCGCTTTGCTGGAACTTGAAGATGGAAGGCGCGGTGGGGAATTTGGCCTGGTAGGCGGTCATTCCGGTGAGCCGTTGGCCCATGCGGACGGATTCGGGGAGATTTTCGCCACGAATCTTCGAGAGGTTCGGCTTGTAGTCGAAGAGGTCGAGTTGGGAGGGGGCTCCGTGCTGGAAGAGATAGATGACGCGCTTGGCTTTGGGCGGGAAGTGGGGGAGGCCGGGGAGTCCTCCGGTGGGGGAGGATGTGGCGGCTTCGGAGTCGCGGGCGAGGAGGGAAGCGAGGGCGGCCACGCCGATGCTGCGGCTGGTCTTTCCGAAGAAGTGGCGGCGGGTGAGAAGAAGACGGCCTTGTTCCTGGGGATTCATCTGGTTCACTCCTTGGTGATGGCTTCGTCGAGGTTGAAGATGAGGCCGGCGACGGCGGCATAGGCGGCGAGTTCGCGGGGAGCGATGGAGGGATCGGGCCTGGAGTCGCCTTCGCTGAGGTAGGACTGGATGCGATCAGGCTTGCTGGCGAAGTAGTCCTCATGGTAGCGGAGACTGCCGCGCAGGACGGCGGCTTCGGCGGGGGAGGGCTTGCGGCTCATGATGAGGCGGAAGCCGTAGGCGAGGCGGGAATCGGGGCCGGATCCGCCTTCCCTGATCATGCGCTGGCCGACGAAGCGGGCGGCTTCGACGAAGGTGACGTCATTCATGAGATTGAGGGCCTGGAGCGGGGTGTTGGTGCGATTCTCGCGCACGACGCAGGTTTCGCGGAGAGCGGAATCGAAGTTGGCCATCATGGGCGGAGCGATGGTGCGTTTCCAGAAGGTGTAGAGGCTGCGGCGGTAAAGATCGGGGCCTTTGCTCTGCACGTAGTCCATGTCCTGCATGACGAGTTCTTTCCAGAGGCCGGCGGGCTGATAGGGCTTTACGGAGGGTCCGCCGAGTTTTTCGCTGAGGAGGCCGGCTTCGAAGAGGGCGCTGTCGCGGATCATTTCGGCGTTCATGCGCTCGCGGGGGCCGCGGGCGAGGAGGCGGTTGTCGGGGTCGCGCTGGAGGAGTTCCGGGGTGTCCTTGGAAGACTGGCGGTAGGCGGCGCTCATGACAATTTCCTTCACCATTGCTTTCATGTCCCAGCCGGTGCGGACGAATTCGGTGGCGAGCCAATCGAGGAGTTCGGGGTGAGAAGGCCATTCCCCTTGCACGCCGAAGTCTTCGGCGGTTTTCACGATTCCCGTAGAGAAGATCATCTGCCAGGTACGGTTCATGATGACGCGGGCGGTGAGGGGGTTCTTCGGATCGACGATCCATTTGGCGAGGCCGAGCCGGTTATTGGGGGCTCCGTCAGGGAGCGGGGGAAGGACGGCGGGGAGGCCGGGATCGACCTTTTCGCCCTTCTTGTCGTATTGGCCGCGCTGGAGGATGTGGGTTTCCTTGGGGGTGGGGCTTTCGGCCATCACCATGACGGTGGGGAAGGTGCGCTCGAATTTTTCTTTTTCGAGTTTGAGTTCGGTGAGGCGCTTCCATTCGAGGCGCGTCTGCTCAGGGGCCGCGTTGTCGAGGAAGTACCAGCGGAGTTGGCGCTGCTCGGCTTCGGTGCGGGCGGTTGGGGGCTTGGCGGCAATTTGGTTGAGCGATTCGCCGAGAGCGAGGGATTCGATCTCGCCGGGGGAGAGGACGGTGGAGTAGATGCGGACGTCGTCGATGCGGCCGCGGAACTGTTGTTCGGGGCCGTTGCCCGCGCCGATGCGGAAGGGCACGGAGAAGGAGCGGCCGGCGTTGCGGAAGGGGCGGTAGAGGGTATCGAGGAGGACTTTCACTTTGGCGGGCTTGCCGTCGATGTAGAGGGTGAGTCCTTCGGCCATGCGGGAACCGGTATAGGTGAGGGCCACGTGATACCAGCGTTTGGGCTGGATCTTTTCTTCGGTCTCATAGCGGATGGCGTCGTCGGCCCAATTGTTGGTCATGGTGACGAAGAGCTTGCCGTCCTTGAGATGGATGCCGTAGCCTTTGCCGGTGGGGGAATCGGACTGGCGGGTGAGGATGCTGCACGGCTGATCGCCGCATTCGGAGTAGAACCAGCCGGAAACGGTGAAGCGCTCATCGATGTCGAACTGGCCGGCTTGGGGAATCTGGAGGTAGGAACTGCCGTCGAAGGCGGCGGCTTTGCCGATGCGGCCGGGGACGATGGAGGGGTTGCCAGAGTGGGCGGGGAGGTTGTCATCGAGGTCCCAGGCGGCGTCGCGGAGGGTGAGGGGGGACCAGTAGGCGGGGGGTTGGGTGGCGAGTTGATGTTCCCAGGATGCCTGGGCTTTGGTGGTGGCGGCGGAGTGGCGGGCCAAGGCGGCGTTGGCGGCGGTGATCTTCGCATCGAGGGCTTCTAATTGGCGCTGCTGTTCCCGGGTGGGGGCGGGAATGAGCGGGGGAGAATTGCCGTACTTCATGGCGCGGCCGAGTTCGGGGACGTTGTTGAAGTAGGCAAAGAAGCGGTAGAACTCTTTTTGGGTGAAGGGGTCGTACTTGTGGTTGTGGCAGCGGGCGCAGCCGAGGGTGACGCCGAGGAAGACGGCGGAGGTGGTTTCGACGCGATCGACGACGTATTCGACGGCGTATTCTTCAGGGATGATGCCGTCTTCGGTGTTAGCGCGATGGTTGCGGTTGAAGCCGGTGGCGATGACCTGGTTCATGGTGTGGTGGGGGATGAGGTCGCCGGCGATCTGTTCGACGGTGAACTGGTCGAAAGGCTTGTTCCGGTTGAAGGAATCGATGACGTAGTCACGCCAGCGCCACATGACGCGCTCGCCGTCGAACTGGTAGCCATTGGTATCGGCGTAGCGGGCGGCATCGAGCCAGCGAATGGCCATGCGCTCGCCGTAGCGGGGCGAGTGAAGGAGGCGGTCCACGACTTTCTCGTAGGCGTTGGGAGATTTGTCAGCAAGGAAGGCGTCGATTTCGGCGGGTGTGGGCGGGAGGCCGGTAATGTCGAGGGAGACGCGGCGGAGGAGGGTTTCGCGATCGGCTTCGGGGGAGGGTTTCAAGCCTTCCTGTTCGAGGCGAGCGAGGATGAAGTTGTCGATGGGGTTCCTGGGCCACGCGGAGTTGCGGACGGCGGGGGGGTCATAGCGAACGGGGGGGAGGAAGGCCCAGTGTTTTTGCCACTTCGCGCCCTGGGCAATCCAGGCGCGGAGGATGTCGATTTGTTTGGTGGAGAGGGTGTGGCCGGTGGAGGCGGGCGGCATGCGCATGAATTTCTTGTCGGTGGTGACGCGGCGCATAAGCTCGCTTTTTTCGGGGCTGCCTTCGACGATGGCGTGGTGGCCGCCGCCGAGGTCGGCTTTGGCGGCGGCTTCGCTATCGAGGCGGAAGGGGATATGTTTTGCGGTGGCATCGGGACCGTGGCAACCGAAGCAGTTGTCGGAGAGGATGGGGCGCACGTCGCGGTTGAATTCGATGGACGGATCCGCAGCGAAGGCAGACAGAGAGAGAAGGAAGAATGCACCTGCTTTATAGCCCATGAGAGTTAGTCTCATTATATAGATGCCTGGGTGGAGTGGCGAAGGCGACGGATTGTGAGTGGCGCCGGAAGCGCGTCTGATAGACTGAAAGCATGGCGGACCAAGCAGTTGCTGGAAAGCAACCAACCGCGCCGGTATCCACGTGGGCTCCATTAGTGATTCTTGCGTGGCTGGTTCCCGGCGGGGGGCACTTCTATCTGAAGAAGACCGGGAGGGGAATTCTGCTGGCGGCGGCGATTACGCTGACCTTCCTGTTCGGGATCATGATGCGCGGGGCGATGTTTCACCCGATGACGGGGGATCTGCTGACGACCATCATTTATTGCGGCGGGTTTGTGGGCGACATGGCGAGCGGGATTCTCTACCTGCTGACGTCGTGGCTCGGTTACAACCAGCCGGAAGTGGCCGGGCATGTTCATGACTACGGGACGAAGTTTCTGGTGGCGGCGGGATTGCTGAACGTGCTGGCGATGGTGGATGTGTTCGAGATCGTATCGGGGAGGAAGGACTGATGCCGAAGGTGAATCTCTCTCACTTCGAGGCAGCGCTGCTGTTCGCCCTGTTTACCTCAGTGGTGTTGGGCGTGGTGACGAAGAAGACGGACAAGGAGCGGCTGATGTACGGGCTGCGGTCGTTCGCCTATTTCGTGGTGGTGATGTTCGCGCTCGGATGGCTGATGTATTTGGGGCACGGCTAAGCGGGAAGAAATTCCTCAAAAAGTCCGCGTTCCGTTCACTTTCGTCGGCACGTGGTAAACGCTGGTCCGCGCCATGATGTACAGCCCCCGGAACCCGTTCCCCCAATTCAAGTTCGCCGGAGCCTCGGGCGTGTTCACAATCCCCAGCATTTCTCCGCTCGCATCAAACACGGCAACACCCTTCTCGCCGTCCGCCACCCAAACATTTCCGGCTTCGTCTGTTTTCAGACCGTCGCCCTGCACCTTCGCGAAATCCCGCCCTCTCTCGAGCGTCCCGTCCGCCTTGATCCCATACACGCGGACCACCTTCTGTTTGTAGTCCGCCACGTACAGTTTCTGCTGATTCGGAGCAAGCGCCACGCCGTTGGGTCCTTCGCCATCCTCGCTCACCACGCGCACGGTCCCCTTGTCCGCGGTTCCCCCCACGCCGCTCCGCTCCCGCGTCACCTGGTACACCCGGCCTTTGGGGAAGTCCGTGAAATACAGGCTCCCGTCAATCGCATACACCAGATCGTTGGGCCCCTCCAATCCCTCGCCGGCCAGAACCGTGATCGCTCCGTTCTTTTCCGTCCGCGTCACCCGCCCCTTTTCGCACGCGAGCAGGCGCCCCTGATGGTCGAACGTCAGTCCGTTGGAGTGGTTGCTCTTCTCGCGGAACACGGTCAACTTGCCCCGCGCCCAGCGGAAAATGTGCTCCTGGCGCAGATCGCTGAACAGCAGAAAGCCCAACCGGCTGAACACCGGACCTTCGACAAACCCAAAGCCCGTCGCCACGCGCTCCACCTTCGCGTTGCGGTCGATGTAGTTCCAGAACTTTTCGCTCTTTGCTTCAATCATTGCTTAGCTCCCCATCCCATGCGCATACCACGACTTCACCGGCGCCTTGTACTTCACCGCCAGTTCCGGCGTTTCCAACCGCTTCTCATGCTCGAACCGCGACTCCATCAATGCCGCCAGGGCGCCGCTTACCAGCAGCGTGCGCTCGACGGGATGCGACGGCTTCCCGGTCTGGATCATCTGCGTAATCCCGTGCACGAGCATCGAGAAGTTGTTCGAATTCTCCGAGGGCACGTAACACAACGTACTCTCCACCTTGCCTTGCGCCTTGTATGCCACCAGGTATTCGTTCACCTTCGACCCTAACGCCAGCACCGCGCCCTTGAACCCGTCGCGATACTCGACGAGGCCCACCACCGCATTCTTCGAATCCTCCGGCCGCCCCGGAGCCACCTTTTCGCCGCGCGACAGCGCAGCGTCCATAAGTTCCCGCTTCCATAACCCTTCGGCCGCCGCCTTCCACACCGCGTCGCCGGTCATCATCTGCACAGCTTTCACGCCTGTTTCGGCCCCCTTGCGGCGTTCCACGAACGCTTGCAGCGTGTCGAGCAGATGAAAGATCCCGCCATCGGCCACCCAGCCTCCGCCCACGCACAGGGCCGATTCCATCGCCACTCCCAAGGGCGGATCCACCTCCGGACGCCGGAACGTCACCGAAACGCTCGAGCCCGCCATGAAAGGAAAATGCAACTCCCGCGACCAGTCGTACATCTGTTTCGCCTTCTTCCAGTCATAGGAGAGATGCTTGTCTGAAAACACCGGACAGGAGCGCCCGCTCGCTTTGAATACCCTGACGATCTGCTCGAAGAACTCGTAGCGCGGATACAACTGCTGCTGCTTGTCATTGAACGGATAGTTGCCGTGCTCGCACACCATCACAACTCCGTCCACGGCCAGTTTCCCGGTGCCTAAAGTCAGCGCATCCTCAATCGAGTTCGCCACGCGCACGCCGTACGCCTGCGCCAGCCGCCCTCCGATATCCGCCGGGTGGATCTGGTCTCTCCACAACGATGCAACCTCGAACGGCGGCGGATAGTATTTCTCGTCGATCCAATACCCTTCGAGAAACCGCGTGATGAAGTTGTCCGAATGCGACCGCACGTGATACGTGCTGCTCAGGCAGGCAATCTTCTTCCTCCCGCCGGCCGCGCCCAGCGCCGGCACGGCAGCCATCGTACCCAGAAATTCGCGTCTTCTCATTGCGCTCTCCTTTCGTTCTCCCGCATCACCCGCACCAGGTTGAGACCCATGATATTCCGGATGTCCTCATCCTTGTATCCCATGTCCATCAGTCCCTTCACCAGCACCGGATACTTCGAGACGTCTTCCATTCCCACCGGAACCATGCCGCTGACCCCGTCGAAATCCGAGCCCAACCCCACGTGCGCGGAACCGGCCAACTTCGCCACATAGTCGATGTGGCGAAGCAGTTCCTTCACCTGCACCGGGGGCATGTAATCGTAATACCGCCGCTGGATCCGCCGGATCTTCTCCCAATCCGTCCCCGCCGCCTTGACTTCCTCATCGCGCTTCGGCCGGTTCCGGATATATACCTCGTAGGCGGGCTTGTTCAAATACCCCGCGTGGAAATTGATGCAGATCACCCCGCCTTTGCGCGCCACCGCCCGGATGACCTCGTCCGGCATGTTCCGCGGAATCGGCGCAATCGCCTTCACCGACGAATGGGAGGCGATCACCGGCGAGGCGCTGGCATCCACCGCATCGAACACCGCCTGATCCGAGATGTGCGACACATCCACCATGACGCCCATGCGGTTCATCTCCCGCACCAGTTCCTTGCCGCGGGCCGACAGCCCGCCATGCACCGCCGTATCCGTCATTGAATCCGCAAACACGTTGTTCTTGAAATGCGCCAGCGTCATGTACCGCACGCCCAGCCGCTCGAAATCCCTCAAAATCCGCGCGCTGTCACCAATCAGGTGCCCGCCCTCGAGGCTCGCCAGCGCCGCTATCTTCCCCGCTTTGTGGATGCGCATCACGTCATCGCTAGTGAAGGCGAACTCCATGTCCTTCCCGTTACGCCCTACCTCGATCCGCAGCGCATCCAGCACCTCGAGCGCCCGCGGCAGAAATTGCCGCGGCGCAAAATCCTGCGGCTGCGCGTAGATCCCGAACAGCACCGCGCCCATGCGCCCTTCCCTCATCCGAGGCAAATCGAGTTCGTAATACGCGTGCCGGTCCGCCAGCCGGTAGCCTTCATCGAGAAAGTACCGCGGCGTGTCGATGTGCGCGTCGAAGATCAGGATGTCCTTCATCAGCCGGTCCAGCCGCGCATCCTGCGCCCCGCACAAACCGGCGAACACGGCAAACATCCATAAGCGGCACATGGACCGGAGTATACTAGATGCTCCTTCCCCTATGGAACTCTCCCCTTTCGCCGCCCGCCGCGCGGCCTTCCACAAACTCCACGAAAGCGGCTGTTTCGTCATGCCGAATCCCTGGAACGTGGGCACTGCCCGCTATCTGCAACACTTCGGCTTCCCCGCCCTCGCCACCACCAGCGCGGGTCTCGCCTTTTCTCTCGGCCTGCCGGACGCCGAATGGGCGGCGCCGCGCGACACCGTGCTCGCGCACATCTCCGAACTCGTCAACGCCACGCCGCTCCCCGTTAACGCCGACTTCGAATCCGGCTACGCCCACCGTCCCGAAGAGGTCGCGCACAACGTTCGCCTCTGCGTGCATACCGGGGTCGCCGGCCTCTCGATCGAAGACGCCACGGGAGACCCCGCGCATCCCCTCTACGATCTGCCCCTCGCCGCCGAGCGCATCCGCGCCGCCCGCGCGGCCATCGACGCCACCGGAGCGCCCGTCCTCCTCACCGCCCGCGCCGAATGTTTCCTGGTGGGACACGACAACCCGCTCGCCGAGTCCATCCGCCGCCTCCAGGCCTATGCTGAAGCCGGAGCCGATGTTCTCTACGCCCCGGGTCCCCGCGCCGCCGATGACATCCGCGCCATCGTCGCCGCGGTCCACCCCAAACCCGTCAATCTCCTCATGAGCGCCTACACCGGGCTGACCGTCACCGATGCCGCCGAACTCGGCGTACGGCGCATCAGCGTCGGCTCAGCCCTCGCCCGCGCCGCCTTTACCGCTTTTCTCGAAGCCGCCGCCGCCATCGCCGAACACGGCAGCTTCCAGTCCTTCGACGGTCTCGTCCCGTTAGCGGAACTCAACGGCTTCTTTCGCAAGTACGCCAAGCGCTGAGAGCAGGGGAACGCCCGCTGCTTCACTGCCCCTGCGCCTTTGGATAAGCCTCCTCCGCCAACTCCTTCAACCATTGCGGGTCCTGCCGGAACAGCTTCACCGCCTGCATCGCGTTCTGGTAGAAATACCCCGCCAGGTGCGGGTTCACCTTGAAAAGCGATTGCACCTGACGCCGGATCGCCTGCTGGTTCTTCACCACCAACTCCCCTTCCCACGCCCTTCTCCCGCCCTTCAAATACGCGCGCAAGGTTCGTTGAAACAAGCGTTCCGCAATCACTGTCGCGTCATTCTGCTCCACGCCCGTGGCGCGCAAAGTCTCCACGCTCGCCGCCAGCAGCGGCAGCGCGAGCCCGGTGGCGAAATTCACTCCCGCCAGGTACAGAGACTTGCGGCCGTGATCCATCGCCACCACTTTCACGCCCGGCCCGCCCACGAGTAATTTTGCCTGTGCGATGGCCTTCCGGTCTCCCTCGGCCACATACAGCCGCCCGTCCGGTCCATCCACGGGAGTGATCGAACCGGTCGCCGCCCCCGCTTCGCCCAAGCGGCGGAGCACGCCGCTGTCGCACGTCGAGTCGCACAGCAGCACCGTCTTTGCTTTCCAATCCAGCGGCGCTTCGGAGAGTTCCTGGACCGCGCCGCCCATGCAATGCTCCGGAATGGAAATCAGGATCACGCTGCACGGGGCGAAGGCCTCCAGATTCTCCACCGGAAAGCCTGCTCCGAGAATATTCGATATGCGGCTCGCCAACCGGTACGAAGACGATCGCACCGGCCCCAGGCGCTCCTTCACGACGGCGACGCGCCTCAGGAACGAGTCTCTAACCCTTCCCGCTGCCAGCAACGCTATCGGCGCCGATCTCTTCATAAGCCTTCGGTGTACGCATTCCCTTGATCCGGTCGCGGTATTTTGCCGCTTTCTCAAACTCGAAGTTACGTGCAGCTTCCTTCATCAAAGCCTCCAATTCGGCAATCGCCTTCGAACGCTGCTCGGAAGTCATCGCATCATAATCGGTTTCCGTCTCGAGCGGGACGGTGACATAGTCAGCCTCGGCAATCGCCACCAGGCTCATGTCGATTGGTTTCACGATGGATTGTGGCGTGATGTTGTTCCTCTCGTTGTATTCCTCCTGAATCCTCCGCCGGCGGTTCGTCTCTTCGATGGCCCGCCGCATACTGCCGGTCATGACATCCGCATACAGGATCGCCCGCCCGTTGACGTTCCGCGCCGCTCTCCCGATTGTCTGGATCAATGATCCCGCAGACCGCAAAAAACCTTCCTTATCCGCATCGAGAATCGCCACGAGTGAGACTTCCGGCAAATCCAGCCCCTCGCGCAGCAGATTCACCCCCACCAGCGCGTCGAACTCTCCTTTCCGCAAATCCCGCAGAATCCGCACCCGGTCCAATGTACTGACCTCTGAATGCAGGTACCGGCATTTTACACCGAGTTCAGAATAGTATTCCGTCAAATCCTCGGCCATTCGCTTCGTCAGCGTTGTCACGAGAACACGCTCGTTGCGCTCGACCCGCTCGCGAATCCTGTTCAATAAATCGTCCACCTGCCCCCGGATCGGCCGTATCTCCACCTCCGGATCCACGAGTCCCGTGGGCCGGATCACCTGCTCCACCACCACTCCCGCCGATTTCGTCAACTCATAAGGCCCCGGCGTCGCCGATACATAAATCAACTGGTTCACCCGGTTTTCGAACTCCTCGAACGTCAGCGGCCGGTTGTCCAGGGCGCTCGGAAGCCGGAACCCGAACGATACCAGGTTCTCCTTCCGCGAACGGTCCCCGTGATACATTCCTCCGAGTTGGGGAATGGTCTGGTGGCTCTCGTCAATAAACACGAGGCAGTCATGCGGCAGATAATCGAGCAGCGTGGGCGGCGCCTCCCCCGGCAGCCTCCCCGAAAAATGCCGCGAGTAGTTCTCAATCCCGTGGCAATACCCGATCGTTCGCATCATTTCCAGATCGAACATCGTGCGCTGGTAGAGCCGCTGCGCCTCCACCAGTTTTCCCTGCTTTTCCAACTCCTTCTGCCACCATTCCAGTTCCATCCGGATACTCCGAATCGCCTCATCCCGCGTCTCGGAGCTCATCACATAGTGCGTCTTCGGATAGATCGGCAGGCGCAGATACGTCTGCCGGATGGCGCCGGTCAGGGGGTCCACCTGCGACAGGCTCTCGATCTCGTCCCCCCACAGTTCGATGCGGTAAGCATAGTCGTCATAGGTGGGAAACAACTCGATGACGTCTCCCCGCACACGGAATGTCCCGCGCCGGAAATCCCCGTCGTTGCGTTCGTACAGGATCTCGACCAGCCGCTGCGTGATCTGCTCCCGCTTCAACCGCTGCCCCTTTTCCAGCATCAGCAGCATTCCGTAATACGCCTCAGGCGATCCCAACCCGTAAATGCAGCTCACGCTCGCGATGATCACGCAATCCCGCCGCTCGAAGAGCGACCGCGTGGCCGACAACCGTAGCTTGTCCAACTCGTCGTTGACCGTCGCTTCCTTCTCGATATAAACGTCCGACGCCGGTATGTACGCCTCCGGCTGGTAGTAGTCGTAGTAGCTGACGAAATACTCCACCGCGTTGCTCGGGAAAAAACTCTTAAACTCCTGATAGAGCTGCGCCGCCAGCGTCTTATTATGCGCCAGGATGATCGCCGGACGCCCGGTCCGCTCAATCACCTTCGCCATCGTGAAGGTCTTCCCCGATCCGGTTACGCCCAACAACACCTGATGCTGATCGCCGTCGTTGACGCCGCGCACCAGTTGCTCGATCGCCGTCTCCTGGTCTCCTCGCGGCCGGTAATCCACCGCCAGTTGGTAGCTCATTTCTTCCAGTGTAGGATACGCCTTTTCAGCGCGACGCCAACCAAACTGTTACCATGTCGGGCGGTGAATCTACGCAAAGCCCTCGTGCTCGCCGCCGGCAAGGGCACCCGCATGGGCAGCCTCACTCGGGAACTCCCCAAGCCCTTGCTCCCCTTAGGCGGCAAGCCCATCCTCCGCTATGTCCTCGATCGTCTCGCCGGCGCCGGGATACAGGAAATCGGCATCGTCATCGGTTATTACGGCGATCAGATCCGCGCCCACCTCAAGGATTATCCGCTCCCTCTATCCTTTTACGTCCAGCACGACCTCACCGGCACTGCCCGTGCCACGCTTACCGGACGTTCCTTCTGCGGCGCGGATCCGTTTCTCCTCACGTTCGGGGACATCCTGTGCACACCCGCCGACTACGGCGGCCTCATCCGTCTCCTCGAACCTCCCGCCGAAGCGGTCGCCGGAGTGAAATTCGTCGACGACCCCGCCCCGGGCGCCGCCGTCTACGAGGAGCAAGGCCGCGTCACCCGCATCATCGAGAAACCGCCGCCGGGAACCTCGACCACCCACTGGAACAGCGCCGGAGTCTATGCTTTCGCCCCCCGCATCTTCGAAGAACTCGAACGCGTCCCGCTGTCTCCCCGCGGAGAGTATGAAATCACCTCCGCCATTGCTCAACTCCTTGCCGCCCATCACACCGTGCGCATGTACGCCATCTCCGGACGCTGGATGGATGTCGGCAGACCGGAGGATCTCCGCTGCGCCGAATCGTTGATCGCCAGCGCCCCGCAAAACGAACCATAACCTCTCCATGCCGCCCTGTAAGTTCTGCGACATCGCATCCCGCCAGGCGCCCGCCGCTCTAGTTTTCGAAGACTCTTCCACCCTTGCCTTCCTCGATCACCGCCCCCTCTTCCCCGGCCATATTCTTCTCATTCCGCACCGCCACATCGGGAATCTCGCCGAACTCCCCGACGAACTCTCCGCCGTCCTCTTCCGTAACGCCCGACTCCTCGCCCTCGCCGTGGAGACGGCCCTCGGAGCCCAGGGAGCCTTCGTGGCGCTCAACAACAAGGTCAGCCAGAGCGTCCCCCACCTCCACATCCACATCGTTCCGCGCACGAAAGGCGACGGTCTCCGCGGCTTCTTCTGGCCGCGCACCCGCTATCAGGACGAAGGGCACTTGGAGCGCACGCGCGGGCTTCTTTCCGGCGCGGTTGAAAGACTGCGGAATCCTGCATGATTTGGCATACAGCGGAACCGTGGAACTCCTGGCATGCCAGCCTCAGACGCGACCGTTTCGCCTCACTGGCCGGAGCGCGACAGCGCCCACCATCTGCTTTCAGCGGCCCACAAATCGGGATAGAGGGAAGCCTCACGGCTACTCCCCTCCCACACCACCGTACATGCGGGTCCGCATACGGCGGTTCCGTGACTCGATGAGCAAGCCACTGGTTCGACTAGTGCGACTTGGCTGGCGCACGCCAAGCGTTTGGCCTACAGGTTTGTGGCGCTGAGGGCCGACACCGGTTGAACGGTTGCGGTGCCGCCTTATCCCTCTCCAGCCAGCCCTCGCGGTGTCCATCAGACGCCCTCGTCACTCTATTCCCCGCAGCCAGTAGAATCGACGTCGCGCGGTAATTTGTCAGGCTTTTGCGGCCCTCCAAAGGCGAATACGACTTCCCTATGACCGCGATTCACCATCAAACCACGCCAAATCATAGTCCTAAACGCCTGCCTACACCGGCGCTGCCAAAGCGCTGTCAGGCTGCTTTTCATGCTGCTTTTCATGCTTGACACTGTAACCATCACGAAGTATACTTCATATCGTTCGTGTTATGTGCCTCAGATTTTCAGACGCTCGCACTGTAGTAATAGCTCGGTGCGTTTCGTCGATAGAACGTGTCCAGTTCGGCCGCTCTCGGAAAAGAGGAGAAGACAATGAACACTTCAAGTATTGCAACGGTGTTGCGATCATCGGTCTTGCTCATGATTCTGGTCCCTCTGCTGACCGCACCCGTGCTCGAGGCGCAGTGCGGTAACCCCTCCGGAAGTTTCCAGTGTTTCCAGAGTTGTTACTTGGAGGATACTGCTATTCGGACATCTGTGAGTTTGATGCGTGCGTACCAGGATTTGCATGTGGCGCAACTACTGAGTATGTCAACTACTGTATAAGCATAACATATTTCTGTTTTGGGCTCTTTACGGGTTGCTACAATAGTTGCTCGTATTGCTACTAACTGTCTCAACGCAAAAACGGGTGAACACATGGCGATCTCATTTCCTAGACGATTCGCGTCGCTCGCCACGTTAGCGTGCGGCGCATGTCTGCTCGTCTTTTTTCTCTCGCGAACGGTGTCGCGCGCGGCTGGCAGCGGCCTCTCGTTAGAGTATATAGTTCAGTATCTTGATTCTTCCGGGCAACCACGATTCACTGACACTCTCCACGAACTAGTCAGGCTGGACGGGAGCCGCTCTATTGCGCGGTTGCGTTCTGTCATGCCAAAGGGCAATGGCCCCGTGGACATTCACCATAGCCGAACCATCTACATAGCTGCAACCAATACTACCTACGATGCATTCCCGGAGGTTGGGATGTTTGGAAGAGTCCCGATCGGCAAGGGCCGCTACAACCCTCTAACCTCTTTGGTGACGTGTGCCGGGATGTTCCACAGCGGCGACAACGTATCAAAAGGAGCCACGTCCACAAAGTTTGGAAAGACTGTAGAGTCTTACGTCATTGAGCGAACAAGCAAGATGATTCAAGAGACGATCACTACCGAAGTATTTCCGGAGTTCGGATGTTTGAAAGGCGATGAAAACAGCGAATTAAGGAATATCACCACAGGCATTGTATTCGCCGCCAATGTACAGAAAATCGTTTCCCTCGATACCGTTCCGGACGATCCAACACAATTCACTGTGCCTCCCCCCGGACTGCGTGAAGGCAAGCCTTCTGATTTGCTTCGGAAAAGTCAGGAACTCGAGGGCAAAGACTGCCCTCAGTGCCTACTGAACACTGGATCTCGTGCGGACGAACGTTACGAGACCCTTTGGAAGAGCTGACTAAGCCAGAAGCGCTAAAAGGGGCAGCCACGCAACGGCCAACAGAAGGTGCCGCCTACACCCAAAGATGGACCACGACTATCAGCAGGTGAGTGAGGCTCGCTGCAGCATTGGGCAATGGTTCGAATTCTACAACAACCGCCGTCCCCATCAAGGGCTCGGGTATCGGACGCCGGCGGCGGTGTATCGGAAGGAGGAAGAGGAAATGGATAAGTCGGGGACTCTGTCCCCGACCCCCGGGGTTTGATCGCTTCACGGCCAGAATGGGTAGGACTACACTATGAGAGATGGAGCGGAGGATAGGGCAACGCTGGCTGGATTGATCCGGCGCCGGATAGGGCGGTGATGTTTGAGACTTACTCACCGCACGGGGATGCATTGGCTTCCGCAGCCGGAACGGTTCAGGGTAGAAATCGATTTCCTCTACCGCTCCCGTGGATAGCTTGACTGTCCAGGCGCCGGGAAACGGTGGTTGTGAGCGCGTTCCGCTTCATGATGTATTGACGTGTGCCTCCTATATATCCCGTCCACACTGTATTGACAGTCTCCACGCGCCAATGATAAATTTTTCCCGTGCGATCACAAATCTGTCTGGTTGCCTGTATGGGGCTGCTGGGGGTTTCGATTGCCCCCGCCGGAGAAACAAGCGCCGCGCTCTTCCCTGATAAAAATCTCGAAGCCGTAGTGCGCAGTTACGTCTTCGGCAAGAGGGATAACAAAGAGCCTCTTACAGCCGATGACGTCAAGAGCCTTTCCACTATCTCTGGAAAGGCGAAGGGAATTCGAGACCTTACGGGTCTTGAAAAATGCGCCGCGCTCGCTTCCCTCGAACTCACTGACGGCGAGATCTCCGATCTTACTCCGCTCAAAGGCCTCACCAACCTTCAATCCCTCACCCTTTCCCGTAACCGGATCCGCGACATCACCCCGCTTGCCGGACTAACCCGCCTTCAATACCTCGAGTTGTCGGGAAATGAAGTTACCGATTTGCGGCCAATCGAGAAATTCACGGAACTCAACTCCCTCTACCTCTCGAACAACAAGATCCGCGACCTCTCGCCGGTCAAAGACCTCACCCGCCTCTGGTCCCTCTATCTCGACGGAAATCAGGTCTCCGATCTCAAGCCGCTCGCCGGATTGAAGAACCTCGGCACTCTCGATCTCAAGAAGGATCACGTCAAGGATCTCACCCCGCTCGCCTCCCTCACCTCGCTCCACTACCTCTTCCTCGACGGCACCCCCGTCTCCGATCTCACCGTGCTGGTGAACATGGCGAAAAAGGATTCCGAGGGCGAGAAACGCTTCGCCCCTTTCTGGACCGTCTCCCTCGCCGCGACGCCGGCGGCTAAATCCGCCCAGGCCGGCGAATTGAAGAAGTACTCACACTCCGTGCTGCTCGCAGCCCAATAAGCGCTCCGTTTGCGCCGGCGCGCCTCAGCGCCGGGCAAACAGTTCGTTCCTCACCAGCCACGCTGCGGACTTCTTCGATTCCGCAATCGCAAACAGTTGATTGCGGTTGGCAATGAACAGCGTCCCATTGGCCGCCACGGGAGTGCAGTACACCGAACTTCCCATGTTCATCTCCGCAATCAGCTTCTTCTCCTTCGAAGCCTCGAGAACCGACACATCCCCGTCCTCATCGCCCAGGTACACCTTGCCGTCGATCACCATCGGCGATCCCCAGATCGCCGCCAGCATGTCGTGAGTCCAGTAAGGCTTGCCTGTCTTCGCATCCAGGCAATGGAGGAATCCCGAGAAATCGGCATAGAACAGCAACCCGTTGTACACGGCTCCCGTGGAGATGGAGCGGCGGATCTTGTCGTAATGCCATAACCGCCCGCTTTCCGTAATGTCGCCCCGCCTGGTACCGTCAATCGCGTACAGGTGCCCGACGCCTTCGCCATGCTCCGGGTCCTGCCCGTTGGCCATGTACACCACGTTGTCGTAGATCACCGGCGTCGATATCGCCTCGTTCCGGTTCTTCGGCCACACCGAATCCTTGGGGTTCGTATCGAACTCCCAAAGCTTCTTTCCCGTCAGCGCCTCGTATCCCCGTACCCAGCCATCGCCCTGCGCCGATACCAACTGCACTACGTCCCCGATCCTGCCTACCGCGGGCGAAGACCACTGCCCGTGCAGGATGCGCTCGCCCACGGAGTTGTCCTGCCAAACCAGCTTCCCCGTCTTCTTGTTCAACGCGATGATCGACGGCGAGCGCGGCGAAGGAATGCGCACGTGATTTTCATCCTGCCCGTTTGACGTGCTCACATAAACCAAGTCTCCGTAGGACACCGGAGACGAGTTCGACATGTTGTGCGGCTGCGAGCCCACCTCCTTCATCATGTCGAACTTCCAGATGATGTCCGCGGCCGTCTCCCCCTTATTCTTCTCTTCCAAGTACGGTCCGTTGTTCTTCCCGTCCCGGAACCCGTGCGTATCCAGGCACATCACCTCGCAGCGGTTGGTGACGTAATAGAGGATGCCGCCTTCCACCAGCGGAGCCGAGCACACCCCTTGGAACGGCCAGTCATTCGCGCGTCCCGACGCCAGCTTTTCGTTTGCCTGCTGCCACAGAAATTCTCCGTCCAACTCGCGGAAGCACATGAGCACGCCCCGGTCCCCGCCCTCCTTCGGGTCGCGCATCGCTTCGTTGTTCGTCCCGACGTATATCTGCCCCCCCGCCACCACCGGATTCCCGTAAGTCTGCGAGCCGAGCGCCGAAACCCATTTGACGTTCTCTTTCCTGGCGGTGTCCCACTTCGTGGGTATCCCCTTCGCGTTCGAAACCATGTTGCGGTCCGGCGCGCCGCCCCACATCGGCCAGTCCCCACCGGGGCCGGAAGCCATCACGCAGGCGAAGTGCGGCCCCATCCACAGCGCCGCCGCCATCGCAACGGCCGCCGCCCGCAAAACAAACCGCGCGGATCTGTCACGTCCGCCCGCCTGTTGAACTGAATTTCCTGTCCTCATTGCTTTTCCATCACCTTTGCCGTCGTAATGGTCTTCTCATGCTGCGCCGCTCTCTTCCCGTTCGGCTCCGCCTGGAAATTGTCGAAATTCTCTGACCGCGGCAGCGGAGGAATCACCCTCACCCGTGCCGCTCCGCTAATCCTGCCCACTGTCGCCCTCACGTAACCCGCCTGGGGCGCCATCGCCGCGGCAAACGAGCCGCCTTCCACTTTGCCCTTCAGTCCCTCCAGACTCCACTCCGCCTTCGTCTCCTGAATGAACCGTCCCTTGGCGTCAAAGGTGCTTACCTTGAACTTCGCCGTCTCGCCGGGACGCAAAATCACCTCCGCCGGAACCACTTGCACATGCGCGGGAACATCCGCCGTCAACCGCGGCTGAGGCTCCGGCTTGTACGGCGGCGGAGCGATCCCCGCGCCCTTTCTGCCAAGCGCGTAGATGTTCCGCGCCGAAACGAAATACACCCTGCCCCGGGCAACGGCCGCCGAAGCGATCACCGGCTCCTCGCCTGGAACCTTCCCCAGTTCCACTTCGCTCAGGATCTGGCAGTGGTCCGCGAGCGGCTTGAGAATGAAAAATTTCCCGTCCTCCGTCCCCACATAAATCTTCCCATCCGCAATCACCGGAGAGGCCTTCTGGATGGTACCCAGTTTCTGCTTCCACAACTCCCTCCCTGTATGGAAGTCAAACGCATACAGGTTGGCCCCGTTGTCGATTTGAAACAGGCGGTCCCGGTCCATCACCGGCATCGAGTAGCCGCCTTGAAATCCCGGCGCCTTCCACAGCACGTCCCGCGGCCCAAGCTTTCCGTGCCCGGCGGCATTGATGCTCGCCAGCAACCCCCTCGCGCTCGCATTAAGATTCTCTTCGCCGTGGCTGACGATCGCCTGATTCCCACGGACCAGAACACCCGCGTTGATTCCCCGCCTGCTCATCGCGAATGACCACACCGGCTCGCCCGTCAGGGCCTGCATGGCATGAACGGCCCCGTCTCCCCCGCCCGAAACGAACAGCTTCACCCCATTCACTTCGGTGATCACCGCGGGCGAATCCGTCGTATCGAACGGCGCTCCGCCCGGGGCGCTGATCCACACGATCTGCCCGCTGCGTTTTTCGAACGCAAAGTAGCGGTGTGCCGGACGCGCCATCTCCCCCCACCCCGCCGAAACTCCGCCAACAATCACCAGGCTGGCGTATACCACCGGCGACGCGGTCCGCCCCGCGTGCGCCGTCACCAGTCCCTGTTCTTCCGCCAAGCTGTGCTCCCATAGCACCTTGCCCTGGCGGTTCAGTGCTACCAGCACGCCTTCGGAAAATGCGTACACATTCCCCGTTTCCGGGTCCACCACCGGCGACGCCCAGGAAGCCCGGTGCGCCGGCGCGTCGTTCGGGTACGCCTTCCCGTGGTATTCCCATATCACTTGCCCGTTATCCGCATTCAGGCACATCAGCCGCTCCCGCGACGCCGCCCCGCTGCCCACTCCGTTCATCACATACATCCGGCTGCCGTGAATCACCGGAGCCGACAGCCCCCCATACGGCGCCTTCCACGCCAGGTTCTCTCCAGCCATGGACCATTCGGAAGGCAGATTTTTGTCTGGTGAACTGCCGTCGCCATTCGGACCCCGGCGATCGGTCCAGTCGCCTGCCGGCAGCGTACCCACGAAACACGGAAGTAATAAAAGGCAGAGGGATCGGACGGCCATCGGCATACTTGTCATCCTGTTGGCTCCTACCAAGATATACCGTGGCGCGAACAGGGGCGTCCGGGCGCCATCAACCGGCGATGCTACTCGAGCCCTCCTTCCGCCCTTCCGTCCGCTCCTGATATCATCGTCGTGCAGGGGCCCGTTGGACAGCGGCGGATTGCGGGCGTAACCGAAACAATGCTCGAAAAAATCGACCTCGCGAAAACCATCAGTGAAGCGGAATACAAAAAGCGAATCCCCGAACTCCGCGCCCGCCTCTACTCGATTCAGCGCCTTTGCTGGGACGCCAAGATTCCCGTCGTCCTCGTCTTCGAAGGATGGGGCGCCTCCGGCCGCGGAGCCATGGTCAACTTTCTCACTCAAAACCTGGAGCCCCGTGTCTTCCGTCTCCACATGATCCTGTCGCCGCGCACCTATGAGCGAAGCATGCCCTGGCTGTGGCGCTTCTGGGTGAAGATTCCGAACTACGGAGAAATGGCCATCTTCGACCAGAGCTGGTACCGCCGCGTCCTGATCGAGCGCGTCGAAAAACGCATCCGAAAAACGGAGTGGCAGCAGGCCTTTGAAGACGTCAATGATTTCGAGCGCGCTCTCTCCGACGACGGCTACCAGGTGGTCAAGTTCTTCCTTCACATCAGCCGTGAAGAGCAGAAACGCCGCCTCAAGAAACAGGCCAAAGATCCTATCTCCAAGCTCATGCGCGACCCGGAAGACAAGCTCCAGTTGAAGCAGCACGATCTCTACTTGAAAGCCGTCGAGGAAATGCTCATGCGCACCGAAGCCGAATGGGCTCCTTGGACCATCGTCGAAGCCGACGATCCGCGCTATGCCCGCGTGAAGGTCTTCGAGAGCATCATCCAAAGACTCGAGGAGGTTCTCCACGCCAAGGCGCCCGAGTCCATGCCTCTGCTCCTCAACGCCGTGCAAAACGCCGAAGCTGCCCCGCCGGTTCCCGAACGCCCGAGAAGAATCCATGCTCGAAAACATTGATCTCAACGAGAAAATCACGGAAAAGGAGTACCAGCACGACCTCCCCACGCTGCAAGTGCAACTGCGGGAACTGGCCTATCAACTCTACATCCGCAAACGCCTCCTTGTGATCGTCTACGAAGGCTGGGACGCCGCGGGCAAGGGCGGCAACATCCGCCGTGTGACGGAGAAGCTGGACCCTCGCGGATACGAGGTGTTCGCTATTGCGGCGCCATCGGGCGAGGACAAGACCCATCATTACTTATGGCCCTTCTGGCGCCGCCTCCGTCCGCCCGAAGAAAAACAGGTCCTGATCTTCGATCGCAGTTGGTATGGCCGCGTCATGGTCGAGAGGGTGGAAGCCTTCGCCCAACAGCACGAATGGCGCCGCGCCTACCGCGAGATCAACAACTTCGAGCGGCAACTCACCGATACCGGAGCCATCCTGGTCAAATTCTGGCTCCACATCTCTCCCGAAGAACAGTTGAAGCGCTTCAAGGAGCGCGTGGACAAACCCTACAAGAGCTGGAAACTCACCGGCGAGGACTGGCGCAATCGCGACAAGTGGCCCCACTATGAAGCCGCTGCCGAGGAGATGCTGCTCAAGACGAGCACCCTCCAGGCGCCCTGGACCATCGTCCCGGGCAATTACAAATGGAACGCCCGCGTGAAGTGTCTCCGCGCGCTGGTGCAGACAGTGAGCCATGAACTCGATTACAAGCCCACCATGCACCTGCTGAAACCCAACGGAAAGCCCGCATCCATCTGAATTGCGAGGATATCATGACCATACGCCGTGGAATGTCCGGAGACCTTGTCCTGCGCATCCAGCAGCGGTTGCGCGAATTGAAGCTCTATCAGGGACCGCTCGATTCCAGCTTCGGCGGGGGCAGCGAAGCCGGGGTCAAGACGTTTCAGAAACAGCACAGCCTCACCGCCACCGGGGCCGTCGACGCCGCCACCTGGGCAATGCTTTTTCCGGGAGAACCGGCTCCTGTTTCTCCACTGACCTTCGCTCCCGTCTCCCAGCGCTGCCTTGCGCTCACCGGCTCCTTCGAGACCGGAGCCCAGCCGCCCGATTGCTACAGCATGCTCAGCGGAGACTTCGACGGACAGGGCATCAGCTTCGGCGTTCTGCAATGGAACGTCGGTCAGGGCAGTCTTCAACCCCTGCTCGGCGAGATGATCGAAAACCATCCCGATGTCAGCGGCGATATCTTCCATGAACACCTCGAGACCCTCACCTCCCTCGCCGGCGCAACCCTTGCCGAGCAACTCGAGTTCGCCCGCTCCCTCCAGAACCGCGGCCAGGTTGTCGAACCTTGGCGCGGCATGTTGAAGGCCCTGGGCCGCACCAGGGAATTTCAGGATATTCAGGTCCGCCACGCTGCTTCTCTATATGAACGCGCCAAGGCAATGTGCACCGAATACGGCCTCACTTCCCAGCGCGCGGCTGCTCTCATGTTCGACATCCTCACCCAGAACGGCTCCATCAACGCCATCATCAAAGCCCAGATTTTCGCCGATTTCTCCCTCCTCACGGTCACCGGACCCGATGCCGAAGCCGCCCGCATGCGCATCGTGGCCAATCGCCGCGCCGCCGCCAGCAGAGCCGAATTCGCCGATGATGTGCGCAACCGCAAGCTGACCATCGCCAACGGCCAGGGTGTCGTGCACGGCATCCCTTACGATCTGGAAGACGTGTTTTGCCTCACGCTCAACCCTTTCTGATTCCCCCCGCAATGCAATCTGCCCTGAAATGGGCATACGATAGAAGGGGAGTTTTCCATGGCAAACGGTTCCACGAGACGTCATTTCTTCTTCGGCTCTCTTCTCGCCGGAGCGATTCCATCGGCGGGATTCGGCAGCGCGGCTTCGCTCCGCACGCTAGGCTACAAATCGCCGAATGAGAAGCTCAACATCGCCTCCATCGGAGCAGGCGGCAAAGCCAGCAGCGATATCGCCGGCTGCGCGGACGAAAACATCGTCGCCCTCTGCGACGTCGACGACAAACAAGCGGCGCGCACCTATCAGAAATACGAAAAGGCCCCCAAATACAAGGATTTTCGCAAAATGCTCGACAAGGAGGGCAGGGATATCGATGCCGTCATTGTCACCGTTCCCGATTTCATGCACGCCATCGCCGCCAATTGGTGCATGGAGCGCGGCAAGCACGTCTACGTCCAGAAACCCCTCACGCGCACCGTCTGGGAAGCGCGCATGCTGCGCGAATCGGCCAACAAGTACAAAGTCGCCACCCAGATGGGCAACCAGGGCTATTCCAATGAAGGCACGCGCCAGGCCGCCGAGATGATTTGGGCCGGCGAGATCGGCGACGTCACCGAAGTCCACGCCTGGACTGACCGCCCGCTCTGGCCGCAGGGTCTCACCTCGATCCCGCCTCCTACCCCCGTCCCCGACACCCTCGATTGGGACCTCTGGCTCGGCGCCGCGGAATCCCGCCCCTACACCAGCGGCGGCGAAGGCTACCCCAACCAGTTCGGCGGCAATTTCTATCAGCCCTTCAACTGGCGCGGTTTCTATGATTTCGGCTGCGGCGCCATCGGCGACATGGCCTGCCATATCCTCGGAGCCGCCAACCTCGCCCTCCGTCTGACGTCGCCCACCAGCGTCGAGTGCATCAAGAAAGAGGGCGCCAGCGACTTCATGTATCCCAAGAAGTCAATCATCCGCTATGACTTCCCCGCCCGCGGCAACATGCCCCCGGTCAAGATTTTCTGGCACGACGGCCTCAGCGTGTCGCCCGAGGTAGCCGGAGTCCCGAAGGGGGAACTCATCGGCGACCTGCCCTCCCTGCCGCGCACGGCCGATTCCCCCCACCCGCCGCGAACCGGTTACGTCGGCCGCGTCTTCAACCTCGAGGAATACGAGAAGATCAAGGACAATCCGGATGCCCGCATCCCTAAACCCGACGGCAGCGTCTTCATCGGCGCCAAGGGAATGCTCACTACAGGAACCTACGGCGAACAAACCCGCCTCCTCCCCGTCGAGAAGATGAGGGACTACCACTTCCCGCCACAGTACCTCACCCGCTCCCCCGGCCACTATCGCGATTGGATTCGCGCCTGCAAAGGCGGCGATGCCGCCTGCTCCAACTTCAACGTGGCATCCCCCTTTGTCGAGTGGATGCTCCTCGGCGTCATCGCCCTCCGGGTTGAAGGCAAGATCGAATACGACCCTGTGAAAATGAAGATCACCAACAACGCCGACGCCAACAAGTACCTCAAGCCTATCCACCGGAAGGGATGGCAGTTTTCGTAGCTATCAGCGATCGGCTCTCAGCTTTCGGCCTGCCCACCGGTTTTGCCGGGGCGCGCTAACCTAAGTACTGGTGCCGCAGTCCGTTTCTTCCATCGTTCACCCCAAGCCGGAAATCATGAGCCCGGCCGGCTATTGGCCGCAACTTCAGGCGGCTATCGAGGCCGGAGCGGATGCTGTCTATTTCGGCTTGAAGCACTTCACCGCCCGGGCCAAGGTTGGCTTTGCCCTCTCCGAACTCCCGGAGGTGATGCAGACCCTCCACCAGCGCGGCGTGAAAGGCTACGTCACTTTCAACACGCTCGTCTTCGATCACGAACTGCGTGACGCCGCCTTTGCGTTGGCGTCGATCGCCAATGCCGGAGCGGACGCCATCATCGTCCAGGATCTCGGAATCGCCGGTCTCGCCCGCCAGATCGCGCCGCACCTCGCGGTGCACGGCAGCACCCAGATGAGCATCAGCAGCGCCGAAGGGGTGCAACTCGCCCAAAGGCTCGGCGCCCGGCGCGTCGTCCTCGCGCGCGAGTTGTCTCTCGCCGACATCCGCAAGATCCGAGCGGCCACCAGTTGCGAACTCGAGATCTTCGTCCACGGGGCGCTCTGTGTCTCCTACTCGGGCCAGTGCTTCTCCTCGGAAGCGTGGGGCGGCCGGAGCGCCAACCGCGGCCAGTGCGCGCAGGCCTGCCGCCTCCCGTACGAACTCCTCGTGGACGGCGCCCTCAAGCCTCTCGGTGAAGCGCGCTACCTCCTCTCCCCCGGCGATCTCTATGCGCTCCACCAGATCCCGGAGATCCTCGAAGCCGGCATCGATTCGCTCAAGATCGAAGGCCGCTACAAGGACGCCGAATACGTCGCATTGGTGACCCAGGCCTACCGCAAGGCCGTCGACGAGGCTTGGGCGCGCCAGCCCCTCAGCGTGTCGCCCGCGGAGGAACTCCAACTCGAGCAGGTCTTCTCGCGCGGCCTCGGTCCCTTCTTCCTCACAGGAACGAACCACCAGGCCGTCGTCGAGGGCCGAACCCCCCGCCATCGCGGCGTCCTCATGGGCCGCGTCGTCCGCGTGCAGGATAGCAGCGTCCTCATCGAACCCTCCGCTGCCAACAACCTCTCGCCGCTCAAACCTGGAGATGGCCTCGTGTTCGATGCCGCCGCCTGGCGCAGCCCCGAAGAGGAGGAAGAGGGCGGACGCGTCTTTCAATCGGAACTCCGCCGGGACGGCAATTGGGACCTCCGTTTCGGCAATGGCGCCATCGACTTCTCTCGCATCCGCCCCGGCGACCTCGTCTGGCGATCGAGTGACCCCGCTACCGCCAAAGCCGCCCGTCCGTTCCTGCAGCCCGCAACTCCTGTCCACAAGCAGCCCGTTCAAGTCCAGGTGGTTGCTTGTGAAGGCGCCCCTCTGGTTGCCGAATGGACCCTCGTTGACCATCCGGATATTCACGTCACCACCGTCTCACCGGACATCCTCAGCGCGGCCCGGCAGCGGGCTGTCAGCGTCCCACAACTCGAGGAGCAATTCGGCCGCCTCGGCAACGTGCCCTACCAACTTGCCGCCGTCGAACTCGAAGTGAATGGCAGCCCCTTCGTCCAGGCATCCGTGCTCAACCAGATGCGCCGCGATGCCGTCGAACAGTTGCGGTCCAGGCAATCCCGCACCCCAAGCCCCGTCTCTTCAGTCCCCACCCGATTGGTGGAACCACAACCTCGACAACCCCGGCAATCCCCGCCTCTCCCCCCGCAACTCCACCTCCTGGTCCGCACACCCGAACAACTCGAAGCGGCCCTTGAATGCCGCCCCGCCTCCATCACGCTCGACTACCTCGAACTCTACGGGTTGCGCCCCTCGGTCGATCTCGTGAAGCAGCACGGCATCGAAGCCCGCGTCGCCAGCCCGCGCATTCTCAAGCCCGGCGAACAGCGCATCGTCCACTTCCTCCTGAAACTTGATTGCCCCATCCTCGTGCGCTCGGCCGGCCTCCTCGAGGCGCTCCAGGCCATGCCCCACCCGCCCCTCATCGGTGATTTCAGCCTCAACGCCGCCAATCATCTCTCGGCCGGCATTCTTCAATCCATGGGCCTCTCGCGCCTCACTCCCACCCACGATCTCAATGCCGCCCAAGTCGCGGCTCTCGCTCAAAACGCCGGCCCCGATCTGGTCGAGGTCATCGCCTACCAGCACCTGCCCGTCTTCCACACCGAACATTGCGTGTTCTGCCGGTTCCTTTCTTCCGGCGCCAGCTACCTCGATTGCGGGCACCCTTGCGAGCGCCACCGCATCGCGTTGCGCGACCCTTCCGGACGCGTCCACCCCGTGATGGCAGATGCCGGCTGCCGCAACACGGTCTTCGGCGCCGAGGCGCAGCAGGCAGCGCTCCACCTCGATTCCTGGCGCGATGCCGGCATCGTGCATTTCCGCATCGAATTCGCGCACGAATCGAAGGACCAGGTCCGCCGCATCGCCGCTGCCTTTCAGCAATTCTTCGCCTCGGAGCTCAGCGGGCGGGAACTGTCCGCTCATCTCCAGCGCGCCTGCCCCGAAGGAACCACGGAAGGCAGCCTTTTCGTTCCTGCAAACTACCTTACCCTTCCGGTCCTGCAGTGACCTGCACACGCCGCCGGCTGCCAGATGTCATACTCCAAGTAGGACATGCCATTCTCTATTTTTTTTCCCGTTAACCCATTTCATTCCCTTACGTCCTTTGTGAAGGGACACATGCGGATCCATCGCCTTCTCCCTTCCTTGCTCCTCCTGCTCCTGCCCTGCTATACGGCTCGAGCCCAATCCCAAAACACGGTCCCCTGGGATTCCAGCGGCAACAGCCAGCTCAACGGTCTCTACAACTTCCGCCAGGTCGTGTGGATTGTTGGCGACAATGCCGGCAACCTCAGCCGCACGGTCGCCCTCTATGGCACTATCAACTTCGACGGCAAGGGCAATTACAGCCTCAACGGCACCGTCTCCGATTCCACCGCCTCGGGGCTGCAATCCCACAACCTCTCCGGAACCTACACCATCTCCGCCGGCGGGCTCGGCTATATGGACAACCCGGCGCTCGATAAGGGGACGGTCTTCGGAACGGT
Organism: Bryobacterales bacterium; assembly: GCA_020847975.1. Classification (GTDB taxonomy): domain Bacteria; phylum Acidobacteriota; class Terriglobia; order Bryobacterales; family Bryobacteraceae; genus CADEFT01. The sequence goes on along the minus strand of JADLBD010000064.1, from coordinate 35,870 downwards.
ATCCCAGGGCGTCTTCGTAGGCAGCAGCACGGAAGACGGCATCAATGACATCTTCATAGCCGCTCCCGCGGGCACGACGCCGCCCACCACTTCGAGTTTCCGCGGCAGCTACTGGGTAGCCGAGTTCAATTTTCCCACCACCACCGCGCAGGCGCGCGATGCCCTTTTCCGCATCAATCCGGACGGCCAGGGAAGCCTCGGCGCGATCAACGCCATCGGTTACATCGGAAGCAGCGGAACCAAAATCAGCCAGACCGTGAACGGAGCGCTCTACGATTTTCAAAACGGATTCGCCACCGTATCCTACGGCGGCAATCTCACCAACCAAAACCTCATCGCCGGCAACCGCAACCTCTACATCTCCCCTGACGGCAACCTGATCTTCGGGGGGTCGCCCACCGGCGCCGATATGTTCGTCGGCGTGCGCGCCCTCTCCGGAGCACCCACGCCGGGCATCTTCAGCAATCTCTACTACCAGGCGGGCGTCGATCTCGACCAGTCCCAGCCCAACGTGGCCACCCTGCATTCCTACTTTGGATCTCTGAACGCCACCGCCGACTCGACCATCGCCCACCAGCGCCTGCTCTCGGGATTTGAATCCAACGCCTACGACTACACCTATTCCGACCCGTTCACCCTCGAGGCCGACGCGAGCTACGACGATTTTCTCGGCCTCCACTACATCATCGGAGCCGGCGGCGCGATCCGCATCGGATTCGGCACCGAGACTCTTCAGGGCATCAACATCGCGCTCAAGGCTCCCGACTTCTCGGGCAGCGGGGTCTTCCTGAACCCCACCGGGGTAGTCAACGCCGCCAGTTCAGCCCCGTTTACGGTTGGGGTTTCCCCCGGACTCTTCCTCTCCCTGTACGGAACCAATCTGGCGCAGACTACGTCGGTGGATGGCACTTTCCCCACCACGCTCGGCGGAGTCCAGGTGATGATCAATAACCGCCCGGCTCCCCTCTACGTCGTGAGGCCGGACCTCATCCTGGGGGTGGTTCCCTTCGGAACCACGGAAACCGTGGCCGCTATCCAGGTCACCAGCAACGGGCAGAAATCGAATACCGTAACGGTTTTTCGAACCTTAACCACACCCGGCGTGTTCACCAATCCTCCGGGCGGAATCGGCTATGCGGCGGCGCTCCATACGACGGATTTCTCGGTGGTCACGCCGCTGAATCCCGCCAAACCCGGCGAAACGCTGGCAGTTTTCCTCACCGGCCTGGGGAGCGTCTCGCCCGCCGTCGCGGACGGCTCGCCGGGACCCGCGAATCCCACCAGCAGCGCCGTCGCGTCCATGGCCGCCTACCTCGACGGCAAGATCGCGAACGTCAGTTTCTCCGGCTTGGCCCCGACCCTGGTCGGCCTCTACCAGATGAACATTCAGGTGCCTGCCGGCGTCCGTTCCGGCGATCGCTACCTCGACATCGCGGGCCCGGATTCCTACAACTCCCAGGCGGTGATTCCCATCTCCGGAGGCGCTGCGGACTCAGCCGCGCCGTTCGAAAAAGCAGCCATTTCTACCAGCCGCAGGCACGGACGCAATCTGCTCCACCGCCCCGCTCCTGGTTCTCAACCCGCCCCCTCGAGGAGGAGGCTGACACAATGATCTGCTTGACCCTGCCCAAGGAAAGGCGGATGATACCCGTAAGGAGCACAATCGAATGACGAGGATGGTCGCCGCTCTATTCACCACCTTTGCGCTCACCGCGCCGGCGCAGGTGGCTATTTCCGTCCGCTCTGGCCTCATCCACCACGTGGAAGGCAATGTCACCCTCGATGGACAGAAGGTGCAGCCCAAAATGGGGCAGTTGGTGATGGTCGGCGAGGGGCAGACGCTCACAACCGCCGACGGCCGCGCGGAGCTTGGCCTCAGTCCCGGCGTTTTCTTCCGGATGAGCCCGAATTCCTCTTTCCGGATGATCTCCAACGCGTTGACGGATACGCGCCTGGAAGTCCTCACAGGCTCCGCCCTCGTCGAGGTGGCCGAACTGGGGAAACTCAACCACATCATCATCCGCCAGGCGCAATCGGAAACATCCCTTCTCAAAATGGGACTCTACCGCTTCGACGCGGATATGGGACAGGTCCGCGTGCTCGAGGGAAAAGCCCAGGTCGCCATGCGCGACACTTCTCTCACCCTTACGAAGAACCGCATGGTGAGTGTCGGAGACGGCCTGCAAGCCTCCAAGTTCAAGAACAGCAAGACCGATCCGCTGTATGTTTGGAGCGCCCAGCGGGCCTCGCTGGTTTCACAGGTGAACATCTCCGCCGCCCACGCGCTCAGCATGAACGGCTATCGCGCCAACGGTAGCCTGTGGGCCTGGTATCCCGAGTTCGGCATGCTGGCCTTCATCCCCGCGAGCGGATATCTGCTCAGCCCGTTTGGTTGGGGCTATTACAGCCCCGGAGCCGTCTGGCAGGTGTACGCTCCCCGCTACAACCAGGGCGAATACGGCGGAGGCGGCGGCCGCGGCTCCTGGTCCGGCCTCAACTCCGGCGTCTCGCGCGGCGGCATGTCCTCCGGCGGCGGATTCGGAGGCGGAGCGCCCGTTCGATCCTCTGCTCCCGCCAGCGCCCCGGCCCAGACCGGTGGCGGCGGCGGTGGCGCGCGCGGCGCGCGGTAGGGCCCTCCTCACCTGCTCAATCACACAATGGCAAACCACTTCACCCGGCGCGCCTGGTTTTCGGCGATGGCCGCGCTCCCACTGGCCAACGCCTCGCCCACAAAGCAGATGCGCGGCATCTTCATTATCATGGCCACTCCGTTTACCGAATCCGGCTCTGTTGACTACGAAGACTTGCGGCGGGAAGTCGATTTTCTCACCAACTGTGGCGTGCACGGAATGGTCTGGCCGCAACTGGCGAGCGAATATACCACGCTGAGCCGGGAGGAACGATTGCGGGGGATGAAGGTGCTCGCCAGAGCTTCCACTGGCAGGCGGCCCGCGCTTGTCCTCGGTGTACAGGGGGCCAACGTCCAGTCCGCCATCGAGTACCTCAAAGTCGCTGAGGACCTCGGCCCCGACGCGCTCATTGCGATACCCCCAAGCGAGGCTTCTTCCGTGGACGACTACCGCCGCTACTATTCTTCACTCGCCGAGTCCGCAAAAAGGCCGCTGTTCATTCAGACCACTGGCGGCGCCAAAGGCCTCATCCCGCCGGTGGACATGATCACCTCCCTCGCCCGTCAATTTCCCTGCCTTGGCTACGTCAAGGAAGAAGCCTCGCCGGTCATCGAACGGATGCTGGCGCTCGCCGGGAACCGGCCGGTTGTCAAAAGCGTCTTCAGCGGAAATGCCGGAAAGGGCATGCTCTACGAATGGAGGCTCGGCATGGACGGCACCATGCCGGGGGCCCCGTTTTCCGACGCTTATGTGCACATCTGGGATGCATGGCACGCTAACGATCATGCGAAGGCGCGAGAAATTTTCGCCCGCCTGCTTCTGATGATCAACCTCGACACTGTCATTCCGGGAACTCGCCAGTACATCATGAAGCGCCGGGGCGTGTTCCATACCACCGTTTCCCGCCGGCAGAACGTCAAGCTGACCCCAAGAGCGGTGGAGGAGATCGAGTACTGCTTCGAGGGGCTTAAGCCCTATCTGAAGGTCTGAACCGGTCTCCACATTCCCACGCCTCTCCCTTCCAAGAACTCGTTGTGATTCGCGCGAAGAGACGGCGAAGGTCAGAGACTGCTCTGGCAGGAAAAACATAGTCCGGCGGTGGAAATGACACTCAATCATTCCACCGCCGGAACTGCTCAGCATGAGGACGAGATGATGGTGTTCAACGCAAGATACACACGGGTCCCACCGGCGCGGGGTGCGATTTCAAACTCCACCAGGAGGTGACGCCTTAACCGCACTGCAACATCATCCGCGGAAAGGGTAAGCAGGTCGAAAGTCTTCACTTTCATCTGTAGCGCAGGCACTCGGAATCGAGCCAGCGCCCGCCCGGCTCGCGGGCCCATCCCGGGTGCGGCGGAAGCCTGAGGATTCCACCGTGCAACGAACCTGCAGCCTTCAACCAGCGTGGCTAGCCACTTCCAACTTGCCCGGATCATTTGCATGCTTCCTGTGACCAAAGCGCCGGCGTGCCGAGAACAGTGGCCTCCGCAGCCGCATTTTCCGCCTTGGCTGCCTTCTTGGTGATGACGCGGCCCAGAGGCCGCATGAACTCGAATTCAATCAGCCGCAGCATACGGTCCTTGTAGTTCTGCTCGTACATCTCTTGCCCCAACAGGTAGAGCGCCTGGAGAGCCAGAGCCGCCACGAGTAACTCGTGGAATTGCGCCACGTGGGCAGCAGGCGCGGACCAGATGCCCACCGAGTGCAACAAAGCCGCTGTCTGCGACAACGACATCAGTCCAACGGTGAACGCCAGCAGTTTGAGGCGTCTGCTCGGGCCTCGATGTACCAACAGAAGCGCACATCCGGTGGCCAACAAGTTTGCCAGGATCGTCGTGAAAACCATTTCTTCAATCTCCTTTTTCTCTAACGCTTGCTCTCAGCACTCTTTCCAGATCAGAATCATAATTTTCGATGCCAAACTGATTTGCGGGCTGCACGCACGGCCCGCCGCGTGCATTTAACTGGTAATGCGTGGTGTACTCAGGGCCGGCTCGAACGAGAACGATGTGATGATGACTTCCACTTCCTTTTTGCCGGAAGGGGGTCTTCCCTGGAACAGCCACAGGTTGAATCGAAAGTGAAGCTTTTCACCGGAAACGTTCGGAACCGTGCGCGGGTAGGACCACTCGTGAATTACCGGCCCATCTCCTTCCGCTGCTTGAAACTGCAATCCCTCCGGCTCCCAGTGCATGATGTGTGTGGTCGTGCCGCCGTGCGGCAGTAGAAACCGCTGTAGGTTTCCTCTCGCCTCGGCCGGCTGAATCACCACCTGCGCATTCGTGTACCCGCTGTCATCTCCGAAATGCCCTACTTCGAGCGCGTCAATTTCGTTATTGTGCGGGCCGGATTCGTCGCCCCATGTGAATGCCCCGAGCACGGCGTTTGGATCCAGCGGATTCACCTGCTCGACCTCGAACCGGTACGTTCCGTATCCCACCGTTCGCCGCGAAATGACTTCAGCGCTGTACCACCGCCCGGCCCGGCGGACAATCCTCAAGTGCAATCTACCTTTGGCGTCCACGAAGACGTTCTCCGGCGACGCGGAGAAGTAATTCGGACCCGGTCCCACTTGTTCCTGCGATACCTTCACCACCCACGGCTGTCCTTGGAATGTAATTTCACGCTCTGACGCCTCGACGTTTGCGGGCAACAGCCATTCCGCCGTAGCACCCAGTAGAGCGCACAAGTTGCGTGTGCGGAAGAACCCGGGAAGCGCGCCCACAAACAGGGCAAGGAAGAATACCTGGATGGTTTTTACGACCTGTCTGCGATCTGCAAACATCCTGAAATCTCCTTTCGCTCAGGCAATGGCAAACTCCGGATGGTAGTGGCCGGCGCCACTGCTCTTCGCGTGCCGGCCACTCCGGAGTTCGCTTGCGATGCTTGCCACCTCTCCTGTGCTGACGGAATGTTGCAGCTCCACCCCAACACAATAGGGTCCGGAGTACTTCCGGCAACACAGCACTTCTCCCAATAAGAGGTAGTGGGACAACTCGATCTTCACCAAGTTCCGGCATTGGACAGGAATGTTCATCTCCAGCCACACCATGTTGCCTTTTATGGTCTCCACGCGGGCGGCCATGGGTTCGGCCTGGTCCTCGAGGAAGGACAGCATGGCTGGTTCAGGGTAACGGAGGTCCATTAACCTTGTTTCGTTCCGGTTGGCTTGTTGCTTCGAGTCCATGCCGCAGTCATCGCACTCGCGCCGCCAAATCACCGCGGCACGGAGCAATGCCGCTAACTCGCTGGGAAACAACCGCTTAATGGATGTCGAGCCTTGCTGGAAAAGGAATTGTCAGATATCTGCTGTACAGATCCGAGATTGCCTCCCAGTTCGCGTTGTTTCTCTTCTGGGACCATCGGCACAACCTGGTCCAGTACAGTAAGAGCCGTCGACTCAGGCGCGCTCTGGAGCGACGAGGGTGGTAGTCCTATCGAGGGTAGGGTGTTTCCCTTGCTTTACCCTTCCTCGTTTCGCAGACTGGTTACGTTTTGGCTAGGTACGGAAGTTCGTTTTCTCAAGATCGAGACGGTGTTCGCAAATTCAGACACTGCGCCTAAAATGATCTGCTTTTTAAGCATCCGTCGGAATTTACCGCCGGGCTCTCCAGCCTTTTTTCCTCTATCCCCACGGTATCCCCGGAACTTTCGCTTCCGTTTCCATTCGTTGCTGCGATCATACGATAAAGTGTAGCCCGGCTTACTTTGAGAATTTCCGCCGCGCGAACTTTGTTCCCGCCCACGGTCTTTAGCACCTTGTCCACGTAGCGGCGCTGGGCCTCTTCGAGGGACACCAGTTCCCCTTCATCGTCCGCCGGAGCAGCGTTGGGCGTCATGATCCGCTCGGGTAGATCTTTCAAGTCCACGAATTCCCCGTCCGCCATCATGCAGGCGTGGCCCAGGCAGTTCTCAATTTCGCGCACGTTGCCTGGCCAGGGATATTTCAGCATGGCAATCTGTGCGCGGCGCGTAAGGCCGCGAAGCGGTTTGCCATATTGCTGGGCGAAACGTTCGAGGAAGTGGCGCATGAGGAGGGGGAGATCCTCTTTTCTGTCGGCAAGAGGGGGAATTTTGATGTCGATCATCGATAAGCGGTAAAAAAGATCCTCCCGAAATCGCTTCTCTTTCACCATCTCGATCAAGTCCCGGTGTGTCGCGGCGATTACTCTCACGTCAACTTTTCGCGTTGCTGGTGAGCCCACTCGCTGGATTTCCTGCTGCTGCAACACGCGCAACAACTTTGTCTGCGTTGCCAGCGGCATTTCCCCAATCTCATCCAGAAACAGGACTCCCCCGTCAGCATATTCAAACAGCCCTACCTTATCCTGAGTCGCTCCCGTGAATGCCCCCCTGACATAACCAAACAGTTCGCTTTCTATCAGGCTCTCGACGATCGCTCCGCAATTACAGGTCGCAAAGCGCCTCTGCGCCACAGGGCTGAGGCGGTGTAGGGCTTTCGCCACCAGTTCCTTGCCGGTCCCGGTGGCACCGGTCACCAGAATATTGCGGAAGTGAGGAGCGATGCGGCGGATGCGAGCGAACACCTCCAGCATCGCCGGACTGCGTCCAACCAGGCCCTCGAATTGAAAGGCCTCCAGCAGTTGCCGGTCTAAGGAAGAAGTGAGATGGCGGTGCCTCCACACCGATACCAACTGCCCGACCTTCCCCAGCAACATATTGATATCAATGGGCTTCGTGAGATAATCGGCGGCCCCTCGCCGGATGGCCTCCACCGCCGCCTGGGGCGAGTAGTGGCTGGTGAGAAAAATGACATCTATTCCCGGATCAAACTCGACAATTTGATCCAGGACTTCCATCCCATTCATCCCAGGCATGAAATAGTCGAGCAGGACAAGCATAGGCTTATGCTGCTTGAGAGACTCCATTGCCTTCCCGGGGTCCGAAACTGGAACCACCTTGATGTCACCGCTACTCAAAACGGCCTGCAAGAGAAGAAGGATTTGCGGGTCATCATCAACGGCGAGCACGACGAAGGAGGGGGTAGTCTGCATGGACGAGGAGTACTCCACCCAAGACATCGGCAGGGCTATGACTTTGGTTTAGTGGCTTAAGCCATCTCTTGTCTTCCGCGGCTTCAGTCGATGTATACTCCACAGGGTGTGGAAGACCGTGAGATGGACATTCGGCGTCAAACTCGGGCTCGCCATATGGTTCGGGCTCCTTGCGAATATCATCGTCAGCGGTGTCGCCTCCTATCGCAGCGCCATTCGCCTCATCGAGACAAGGCGATCGGTCGAGCACACTTACCTGATCCTCGCCGAGATTGACGCCGCCGATTCAGCCGTCAAGGCGGTGGAGACGGGCGTGCGCGCGTACCTTCTTACCGGAGACGCTTCGTACCTCGAGCCTTATCGGGTCGCTATTCCCCACATCGATCAGAACCTCACCAACCTTCGTTCTCTCACCGCTGACAGCCCGCAGCAGCAGGACACGCTTCGAAACCTCACCGCCCGGGTGGCCGAAGCCCTGGCTCTTACCAGAAGACAGATCGAGGCACGAGGGAGGGGCTCAAACGACGAGGAGGACGTTGGACGACAAGTTGCTTTTTCTCGACAAAGAACGGACGACATTCGAGAATTGGTCGGACTGATGAAGGATAGGGAGCGAACCCTCCTCATGAAACGCCAGACCGCCGCGGAGGAGAGCGCAAGAGCGTCAATTCAAGTTGTCCTTTTTGGCACAGCTCTCGCCCTGTTGCTTGGTTTGACGGTTGGGGCCGCCATTCTGCGGAACTTTTCCAAATCGATCGCGAGACTCAAAGAAGGAGCGGAGTTGATCGGATCCGGGAATCTCTCGCACCGCATCGACACCGGAAGCAACGACGAATTTGCTGATCTTGCCGACGCCTTCAACAGGATGGCGGGGCAACTGGGGCGCGCCAGGGACGAGTTGCTAAGCCAAGCCAAGCTGACCGAGTCGATTCTCCACTCGATTGGCGACGGCGTGGCCGTCATCGACAAGAATGGTGAATTTTTGATCTATAACGATGCCGCCTGTCGCATCAGCGGCATCCCTGAGGGCAGATTCCTCAGGGGAATTTCTGATCGCTACGGATATCTCGTTCGCGAGGACAGACTTTCCCCTGTACCTTTGGATCAGTTGCCGCTGGCGCGCGCGGCCCGTGGGGAATTCGTCAACGAGGAGGTCATCGGTATCCGCCAGCACCTTCCGGAGGGCGGGATTCGTTGGGCACGCGTGACCGCCAGACCTGTGCATGACAAGCAAGGCGCACTGCGAGGCGCAGTCGCCGTAATGAACGACATCACCGAACAAAGGGAGGCAGTCCTGGAACTCCAGAGCCGGGAGCGGTTGTTGCGAACCGTCCTCGATGCGATGCCGGTTGGTGTATCCATTGCCGGCGCCGATGGTGTCATCACGATGGTCAACGCTGCGGGAATCGCGATTTGGGGTGGCCCCGCCACACGCAAGGAGATCAAGGCCTGGCGCTGGCAAACGGGTGACCCGGTACGACCTCAGGATTGGGTTTTGCACCGGGCCATCCAAGAAGCGGAAACCGTTATTCAGGACTTGATCGGCATCGGGACGCCCGGCCATGCGCACCGAGCCATTATTCTATCCGCCGTCCCCCTCCGGGATTCCTCCGGCACTATCACGGGCGCGATTGAGGTGAGCGAGGACATTACAGCCAGAATCCGCATCGAGGAGGAGTTGAAAAGGGCCAACAAAGAACTGGAAGCTTTCAGCTACTCCGTCTCTCACGATCTGCGCGCGCCGCTGCGCCATATTGATGGGTTTGCCGGACTCCTTCACCGCCATGCTGGACCAGGACTCGACGAGAAAGGTCAGCGGTACCTGCGCACGATCTCCTCTTCCGCTAAGGAAATGGGGAAGTTGATCGATGATCTGCTAGTCTTTTCCCGGATGGGACGAACCGAACTTCTTTCAACCCCCGTCCATATGGACGAGTTGCTCCGCGAAGTCTTGGATGGCATCTCCCAGGAGACCGCCGGCCGCATCATCGAGTGGGGGATCGGAACTCTGCCTGAAGTGCGGGGGGATCCAGCCATGCTGCGAATCGTGCTGGTGAATCTGGTTTCGAATGCGATAAAATACACGAACGTCCGTTCCGTGGCCCGCGTCGAAATTGGCGGCTATCTCGCCGCTTCTGAGGCTGTATTTTACGTTCGCGACAATGGCGTGGGCTTCGATATGAAGTACTCCGAAAAACTCTTCGGCGTTTTTCAGAGGCTGCACAGCGGCAAGGAGTTCGAGGGCACGGGCATCGGCTTGGCTTCTGTCAGGCGCATTGTGCAGCGCCACGGTGGAAGAACCTGGGCTGATGGCGAAGTGGATGTTGGGGCAACATTCTACTTCTCCCTCCCCTTGAGAAACGAGGAATTGCGGTGAATCAACTCCGGGAAATCTTGCTCGTCGAAGATAGTCCCAATGACGTCGAACTCACACTCGAGGCGCTCAGTGAGTATAACCTGGCAAATAAGGTTGTTGTCGCCCGTGACGGCGAGGAGGCTCTCGACTTCCTCTACCGCCGCGCGCGTTTTGCGAAGCGGGAGGACAGCCTCCCCGCCTTCGTCCTACTCGACATTAAACTGCCGAAACTAAGCGGCCTCGAGGTGCTTCAGTTGATTCGTGCCGACGAGAAACTGAAGTCTGTTCCCGTGGTGATGTTAACCTCCTCCCGCGAGGAGTCCGACCTTATTCAAAGCTACCAACTTGGCGTCAACGCCTATGTCGTCAAACCTGTCGCCTTTGCTGATTTCCTCAACGCGGTCAAAGAGATCGGAGCTTTCTGGGCCATTCTTAACGAATTGCCACCGAAGTAGTCGAGCCGGGATTCCCACCGCGAGAGGAGAGCCTTTCTGCCCTGTCGCCGGCACGCTGGACGGCGGGTTCGAACCGAGATCATCGCACCTCCCCTCCAAATGAGGGTGCCGGCTCCCCACACAATCGACACCGGTTCCCCCAATAAGAGTAACCGTCACCGCTGCCAATCCATGCGATAAAGTAATTGATCCTTCCATTTCTAAGTAGAACTCCTCAACTACCGAATTATCCGGCTGGTTGGGAGTAAGGCATCATAGTGTGCGCAGTCTTACGGTTCCCAGATGCAGTTTTGGCAGTCTTCCATACAACTCCGGGGTTGACCCAGACCCCGGAACGTGCCCTGATAAACCCAAATCTCAATTCCGCTATCGTCGCAGTTGGCCGTCTCACCAGTCCCATCCGGGCCTGCACCGCTCGGAGTCATGCCCTGGTGCGGAGCATTGCATCTCTCTGTAAAGAGAATCCTGATTTCCATCCATGGAGAATCATTTTTCCACAAATTCCGCTTCGACATCTTTTTCGGCTTTTATAATCGACAAGCACTTAACGTTAATTAGAACGATCGCTCTCCACATTCGGCAGAGGTTACCACGTCATGTGGAGTTGGATGACCTCATTCAGGCAGGCGCTCTCGGCCTGCTCGATGCATGCGCCAAGTATAAGCCGGAAAAAAACGTCCCATTCGTCCTCTATGCGAAGTTCCGCATTCGGGGCGCAATCCTCGATAGCCTCCGGCAGTTGGATGCCTTGAGCCGGGACGCCCGGCGCAAGCAAAAGCTGCAAACCATGGCCAGGGAACAGGCCCGGGCCGGCTCTGACGAGGACCCGTCATCGACACCGTTACCCTACCCACCCGTGGGGTATCCCGCCGCCAGAGCCGATAGCCAAACCACGAGCCACGCCGATCCCGCGGACCGCGCAGTCGACCCAGAGGCGCCACCCGACTTCTCTCCGGAGTCCATCTGTCAACGCCAGCAGTTGAGAGGCGTGCTCATGGATGCCAGAGCCCTACTCCCGCCTCGTTACCAACAACTCATCGCCCTCTACTATGATGCTGGGCTCACCATGAAGCAGATAGCCAGCGCCATGGGCGTCAACGAGAGCCGGATCTCTCAAATGCATCAGGTGGCGCTCCAGCGGATGGCTTCCAGCATGCAGCACAACGGGATTGAAGGCCGCCATTTGATGCATATGCGGTGAATTGAGCTTCTGAAGCATCCAATCAACATTCCCTTCGTGTGGATAAGGCCAGCGTAATCGTGAGCCCTCCTATCATGCTGTTGGACTTACCACGGCCGGAACCGCCACGATATTCATGGTACTAGCTTCAATGATTTACTAGTTTCAGTCGGCACGCAAAAATCTCTATTTTTTCGTCCAGGTATCGGCAAGTCCGTGGTCCATGCCAGGAAAAGTTGTGATAGACTCATGTTGGTTAAGGTGGTCTCAGTTCCGACTAAGGCGGTATACTGGGAGTGTCGGGAGACACCAGTCAGATGGATTTTCCCAAACGTATCCTCTATCTGGAAGACAACCGAAACGATGTCGAATTGGTTGAGGCAGTGCTTGCGCACGAGGGGATTCCGTGCGAAGTCGTTCAGGTGGAAACGAAAAACGAATTCCTGGCCCATCTCGACCAGCTCGACTTCGACCTCATTCTGAGCGACTACGCCCTGCCCGGCTTTGACGGCGCCTCTGCCCTTGCGGCAGCGAGAGAAAAGTGCCCCCACAAACCGTTCGTCTTTCTCACAGGAAGCCTTGGTGAGGATGCCGCTATTGACGCCCTGACGCGCGGCGCCAGCGACTACGTGTTCAAGGACAAAATCGGACGCCTTGCTCCTGCTGTACGCCGCGTCCTCCAGGAAGCCGAATCCAGAGAGGCCCTCCAGAGGATGGAGGAGCAACTCCGCCAAGCCCAGAAGATGGAAGTGGTTGGCCATCTGGCGGGCGGCATTGCCCACGATTTCAACAACCTCCTGACTATCATCCTGGGCCATAGCGAACTCCTGCTCCGCAAAGCTACGCCCGAAGACCCCCTTCTTCGCGTGGGATTGGAACAGATCCGAACCGCGGGCGAACGCGGAGCCCTCATCACACGCCGCTTACTCGCCTTCTCCCGCAAGCAAGGACTTCAGCCTGTCACCTTCGACCTCAACGAAATCCTGCTTGGCATGGAAGGCATGCTGCGGACACTGGCTGCCAGCCAAATTGAGTTGGAGATCTCCACCGCTACGTTACCGGCATTTGTCACCGCCGATGCGGGGCAGATGCAACAAGTTATTCTCAACCTCGCAGTCAATGCGCGGGATGCGATGCCCAATGGAGGCAAACTGGCGATTGCCATCGACAATGTAGACATCGAATCCGGAAGCCTGTCTATTTCAGGTTTCTGCGGCCCCGCGGTGGTTCTGACGGTGCGAGACTCAGGCACCGGCATGGATCGCGCGACCCTAACCCGCATTTTCGAGCCCTTTTTTACCACAAAAGAGCCTGAGAAAGGAACCGGCCTTGGTCTTGCCGTGGTTCATGGAATCGTGAAAGACCGCCAAGGACACATCGACGTTTCGAGCGAACCCGGTCGAGGCACTACCTTTCAGATTTATCTCCCCAGAGCAGCGGCCCCCGAATCGGTACATCTGCCACAGCCAATAGCCAAACCGCCGCGAAGAGCCACGGAAGTCATCCTGGCCGTTGACGACGAACCGCAGATCCTCGCCGTTGCGGCACAGATATTGAGGATGGAGGGTTACACCGTACTCGAGGCGGACAACGCTCAGGCGGCGTTGGCAATTGCCTCCGCACACCTCGGCCCCATTCATCTCTTGCTTACCGATGTGATCCTCCCGCAGATGCGTGGAAATGAGTTAGCGGCCGCCTTCTTGCGTTCCCGCCCCGGCACCGCCGTACTGTACATTACTGGTAATGTATCGGATTCATTACTTTCGTCCAGCTCGGGGAGCACTTTTCTTGAGAAGCCCTTTACCCCCTCGCAACTCATTGCCAAGGTTCGGGAAGTGATGCGTATTAGCAACAAACTCCGCGCGCTTGTTGCCGATGATGACGCCGATATTCGAACCATGTTAAGAACCATATTGACCGAAGTTGGCTTTGAGGTCTGCGAAGCCTCCAACGGGCGGCAGGCCGTCGAAGAATGCCGCAAGCGGCATTTTGACGTAATCATGGTCGACATTGTCATGCCGGAGCAGGAGGGGCTGGCGACGATCCGCCAACTTCGTAAGGAACTCCCGGACCTAAAGATTGTGGCGATGTCGGGAGCCTTTGCCGGCCAATTTCTACATGTTGCGCATATGCTGGGAGCGACTGCCTTGCTCAGTAAGCCGTTCCGCCCAGGCATCGTACTCGAAATTCTGGAAAATATTCTCGGGCTTACTTTCGAGGCCGCTACCACCACTCACGCCTGAGCCTGACCGGACGGCGCCCTCTCCCGCCATTCCCCTTACCCCCGCAGCAGCGCCGCCGCGAAGCCGACAACCGCCGACCCCGCCACCACCACCAGCGTCTCGACCCGCGTAAACGCCAGCACCACGAAACTCGCCGCCGCCACCGCCACCATCACCCCGTCGGTGAGCGTCGCCCGCCCGATCGGAAGCGCCGATGAGATCAGCAAGCCCGCCGCCGAAAGCAGCAGCGCCCGGATCGCCCCGCGCACCTGCGGATTCCTGGCCCGGTTGGCGAAGAATCGCAAAATCGGCAGGATGAAAAATGCCGGGCTGATCATGGCGATGTAACCGGCAAATGCGCCGGGGATGCCTGCCACCATATAGCCCACACTCACCACATAGAGGCCGAGCGGCCCCGGTCCCGACCGCCCCGCGGCCACGGCGGTGTTCAACTGCCGCTCCGTGATGAGATGGTGTTTCCCGACGAAATCCGCTTCAATCACCGGCAAGGAACTCAGTCCGCTGAAAGACAGCAGCATCGCTTTGAGCAGCAGTAAATACAAGAGGAGAAGATTCATTTCTTTAGATCTCCCGCCACACCGCCCCGATGCCCGCCGCCAGCACCATGATTTCGAGCGGCGCCCAGTTCCAGACCTCCCTCAGCAGCAGCGTCCCTCCGGTCAGCACCACAATCCGCAGCCAGCCCTTGCCCTGGAAACTCGGCCTGGTCAATTGCCATACCGCCGCCCCCATCATCCCCACCACCGCCGCCAGCACGCCCGAAACCGTCATCTTCGCAATCGGGTTGCGGTCCGCCGATTCAAACACCACGGTCAGCCAGACGGCGAGCACCGCCGATGGCGCGGACGCCGCAATCACCGCCGCCGCCGAAGCCGCCCAACCATACATCAGATAGGCCGCCCCGGCGCAAAACGCAAGCACGTTCGTGCCGGGCGTAATGCGCGCCAGGGAAAACACGAGCGCGAACTGCTCATCCGAAAGCCACCCGCGCCGTTCTCCCAACTCCCGCTTCAACGCCATCATCGTCGGGTCGCCCCCTCCGAACGTCGTGTTCCCGGCCTTGAGAAACACGTTCGTCAGCGACGCCAGGGTGGGCGGCGGCATCCTCATTTTGTCCATGCCCGCTGCACCTCCTCGCGGCGCCGCCGGAGTTCTTCGAAATCCGCGTGCACCTGGTCCGCATACGAGACGGCAAAGTGCAGGATGCCGTTCACGAACCGGTCGCAAAAGCCCGCCACACTGCGCGGAATGGAACGTGGTCCGCCGCCGGAAACCGCCGCCAGCAGGTGGCACCGCGCCAGCAGTCCGCCGAACAGTGCTGCTGCCCTGTTGAACCGCTCCATCACGACAAACTCCTTATGCGAAAAGCGCGCGTCATTCGATCCTAATTCGCGCGCCTGCATGGGAACTCCATCCATCACCGTGTAGCCGAGGTATCGCTTGGGTATTAATTGAAATCTCTTCGTCGCCTGGTAGACTGCCTTTGCCCGCCCTTTCCCGGCATGCGGAAAGGGCGAATCGAGAGCGGAGTCCAGCGCCTGTTTCCACTCGATCAGACGCAGCGTCGAGAGGCTCGGCGTCTTGGTTTTCGCCTTGTCGAGCAGCAGAGCATAGCGCAGCCGCCCAAGGCTTCCGTTGCCCGCGGTCCGCGCTGCGATGTCGCACAACCGGTACCGCTCGGGGTGCGCCCCGGCTGGGGTCAGGCAATGCCTCAAGAAATACGGCAGCGCATTCATGGCCGATTTCCGCTCCTTGGAACTCACGGCATGCAATCCTCCCTCGAGGCGAAGCGTGAAACGCCCCTGCGCGCTCTCCTCCGTCAGACCCTCGAGAAAGTTCACGCGCGATTTCTCTTGCGAAGTCAACAACAGCTCACGCACCTGCCGCCGCTCGGGCAGCTCCGCAAACTCCTTGCGGCCCAGACGCGCCCACCGCTGCAACCCGTCCAACCACCCCCGGATCGCCGCTTCCGCCGCGTTCACCCCATCCCCGAGCCGGTGCCCGTTCTCGAGGGCGCCCAGCAGCAGGCTGACGGCGAGCCGCCTCACATCCCATTCGTAATTACTCACCGCCGTCTCGTCAAAGTCATTGATGTCGTATACGATGTCCCCGCTAATCGACCGGAAGCAGCCGTAGTTCTCGGTGTGCACGTCGCCCACCACCGGGCCGCGCACGGCAAGCGGAGCCGGCCGCCGGTAAGGCCCGGTGCTGATATCCGCCGTAAACAGGAAATACGTCCCCCGGTAGAAGCGAAAGGGAGACTCGCTGATCTTTCCGAGCTTCACGCTCAGATCCGGGGAGTGCATCCTCCGGTGCCACTTCAGAATGGCCTCCACCGCGCTGCGCATTGCTTCAGCATACTGAAGACGGCGGCCCGCGTTGCACGATACCATCGGGATATGCGCGGCAAATGGGTTTTGCTTTCGGTGTCCGCCATCCTGCTGGCAATCGCCGCCGGAGCCCTCTCCGTTCTCCGCAAACCCGCCCCTCAGCCCGCGCAAAAGGCCGCCCCCGCTCCGCCGCCCCCAATCCCCGGCGAAGCGCTCCTGTCGGGAAAAATTCAGGCCGCCCACATCCTGCCCGTGCACTCCCCCACCGACGGCATCCTCGACCGGTGGAATGTCGAGGCCGGTGAGGAGGTGCTCGAAGGACAGCCCCTCGGCCACGTCCGCAACACCATGCTCGAAACGGCCGCCGAGCAGTCCCGCACAGACCTCGAAAGCGCCCAGTCCAAGGTCACCAGCCTCGAGGGGCAGATCCTCGCTGCCCGTCTCGATGCCGCCCGCGCCGAGGCCGACGCGGCTCGCGCCCGTGTCGAGGTGGACCGCCTCGAGAAAATCTATCTCCGCCAGCAGATGCTCCTGCGCGAAGGCGCCACACCCCGCCTCGTCTTCGAGAAATCCGAGCGCGAATACAAGACCGCCGCCGAGGAATCCAAGACCGCCTCCGAACTCGCCCGGTCCACCGCGGACCGCGTGCAAGGCTACGAAAAAGACCTCCAACTCGCCAAGACCACCGTGCACGACCGCCAGGATGTCGTCGACGCCGCGAACAGCGATCTCGAAGCCTCGAACATTCTTTCCCCGGCCGACGGCACCATTCTCAAACTCGGCGTCGAACCCGGCGGCGAAGTCACGCGCGGAATGGAGGATCTCATCCAGCTTGCCGTCGATCCGGCGCTGCTACAGGTCGTCGTAGAGCCGGAACCGCGCCTGCTCGAGCGCATCAGGCCGGACATGCCCGCCCTTGTCGTCGTCCCCGACCTCTCGAGCGACGGCATTGCCGGCAATGTCAAGGAAATCAAAGGCACGCAGGTGACCGTCGAATTCACCAGCCCCAACCCGGCCATCAAACCCGGCATGCTCGCCAGCGTGCGGATTCCCCTGAAATGATCTTCCTTGGAGTAGATACTCATGCAATTTCTCGAAAACAGCCTCATTGAACTCATCACCCAGACATCCACCAATCTGCCGCCTGATGTGCGCGCGGCGATGAAACATGCCATGGGAGCCGAGACGCCTTCCACGCAATCCGCGCAGGCTCTGGGCATCATCGCCTCCAATATCGACATGGCCGCCGAAGACGAAGGCCCTATCTGCCAGGACACCGGCCTCCCCACCTTCATCGTCCACACCCCCGTGGGCGTCAACCAGCTCGTCATCCGCAAGGCGGTCAGCTCCGCTGTCGCCGAGGCCACCCGCCGCGGCAAACTCCGCCCCAACTCCGTCGATTCCCTCACCGGCAAGAACAGCGGCAACAACCTCGGCGAAGAGATCCCCGTCGTTCACTTCGAGCAGTGGGAAGAAGACGATGTCGAAGTGAAGTTGCTTCTCAAGGGCGGCGGCTGCGAAAACAAGAACATCCAATATTCCCTTCCCTGCGCCCTCGATCACCTGGGCAGCGCCGGCCGCGATCTCGAGGGAGTCCGGAAGTGCATCCTCCACGCCGTCTGGCAGGCGCAGGGCCAGGGCTGCGCTCCGGGAGCGCTCGGAGTCTGTATCGGCAGCGACCGCGCCCACGGCTACATGCTCGCCAAAATGCAGCTCTTCCGCACCCTCGATGACGTCAACCCGAACCCCGTGCTCGCCAAACTCGAGGCGGAGATCATGGACGAAGCCAATCGCCTCGGCGTCGGCGCCATGGGATTCGGCGGCAATTCCTCCCTCATCGGCTGCAAGATTGGAGCGGCCAATCGCATCCCCGCCAGCTTCTTCGTCTCCGTCGCTTACGACTGCTGGGCCTTCCGCAGGCTCGGCGTCCGCCTGGATCCCCAAACAGGCGCCATCACCAGGTGGCTTTACCGCGACCCCGAGCGCGAAGTGGAGCGCATGACCGAAGGCGAAGGGTTCCCCCTCACCGGCCGCGAAGTGGTCCTCACCCCTCCTCTCACCGAACAGCAGATGCGCGCTCTGAAGGTGGGAGACGTTGTTCTGATCAACGGCGAGATGTTCACCGGGCGCGATGCCGTCCATAAGCACCTGACGAAGAACCCGCCCCCGGTGGACATGAACGGTTCCGTGCTTTACCACTGCGGACCCGTCATGCTCCAGCAAAACGGCGAGTGGGTGACGAAAGCCGCGGGACCCACCACCAGCAGCCGCGAGGAACCCTACCAGGCCGGCATCCTCCGCAACTATGGCGTCCGCGCCGTCGTCGGCAAAGGCGGAATGGGCGCCAAGACCCTCGCCGCGTTAAAGGAGTGCGGAGCCGTCTACCTCAACGCCATCGGCGGAGCCGCTCAATATTACGCGCGCAGCGTGAAGAAGGTGCCGGACGTACACTTCATGGAATTCGGCATCCCCGAAGCCATGTGGCATATGCAAGTGGAGAACTTCGTCGCCATCGTCACCATGGATGCCCACGGCAACAGCCTGCACGCCGATGTCGAAAAGGAAACCGGAGCCGCCCTCGAGGCATTGTCGTAGGACGGGCTTTCCAACTGCCGCGCCGGCGCTTATGCCGGCACGGCTTTTTCGAGCGATCAGTTCAGCAACTTCACTGTCAATTGGCCCCCTACGCCAGGAGCCAGATCCGTCGTGAACGGTACGGCGCTATTGTTCCGCAAGGTAATCACATCGCCCGCGGCGAGTGTGAGCATCGCCCGCCCGGCATTCTGCCCTACGGCTACCAGAGTGGTCCTATTTGTCGACGCGTCCACGGTGCCGTTCACGGCCACCGCGATCGCGCTGCCGACGCCCGCCGTGATGTTGACGCCGTACAGGATTTCATAGGTACCCGAAGCCGGAACTACGATCACCGCCATCCCGGCGGTGTGAAAGATACTGGACAGAGGTCCGTTATTGCTGAACGGCACGTCCGCTCCCCCAACCACCGTGGCCGACGCTATCGTCGCCAATTGATAGACGTAGCCGAACGTCGTAATCCCCGGCCCCGTTGGCCCGGTTGGACCTGTCGGACCCACCTGACCGATTGGTCCCGCCGGCCCCGTCGAACCCGTCGCACCGGTTGGTCCCGCTGGCCCCGCCGAACCCGTCGCACCGGTTGGTCCCGCTGGACCCGCCGGCCCCGTCGAACCCGTCGCACCGGTTGGCCCCGCTGGCCCTGCCGGCCCTGTCGCCCCGGTTGGCCCCGCTGGCCCCGCCGGTCCCGTCGCCCCGGTCGCACCCGCCGGTCCCGTTGGACCCGCCGGCCCTGTCGCACCCGCCGGACCTGCCGCACCTGTTGCGCCCGCCGGCCCCGTCGGCCCTGTAGGACCTGGTACCGTACTCGCCGCCCCCGTCGGACCAGCCGGACCCGTGGCCCCTGTGGACCCCTGCGGACCCACCGGACCCGCCGGACCCGTCGGACCCACAATCCCGTTCCCGCTCAAGTCCACGTAGTAGCCATTGATGTCCACAATCACATCCGTGGTGTTCGTGGCAAAAATCGAAATCGCGCCGCCGCTCCCCGTGGGAACGATCGCCGCATTGGCCACAATCTTGCCCTCGAACGAATTCAGCGTCGATACGTTCGGTTGCGTGCCCCCCGCCGGCCACGCCGTCAGGTACTGGAGCGGCCCATGCGGCACTACCGTGATATTCAGCGAATAGGCCCGCGCGCCCCCGGGAATTCCACAATTGCCCAGCGGTATCGGAACGTCGCGCTTCTGCCCTCCGGCAATCGCCGGGGCGCCGAAAGCGCCGCTGAATCCCAGCCCGGCATACTCAGGCCGCGTATCCATGACCCGGCATGGCGTCACTGCCACCAGCGGCAACTGTCCGGTGATGGCCGCCCCGCGATCGGTCTTCGATCCGGCCAGACCCTCATCCGGCGACCAATATAACGGCGTGGGCCAGTTGCGAAGTTCCACCGATTGGGCGAGGCCAACAGGGGATAGAATCGCACTGACGGCAAGCAATAGCGCTCCGTTTCGAGCGATGCGAATCAGCATCTTGGGTTATCTTCCTTCGATTGATTATCGAGCGAATCCGCTCGATTTGCTTCGGCGGGGTCGGACTTGCACACCTGCCAGAGGGAAATGCTTCCCGATGTTACTATGCCCCGTCCTCTATTTCAATCGGAAAAACCCTGGCTCTATTTCCCCTGGCTCAGCTTCCGGAAATATTCCGCCACCGCATCCGCGTATCCCGCCGGGATCGAGTCCGGACTGGTCGCCCGCACTTGTCCGCCGTTCTTCTCGTCCAACTGCCGCCGTAACTGGATCTCCAGTTGTTCCAGGTTCGGCAGCACCTGCGCCCGGATCCGCTCAATCAGCAGCGGATTGCCTGGAAACCGCGAAGGATCGAGTTGTTGCATTTGCCGGATGAGGTCCTGAATCTCCTTCGCTGTCTCGGCGTTGTCCGGCGTGAGCGACTGACGCAACTGGTTCAGGTCCCGCAGCCCTTCGCGATAGGCCGTCTCCAATCCGCGCTGCCCTTCCGGCGGCAGCGCTCCCCACGGACCTTGCAGACTCCCATCGTTCAAGGCGCTGTATCCGTACTGGCGATAGCCGCCCTGCTCGCGTGTTCCAGGCTGCATCCGGCCATTGTCATTGCCATATCCGCGCTGTCCGATCTGCCCACGCTGCCAGTCGCCGCCCTGGCCCATACCCTGGCCTTGTCCCTGGCCCTGTTGCCCTTGCTGACCTTGCTGGCCTTGTTGGCCCTGCTGTCCGCGCTGGCCCTGCTGTCCCTGTTGCCCTTGTTGGCCCTGCTGGCTGCCCGATTGTTGGCCTTGCTGGCCACCCTGTTGCCCCTGCTCCCCTTGCTGACCGCGTTGGCCTTGCTGACCTTGCTGACCTTGCTGACCTTGCTGTCCCTGCTGGCCTTGCTGACCCTGCTGGCCGCGCTGCTGCGAGAACTGCTGCAACTGCGCCCGGAGCTTCTCCACTCGCGACAACGCTTTCTCCAGGTCCTCTCCGCCCGCGGCTTGGCCTTGGCCGTCCTTTTCCATCTGCTGCTGCGCCTGCCGCAACCCGTCCCGCAGTTTTTCCATGCCCGCGGTCACCGGCTGCTCCCGCATGTACGTAGCCGAGCCGATTCCCCGCTTCAGCCACTCCGCCCCGAGCTTCATCCGCGTGGCCAGTTCCTCGCCCTGCATCTGCCCCAGCGCTTCCCGGATCTTCGACGACGTCTGCCGGCTCGTCCCCGCCAGGTCCCGCGCCGCCTGCTGCATGTCGCGCTCCAGCTTCTGCAACTCGCTCAGCATTTTCTCCTTTTCCTGAGCCAGTTGCTGGCCTTTGCGCAGATTCTCCGTAAACTGCCGCATGTCGTTCGGGTCCTGCCCTTGCCCGAACATCTGCCGCAACTGATTCTGCATCTCGCGTTGCCGGTTCGCCAGTTCCTCGGCCTTGTTCGCGAGGTCCGACACCTGGCCCGACGCCTCCTGCTTCCGCAGCGACGATAGCAGGTCTTTGGCTTCCTCCAACCGCTCGGCCGCGCGTCTCGAGCCGGCATCGCCCTGCTCGCCGCCGTTCCGCCGCATGTCTTCGGTCGCCTGCTTCAGCCGCTCGATGGCCCGCTCCACGCGTGGATCAATGCCGCCGCCGGAGCCGTTGCTCCTCTGGCGCATCCGCTCCATCTGCTGCCGCATCCGCTCCTGTTGCTGCTGTTGGCTGCTCTGCGAACCCTGCCCGTTCGAAGCCGATGCCGATTGCTGACCCTGCTGGCCCTGCTGACCCTGTTGCCCCTGCTGGCCTCGAGTCAACTGCTCCATCTGTTTCTGAAGCTGTTCGGCTTCCCGCCGCAGCATCTCCTGCTGCCATCGCTGCTGCGGGGTATCCTTCTGGTTCTTCTTCATCTGCTCGGCGAGTTCTTTCTGCCGCCGCGCCAGTTGCTCCAGCTTCTGGAGAGCTTCGTCAATCTCCTTCTGCCGCTGTTCTCCGGAGGAATTCTGCTGCCCGGTTTCGTACTGGTTCTTCTCGGTATCCAACTCGAGATCGAACAGCGAGGCCAGGTCCCGGCCGCCGCCGCCACCGCCTCCGCCGCCCTGTTGCCCGAACGCCACCTGGATCTCCCGGAACGTCGCCTCGGCCCGCAACAGGTGCTGGAGGGCCTTCTGCTCGCTCGGCAGCGCATCCTTCCAGCCCTGCCCCTTCAGCTTGTCCGCCGCAACTCCCATCGCCTCGGAAGCCTTCTCCATATCCTGCGCAAAGCTCTTGAACTGGTTGTTCGTTCCCGAAAGCTCGCGGCTCTTCATGCGCCGCGCCAGCGATGTCGCCTGATCCCGCAGCTTGCCCTGCACTTCGGAAAGGAACTTCGCGTTCTCCGCCGCCGCTGCCTTGTCGTTGCTCTTATCCCGCAACTGGTTCCACGTTGCCGCGATGATCTCCTTCTGCCGCGCGGAAATCCGCTGCTGCTCCTCGCCCGCGCCGCCTCCGCCGCCGCCCATCTGCTGCGACTGCGTGAACTCGTATTCATACGGCACCGCTTCGAGGAACATCATGTCCGTCTGGCTCGTCGAGAGCGCATCCTTCGCTACCGCGTACAGGCTCACCACGTCGCCCGGCGCCAGCTTGAAATCTTCGAGTGATATCGTCGTCTTCCCCGTGGACGACGGCGCACCCTTCTTCGCAAGCATGTTCACCGTCTGCTCGGCGCCGCCGTTCACCGAATACTTCAACGCCACGTCCTGTAGCGCGAAATCATCGTCCGCCTGCACCTCGATGTCCACTTCCTCGATCGGACTCACCCGCGCATCTCCGCGCGGGCGAACCAGTTTCACCACCGGAGGCGTCTCCTGCTTCGCCTCGATAAAGAAGTCTTCGCTGATGCGCACCTCTTCGCCGCCGTCGATCGCCGCCACGTGATACATCCCGTCCTTCCCGATCTTCACGTGCGCCGTCATCCAGCCGCCTTCCGCCGCCTTCAACTCGATCCTCTTGTCGTTGTCCAAGACAAGGACCCCGTCCTTCAGCGGCTTATCCGTGAGAAAAGCAACCTCCGCGTCCGTTCCCGCTACGGCGCGCAAGTCTCCGCTGCCTTCTTCGGAAACATCCCGCATGCCGGACCACGATGGATACTTGTAGCTCACCCGGACCTTCTTGATCCCCGGCAAATCCACCACCGTCAGCCGGTGCTGCTTCGACCGGATCGCACCCGCCTCCACATAGTAGTCCACCGATTCCGGCAGCCCCGCGAACAGAAATTCGTACCCCGCCCCGGCCGGCTGCGGCAGCATCCGCACCTGTTCCCATTTCGTCGCGCCGTTATAGCGCGCGAACAACCGCACCATCGAGGTCTGGAAGCCCATCAGTTGGGCCGTGATCATCTGATCGGTCCGGCGCCGCACCTTGTGATCGCCCGGCGTCACCTTGATGTCGTAAAACGGCTGTGAGTCTCGCGGCGTCCCGGCCCATAGGAGCGACGCGCCATGGCCCCAGTATCCGGGCCCCGATGTCGTCAGCCACACCAGCACGCCCGTCGCCAGCACAGCAGCCACCAGAAATGCCGCCAGCCGAACCGCGGGCACAAGAATCGCCGGCTCTGCCCGCCGCGCCACTTCCACCGTGTCCTGCGCCAGCAGTTCGAAGAAGGGATTCTCCTTCACCTCGTCCTTGCGCTCGGCAAAGGTCAGCAGCCGTTCTTCAAACTCCGGGAACTTCGATTCCGCCCCGCGCGCCGCGCGCCTGGCGTTCAGGCGCAGCAATGGAGCCAGAATGCCGAACCCTACTGCCAGCGCCAGGGAGAGAAACAGGGCGAAGCGCGCCCACTGCAGGCTGCGCTCGGAAAAGGCGTAGCCGTTGACGATCATCACCAGCAGCACCGTAGCCACCAGCGCGCTCACCGCGGTGATGGCAGCCCCTTGCGTCAACGCCATCATGCGCAAACGCCGCTCTACGGAACGTAGATACCCTTCCAGTTGGTCAAAGGCGCTCATCCGGTCCCCCTTACTCTAGTAGACCTTACTATCCGAAATCCTGCACTCTCCCCCTTACGCTTCACCAGGCTCCGCGCTCAAATGCCGGCTGGCGAGTATCGATTCCGCCAGCGCCACCAGCATAGCAGCCAGCAACACGTACCACCACAAGCCGGCATTCTGCTGCTGCTCCGCCTCCAGCGTCCCCGCGGGAGCAGGTTGTGAACCCGTCCCCTGCCACAACGCCAGCGTCTCCTTCGAGGCCGTCTCCAAATCGGATTCCTTCCGGTCGGCATTCACCGCCACCAGTTCATGGCGCTCATTGGCGCGGTTCACGTCGTAAAACCCTGTCTCCGTCAAAAGAAAACTCTGCGCCGTCGTCGCTTCGCGCAGGCTCAACGCCCGCTTCCCCTTGGGGTCGAGAACCTCCACCGTCCCCAAACCCTTCTCCGAACGCAACTCGACATTCGAATCCACCGTGTACGCCGACGGTCTCACTTCCGCGCCTACCAGGTATCGCGCGCTTTGCTCGACGAACGGCACAAAGCTCGTGTGCAGCGGAAAGTCGTTCGAAATGTTGTCCAGGGTCGAAGTGAACAACATCACGTGACCCTCCCCCAATTTCTTCTCCACCAGCAGCGGCGTATCGTCGCTCAACCGCGCCAGCACCCGTCCCTGCCCCACATCCGCTTTGATCGCCTGGTAGAACTTCACGTTCTCCCAGCGTCCCGTGGCCCGCAGCACCGGATGCGTCACGTCCATCGCGCCCACCACCAGAAAACGCTCTCCAGCGCGCGAGGCATACCGCGATTCCCGCACCGCCTCGTCATACACCGGCAGCCGCAACCGCCCCGCCGATGCCGGACCCGCCGCCACCAGCACCGCGCCCCCCCCGCGCACGTACGTCTTCAGCGCCTCTTCAAACGTCCCCGCCAAACCGCCTACATCGGAAAGCACCACGAACCCGTACTTGTTGGGCGCAACGTTCGCCGCCTGGTTGGATGTCACCGCATCCACCACGAAAGCCCCCTCGGATGCCGATTCGAGCGCTGCCTTGTAGTACAGAAGCCCGCGCGTCTTCCCCTCTTCGTGCACGAACAATACCCGCCGCGGATCCGAGCGCTCGACGGCGAAATAAAAATTGTCGTCCCCGGCCAGCGAATCCGCCGAATCGATGTGAACATCCGCTTTGTTGAAGCCATAGTTCGCATCCATGCCTACGAACTCCACCGAGGCGCGTCCATTCTGAGGCACGTCCACCGTCTTGTTCCCCACCGTCTTTCCATTCACCAGCAGCGACACCGTCCGTTTGGCCGCCGGAGCGTTGTAAGCCGCGATCACCGCCGTCACCCGCGCCTTCTTCGGATCGAACACGCTCTTTGGAGCGGTCACGTTCTCCACCGCGTAGTTCGCCTCCGTCCGGTCGGCCATCGGATGCAGAATCAGGTGCGTCGACGGCCCCACCCGCAGATCGCTGAACGCCGGGGGAAGCGACGATTTCTGCATGTCGCTGATGAGGTGCACTTCCACCGGAATCTTCGCCGATTGCTCGATCGACCGCAGCGCCCGCGCCAGTTCCCCATAGGAACTTCGTGAATCGGATGGCTGGATGCTCTCCACCGCCGCCCGCAACTCGCCTGTCTCCGTCGTGGGCTGTGTCAGCGCATGAACCGTGGCGCCCACCGTCAGAACCTGCGCCGCGTCCCGCTGCCCGCGCGAAGAGAGAACGCTCACCGCCTCCCGCTTTGCCCGCGCCAGCCTGTCCCCCACCCGCATGCTGAAGGAATTGTCCACCGCCACCACCACCAGCTTCCGCCCCGCCGTCGCGAAGACTCCCGAATGCCGGATATAGGGCGCCGCGAAGGCAAGCACGATCAGAAACAACAGCAGCAGCCGCGCCGCCAGCAGAAGCAGGTACTTCAGCCGCCGGTGCTTGATGGAACTCTGCGTCCGCCGCTCGAAAAACATCAGCGAACTGAAATGTTTCGGCGTCGTTTTGTGCTGTTGCAGCAGGTGCAGCCACAGCGGCAGCCCGAGCGCCGCCAGACCCGCCAGAAACCAGGGAGACAGAAAACCCATCAGATCCTCCCCTGCCGGATCACAAAGTACTCCCGCAGCGCCTCATCGAGCGGCCGCGACGTGTCTACCACGTGGTAGTCCATTCCCGCCGCGCGCGCCTTGCTGCCCAGTTCCTCAATATGTTTGGTGATCTTCTGCCGGTATTCCACATTGGCGTAATCCGGCGAGACCTCCAGCGAATCCTGCGTCTCCATGTCGATCAGAATCACCGGCTCCCGGAACTTCGGGTGCAGCTCTTCCGGGTCGAGAATGTGGAACAGCACCACCTCGTTCCCCTTGAACCGCAGCGGCTCAATCGCCTTCACCACCGTCTCCGGCGGAGCGTAGAAATCGGAAATGACAATCGCCATCCCGCGCCGGAAGTGGTACTGCTGGAAATGGAAGAACGGCTTCGAATAGTCCGTCCGCGCCGCGGGTTCGGCTTTCTCCACGGCATGCAGCAGCCGCGCCAACTGTCCCTGCCGCGACCTCGGCTGCACGTAGTTCCGCACCTCGTCGTCGAACACGATCAGCCCGCAGGCGTCCCGCTGATGCAGCGCCAGGTAGCACAGCGAGGCCGCCAGATACCGCGCGTAGTCGATCTTGCTCACCGTGTGCGAAGTGAATCCCATCGACGCGCTCGCGTCCAGCAGAATCGTCACCTGCGTGTTCGTCTCGCCCCGGTACCGCTTCAAATAAGCGCGCTCCGTGCGTGCGTACACGTTCCAGTCCACGTACCGCAGATCGTCGCCCGGGCTGTACTGCCGGTATTCGGCAAACTCCTGGCTGAACCCGAAATCCGGCGAGCGGTGCAGACCCGCGATGAACCCGTCCACCACGGTCTTCGCCACCAGTTCCAGATCGGAAATGCCGGCAAGTACTCTCGGCTCCAGGAAGCGATGCAGCATTCTCTATCTACCCCTTCGGAGCAGGCCGTGCCTCGATCACGCGCTTCAACAAATCATCCGTGCTCAACCGGTCCGATTCCGCCTGGAAGTTCACCAGCACGCGGTGCCGCAATACGGGAATCGCCATCGCCTGGATATCTTCGAACGTCACGTGATACCGCTGCTTCATCAACGCCCGCGCCTTCGCCGACAGCACCAGGTACTGCGCCCCGCGCACGCTCGAGCCGTAGTTCACATATTTCTTGATGAAGTCCGGCGCCCCCGCGTCGCTGCTTCGCGTCGCCCGCACCAGGTCGATCGCATACTTCGCCACGCTGTCGGCGATCGGCACCATTCGCACCAACTCCTGGAACGTCAGGATCTCTTCCCCGTTCGTCACCGGGTCCGTGGCCGGAATGTGCGTCGTCGTCGTGAGCGAGATCACCTTCAACTCCTCTTCCGCCGACAGGTAATCCAGCATCACGTTGAACAGGAACCGGTCCAACTGCGCTTCCGGCAGCGGATACGTCCCCTCGAGTTCAATCGGGTTCTGCGTCGCCAGCACGAAGAACGGGTTCGGCAGCCGGTAGTAGTTGCCGCGCACGGTGCACGAGTGCTCCTGCATCGCCTCGAGCAGCGCCGATTGCGTCTTCGGCGGCGTCCGGTTGATTTCATCCGCCAGCAGCACATTGGCGAAGATCGGTCCCTGCACGAACGTCCACGTGCGCCGCCCGGTCGCCGGGTCCTCTTCAATGATGTCCGTTCCCGTGATATCGCTCGGCATCAGGTCGGGGGTGAACTGGATGCGCTTGAACTCGAGTCCCAGCGTCGCCGCCAGCGTGCGCACCAGCAGCGTCTTCGCCGTCCCCGGCAGACCCGTGATGAGGCAGTTGCCGCCCACGAACAGGGCAATCAGCACCTGGTCGAGTACCTCCTCCTGGCCCACAATGACACGCCTCACCTGCGTCACGATGTCGTTATAGGCCTGCTGGAATCGTGTGATGCGCCCTTTCAGTTCGGCGGCGTCAATTTGAGCGATGACTGACATTCTTCAACGTTTCTCTTTCTTTGAAGTCAATTCCAATAATAGTTTCTGCGCCGGACGGTAGCCGGGAGCGGCCTCGAGCGCCGAGATCACGTGATCCCGGGCCGCATCCATCTCGTTGGCCTTTACCAGCGCCTCCGCCAGTTCGTAATGCGACGCCGCCGGATCGAGCGGCTTCGAGGCAAGCACGGCTTCAAACTCCCTTACCGCCACCTTGACCTGGCCCTGCCCCAGCGCCAGTTCCCCCATCTTCTTGTGCATCTCCGGATCAGCCACCGGATAGATGTAATTCAGCCGGTCGAGCGTCGCGATAGCATCCTTCGGCCTCCCCAACTCAGCCTGCAACTCCGCCAGTTTCTTGAGGGAAGAAGGATCGCGCCCGCCTGCCTTGGCGTAGCGCTCGAACTCGCCCACGGCCGATTTCTTGTCGCCCTTCGCCAGGTACGCATTGGCCAGGTATTCATACGTGCTGCCATGCTCCACGTAATCCGGATACCAGTCGCGAATTTCCAGACCCGTTTTGATGATGTCGTCGACGCGCTCTTCCTTCACTGCCGCCGCCATCCCGCGCATCTTCTTCTGCCAGTCCTCGAACTTCTCGAGCGGCGTCGCCAGTTGCTTGTCGAGCCAGGCCAGAAACTCTTTGTCAAACTGTTCCGGCTTCAGCCCCAGGTTCTTTTCGATGACATCCCCCGTGGGCGTGTTCCGCGCGAAGTCGTGCATCATGTCGAGAATCTTCTGGAATCCCCAGCGCTGATTGATGTAATCGCAGATCTTCCCCGCCTGGAAGTACGACACGATCACCTGCATCGGATAGGTCGGCCGGATGAACCCGCGGTCCAGTTGGGTCACCGGAAGCAGCTTCTTGTCCTTCACCGCCTTGAGCGACACCGGATCCAGCCGGTCGCCCCACTCCGGCGACACCGCCGTCTCTTCGTGCACCGCCAGCCCTTCCGTAAACCAGCGCGGAACCCGGTGATTCGTCGCCGAAAGCACGTACACGTGGCTCAACTCATGCCACATCGTGCTCGCCCAGTGAAAACTTCCTGGCTTGCGCCCTGACGGGCTATCCATGGCGACGATATTTCCGAACGTGACGCCCAGCGCGCCCAGACCCGGCATCCCCATCGTCCGCACCGCGAAATCCTCATGGTCCGGGTACACTTCCAACTGCACCGGCCCTTTCAGCTTCACCTTATATTTCTTCTCGTAAGTGCTCAGCGCGCGCAGCATTTCCGGCTCGAAGTAGAGCTTCAGCAGTTCCGCTTCCTTCTTATGAAGCCGCAGGATCGCCTCTCCGTTGCGGAACGTCTCGTAATTCTTGTAGGAATCCATCAGCCGCAGCGAATTCACTGTCGCCGGATCCTTGAATCCGTTCTCGTAGGCCAGTTCCAGATGCTCCCGCGCCACTTTCTCCCGCCCCAGCCGCATGTACGTGATCCCCAACTCCGAATGCGCTTCCCAATACCGCAGGTTCTTCTTCAGCGCCTCCTCGAAGTACTGGATGGCATCCTCATACCGCCGGTTCAGAATCAACGAATGCGCCGTGTAGGCATACCCCTCGGCATACACCGGATTGATCTTCGCGATCTTGGCAAACCACGCTTCCGGGGACTTGTCGGCAAGCACCTCGAGCGTCGCCAGCACCGCCATCGCGTCCAGAGCCTCCGGTGAAATCTCCAGCGCCTTCTCCGCTTCCTTCCGAGCCTTGTCGAAGTTCACATCCTCCACCGCCAGCTTCGCCAGCAGTTCCTGAGCCTCGAGCAGTTTCGGATCGGCCTTCAGCGCTTTTTCCGCGAATTCCACCGCCTTGGCGTCGAATCCCTCCGACAACACCATCGCCAGCCCCAGCAGCGCCCCCGGATGATCCGGCTTGATCTCCAGCGCTTCCTTGAACAGGTTCTCCGCATCCGACTTGTTCCACCGTTCATAGAACAGCCGGCCCCAGCGCACCCGGTAATCGGCATTTTCCGGAGCCATCGCTACCGCCGCCTTGAACTGATTGTTGGCGTCCTGGTACATCTCCAGTCCCCAGAACCCCTCGGCGCGCAGGTAGGCGCTATTGCTGAACGTCAATGCCTCGTAACACTTCCGCGCCTCTTCGAGCCGCCCGTAATGCTTGTGCTGCTCGCACTGCGAGACGCTGTTCTGCGCCCCCACGAGGGACGCCGCCGCCAGCAACAGGACAATCGTACGTCTCATTTGTCCAGCTCCGCTTGCGTCTGCGCCAGTTGCACCAGAAGATCCGTCAGCATCTTCCTGTACTGCTCGCTCGGCATCGCCGCCCGCTGGTACTTCAAACCGGCGATCTGCTGTTCCAGCGCCTCCTTGCGCTCGAGCAGTTTCCGTTTTTCCGGACTCGCCGCCGCAATCTGCGCCGCTCCAATCCGCAGCAACACGAACCGTCCCGCGAGCAGACCTTCTCCGTTCTCCGCCGAAGGCTCCCGCACCGGCTCACCCTTGCCCGTATCCTCGATCTGCGCGTGCTCGCTCGCGATCCGCTTCTGCGTTTCGAAGAACCGGATGGTCTTTTCATTTGCATACCGGTACGCCTCGAGCGCGCTGATCACTTCGTTCTTGTCCACGTCGGACGCCGTATCGCGCAAAGCCTCCACCCAGTACCGCGGAAAAACCGTCGCGTTCTTTTCGGTCCCGCCTTTGGTCGCCGTGATGATGGCCCGGCCTTCCTTCTTTAACGCGAGCACGCACGCCCCGCTGGCGCTGGTCGTGTTCACCACAAGCTGCTGCCCGGGAATGCGGTCCAGCATCGCCGCCAGTTCGATCGAAGAGATATCCGGACCCGGCAGGTTGAACTTATACTCGACTCCGTCGTACGTCCCATGCCCGATCAGCGTCAGCACCAGGTTGTCCTGCGCCGTCGATGTCTTCGCAATGCTCGCCAACACCTCGGCCAGCTTCGCCTTTGTTGCCGCCGGACCGTAAAGCGTTTCTACTCTTGCTCCTGGACTCGAATTCTTCAATAACTTGTCCAGGTCCCTGGCAAGCGACGTGAACCGTTGTTCGTATTCCGGCTCCCCGCCCAATCCCGCCACCGTCACATACGTCGTCGCCGCCTGGAGGGATACGGCGCAGCTCACAATCAGTGCCGCGATCCTCATACCACCCCCCAGCGCCGCCGCAGCAGCCACTCTCCGGCCTTCAACAGCATCAGCGCCAGAAATACCGCCGGCATGTTCCACAAATCCTTCGTCTCTCTGACAGTGATTCCTGCCTCGGAGTAGGAAATCTCCTCCGGCAGTTTCGCCAGGTCGTCCACCTTGTAATACTTCCCGCCTGTCTCCGTCGCCAGCTTTTCCAGCAGTTCCTTGTTCTGCTCGGCGCCGAAATTCTCCGCCACTCCGTCCTCGCGGCGGAAGTTCACCACGTCCCGCCCGGCCTCTTCCTCCCCCCGTTTCGCCAGCACCTCCGCGAGATATGCCCCCGCCTTCTCCGCCCGCCATTCCGCCACGAATGTTCCCGGCGTCAGCGGATCCGGCCGCAACTCGACCTGCTCGGCAACCCCTTGCGGACCGATGATATTCGCGGTCACTTTCGCATCCGTCATCGGAAGGTAGTTCCGGTCCCGCACCTCGGCGCGCAAGGTCACACGACTTTCGTCATCGAGCACGGATTTCGGCGTCGAAGCAACCACCCTCCCCGGCGTGTTCTGCACCAGCCAGCGCATCAGTTGCTGCCAGAACATCTCATGGCTCTTATCCGCCAGCGGCTGAAGCATCTGCCACCGCCAGGTTCCCTGCGTCGCCATCACCCCGACGCGTCCACGGCCGTAATTCTGCGTCACCAGCAGCGGAAACTTCCCCCTGCCCGAAACAATCGAATCCACCAGCACCACAGCGCCCGGCTTGGGCGTGCCGGACTCCTGATAATCGGCCAGGTACGGCAGCTTCCTCCACCGCTCCACGTTCTTTTCCGGGTTCTCCTCCAGCCGGCAGATCAGGCTCTCCTGCCCCGCCGGAGTCAACTCCACCGTGGCCGGGTCGCGATGAAACGTGCCCTTCTTATCCGGCAGAACCAGCGGCAGCACCTCTGCCATTGCCGAACGGTTCCAGCCCCCGTCCGAAAGCCCGCTACGCCCCGCAAGGAACAACAATCCGCCGCCCCTGCGGTCCACGAATTGCTTCAACAATTCCATCTGAGTGGTTGTAAAATAAGCCGCTTCCACACCGCCGACAATGATTCCCTGGAACCCGAACAGCTCATCCACCTTCGCCGGAAAGCCTTCTTCCAACTCCTTCGGGTTCTCAATCCCCTGGCGGTAGATCTTGTTCTGCGTCGTACGCAGGATGCTCGTCAACTCGATCGTCCGGTCCTCGTCCATCGCCCGCCGGATGAACTTGAACTCCCACTTCGGCTCGCCCTCGATGTACAGAATCCGCGGCTTGCGGTTTTCCACCGTCACCAGACGCGTCACGGTGTTATTGTTGGCGTTTTCCTCGCCTTGCAACGGCTCAACCGATACATGAAGGTTTTTCAGCCCCGCGTTGCCCGCATTGAACACTACAGTCTCTGTCTGTAACGTACCCTCGGCCTGAAAGGTGACTTCCTGCGAGGCCAGCGTGGCGTTGTCCGTCTTGATCGTGATGCGTCCCTTCGCGTTCTTGTAGCCGCGCTGCTTCAGCGTCACCACCGCGCTCACGCGCGAATCCGCCAGCGCCCGCGCCGCCGTCTGGACCTCCGTCACCTCGACGTCCTTGTTGAACCGCTCCCGCCCCACTCCTACCGTGTGCACCGGGATCCGCTGCCGCTTCAGCAGGTTGATCGTCTCGAGATCCACCCCGCCCGCATTGTCCGCTCCGTCGGAAAAAAGCACCACCGCCCCAATGGGAAGCGTCGACGATTCCGCGGCCACCTGCGCCAGGCTCTCCCCGATGTGCGTCGCGTTCCCTTCCACCTTCCACTGGTCCAGCTTGTCCATGCGCTCGGCGCCGCTGCTGAAGCGGTACATCCTCACTTGAAACTTCTTGCCCAGCTTCTCGAGCAGACCTTTGTTTTTCAGAGCCTCGAGCGCTTTCTCCTTCCGCGTCCTGCCGTCCTCGGCGAGCGCCATGGACTTGGAATCGTCCACCACCACCGCCACAATGTTTTGCTGCGGCTTCAATGTCGCCACGCTCACCGCGGGCTGCCACAGCATCAGCAGAACCATCGCCAGCAACATCGATTGCAGCAGCCACAACAGCGCCAGGCGCGCGCCGCGCGCCCGCCCCGAGGCACGGTCCCTCATCCGCCACACCGGCACAGCCAGCGCCGCCGCTCCCGCAGCGATGCACGCCACCAGCGCCCACACCGGCCATGCCCCAAGCAGAACAAGGTTCCCCTTGGAAAAGACCGTCCCAGGATAGTTGAATAGGAATTCGAACATGAATTGAACTGCCGGCTCCGACTCCTCTTCTTTCTTCCTTAATGCGTCATCGCGTAGATGATGTAATTGATTCCGATCCGGTAGGCCAGCGATGCGTAGCGCTCGGGATACCGCGGGTGATCGGCCCATTCCCAGGCGTCACCCAGATCCATGTTGTGGCAGATCGCCACCATGATCCGGCCGTTGTCGTCATAGATGGCTCGCCATTTCGGCTCGACGCCATCATACTCGTACGTCCGGCCCGTGTAGAACATGATGATCCCAGGCACCTGAAAACGCTCGTCCAGATCGTACAGCACATGGAAGATGGCGTCCTTATTCTCAATATCCACTATTTGCCGGTCCGGAAACACCCGGCTCATGCTCGCCGTAAAAATGTCCCACTCGAAGGTGCCGTGGAAGTCATCCGTCATCAGAAACCCGCCCCGGAGCAGGTATTCCCGCAGCTTTTGCGCCTGATTCTCGGGCAAGTCCCAGTGCCCCGCCTCCACGACGTACACCCAGGGATAGTTGAAAATATCGTCGCTTTCGAGATCGACAATCTGCTCCACCGAGCGCGTATGAATCCGCGACAGCCGCCGCACTCCCTGCACGAATTGCCGGTCCGCTTTCGGCCAGTCCACCGTCCAGTTCCCGCGCGCCGCCCACAACCCGGACCCGCCCCGGAAATTCGGATATCGCAGCCGCGCAAAAGCATACTCCGTCTTTTCCTTGGCGTCGGCAGGCAGCGTCATCGGCCCTTCGTCGTCATCAAATGCCATCCTCCGCTGGAAGGCGTAGCCCGCGCTCATCAGCGTGATCCACGCGACTAGCGCGACAATGAAATTCCGGAATCGCATCAGGCCGCCCTGGTTTGGCTTTAGAATACCACAGGGTTCGAATGAACTCTTTGACGCGCGCCGCCGCCATTTGGTCTCATGATCGTCATGGTTTGTTGCGACGAACTCGAGCAACTTGCCGATCGCGGCTTCCTGCGCATCGGCCCCGTCCACACCCTCCGCGACGGGCGCATCCTCAATGAGATCGACACGGAGTATTTCCTCGTCTTCGGCGACACCCGCCCCTCCTTTGTCGGCCTCAACTACTGCCCGTTCTGCGGCAGAATCATCTCCCGCGGTCTGTGGAACCTCGAAAAGAAAAAACAGGGCCGCTAGCCGCCATCATGGCGCTAAAATGAAGCCATGACTCCGTCAACTCTGGTTGCCGTTGAGGAATATCTCCGGACCAGCTACGATCCCGACGTGGATTTCGTCGATGGCGTGCTGGAGGAACGTAACTTGGGAGAATTTGATCACAGCGATCTTCAATCTGAGATCACGTATTGGATCAGAGCGAATTGCCGGCACCTCGGATTGAACGCCTTCACCGAACTGCGCACCCGCATCCGCCCCACCCGCTACCGCGTCCCCGACGTCGTCATCATCGAAGGCAAGCGCCCCAAACAGGGCATCCTCGAACGTCCCCCTCTCGTCGCCATCGAGAT
This sequence comes from Bryobacterales bacterium, assembly GCA_020847975.1. Classification (GTDB taxonomy): domain Bacteria; phylum Acidobacteriota; class Terriglobia; order Bryobacterales; family Bryobacteraceae; genus CADEFT01. The sequence goes on along the minus strand of JADLBD010000064.1, from coordinate 839 downwards.
CCTCTCCCCGGAAGACCGCCAGAGCCGCATCCAGCAACGTATCGACGACTACCTCGGCATCGGAACCCGCTTCGTCTGGCTCATCGACCCCACCGCCCGCCGCGCCTGGATCTACACCCCCCACTCCATCGAAGAGGCCAAGGACGGCATCCTCCGCGTTGACCACCCAGCCTTCACTCTCCCGCTCCACGAACTCTTCGCCAACATCGACCGTATGACGGAATAGCCGTCAAAGCTGCCACTCCGCGATCCGTGATACGATATTCCGCGCGAGAACCGTCGCGCGTTGAGCGGCCGCCGTCTAACCGCGCCCTCATCCTGCTCGCGGTCCTTGCAGGATTCCCCTGCCATGACTCTCCTCAAACCCACTCTCCTGCCCGCCGTCGCCCTTCTCCTGCTCTCCGCCGCGGCCTGCTCGAAAAAGTCCCCGCCGTTCTCCCCAAAGGAAGCCCTCGAGACCATCCAGGTGGACCCCGCCTGGCGCGTCGATCTCTTCGCCAGCGAGCCCATGTTCGCTGACCCCGTCGCCATGGACATCGACGAAGACGGCCGCATCTACGTCGTCCAGGACTCCGGCTATCCCCTCGATACCGAGGATGCCGTCGGCAAAGTCTGGCTGCTCGAGGATACCAATGGCGACGGCAAACCCGACAAATCCACCCTGTTCGCCGAAAAACTCGTGATGCCTACCGGGGTCATGCGCTGGAAGAAGGGCATCCTCGTCACCGATGCCCCCAATCTCTGGTACCTCGAAGACACCAACGGCGACGGCAAAGCCGACATCAAGAAAGCCATCCTCACCGGCTTCGCCTTCACCAACCCCCAACACACCGTCAACT
>JADLBD010000063.1 GCA_020847975.1 Bryobacterales bacterium | reverse complement strand
TACCGTAGGTTTTCGAGGTATCCATGTCAGGCCATTCCAAGTGGCATACGATCAAACACAAAAAAGCTGCTATTGACGCCAAGCGCGGAAAAGTCTTTACGCGGCTGATCAAGGAAATCATGGTGGCCGCCCGCAACGGCGGCGGCGATCCTGATTCGAACGCCCGGTTAAGGACCGCGATCCTGGCCGCCAAAGCAGTGAGTATGCCGGCCGACAACATCAAGCGCGCGGTGATGCGCGGTACGGGTGAGCTCGAAGGCGGGCAACTGGATGAAATCGTCTACGAGGGCTACGGGCCGGGCGGCGCCGCCGTGCTGGTGAAGGTAGCGACGGACAATCGCAATCGCACGGTTTCGGAGATCCGGCACCTGTTCTCGAAGAATGGCGGGAACATGGGGGAGGCGGGCAGCGTGAACTGGATGTTCGAGCGAAAAAGCCAGATTCTCATCGAGATGGACAAGGCCGATGAAGACACGATGATGAACCTGGTGCTGGAAGCGGGCGCCGACGATCTGCGCAACGACGGCGCCAATTGGGAGATTCTGTCTTCGCCGGAAACGCACTTCAGCGTGCTCGAGGCCATTCAGAAGAGCGGGTTCGAGCCGGTATCGGCGGAAATCGCGATGCTGCCGAAGACGTTGATGAAGCTCGAGGGCAAGCAGGCGCAGGCGATGCTGAAGATGACCGAAGCTCTGGAAGAGCACGACGATGTGCAGAACGTGTGGTCGAACTTCGACATCGACGAGAAGGAGATGGAAGCGCTGGCGAGCTAGGCGTCTACCCTTATGCGTGTCCTCGGGATCGACTGCGGGACAGAGCGCACCGGCTACGGGGTGATCGAGACAGACGGCCGCGATCACCGGCTTGTGGCAAGCGGAGTGATCCGTACCGATCCGAAGGAGCCATTGCGGCTGAGGCTGCTCGAGATCGGCAATGGCCTGCGGCGCGTCATCGGGGAGCATTCTCCGGATGAGGCGGCGGTGGAGGGGGTGTTTCACGCGCTGAACGTGAAGTCTGCGCTGACACTGGCCCATGCACGCGGCGTAGCGTTGTATGCGGTTGCGGAAGCGGGGCTGAAGTTGGGAGAGTATTCCCCGCTCGAGGTAAAGAACAGCGTGGTAGGCTATGGCCGCGCAGAAAAGAAGCAGGTGCAGTTCATGGTGCAAAGCCTGTTGAAGCTTCCCGAGCGGCTGGAATCGGAAGACGCCTCCGATGCCGTGGCTGTGGCGATTTGCCATGCGACGTGGACGGCCCGGTCCGGAATGGGAGTTTGCCGATGAGGCTGCTGACATTCTTGCTGGCGGCGGGACTGGCTTACGCGGCGGACCTGCCGACAATTTTCTATTCCAAGAGCTTTCCCGGCTCCTCGCCCGCATACGTGGAGATCACGCTGGACAAGAAAGGGCACGCCGAATATCGCGAGGCTCCGAAGGAAGAGGATCCGCTGGTGTGCCAGTTAAGCGAGACGGACGTGCAGCAGATCTGGGCCCTGGCGGAAAAGCTCAACTGGTTCAAGACTCCTCTCGAATCCGGATTACCGGTGGCGAAGATGGGGGAGAAGACCTTCCGCCTGGAAAACTCGCCGGAAAAGGGCGAAGTGAAGTTCAACTACACCCAGGACGAGAACGGGCGTCTGCTGCTCGACTGGTTCGAGAAGATGACGGAGAGCGCGCAGTATCGCATCATACTGGAGAAGGCGGTGCGCTTCGATAAGCTGGGGGTCAACAACGCGGTGCTGCGGCTACAGGCGGCGATGGAGCGGAACAGGCTGGTGGCTCCGGAGCAGTTTCTGCCGATGCTCGACCGGGTAGTGAAGAATGAAAGCTACCTGCACATGGCGCGCGAACGGGCGGCGGCGCTGGCAGATGCGATCCGCAACGCCAACAAGCCGAAAGCCGAGTAAATGAAGCTACGAATTCTGATCCTGCTGTTTGCCGGGGTGATGGCGGCTTTCCCGCAGGAGGGGAGCGCGAAGTCGAAGGATGCCTCCTCCGCGGAGGAACAGGATCTGCGGCAGTGGGTGGGAGAGGCAGGATCGAGCCCCACCGAGATGGTCCGGGCTCTTGAAAAGCATCTTGCGAAGTATCCGAACTCGAAGCGCCATGCCGAGGTGATCCGCGCGCTGGCGAAAGCCTCGGTCGAGATCCGGGATAACACGCGGATTCTGAAATATGGGGAGGAATACCTCGAGCAGAATCCCTCTGACCTTGTGGTGCTGGAACGGGTGACGCGCCTGTTGACCTCGCGGAGCGACAAGGACAGCAGCGAGAAGGGTCTGCATTACGCGGAATTGTTCACCAAGGGCATGCGGGAACTGGAGCAGCAAAAGCCCGAAGAGGGACGCATGACCGCGCAGATGCGCGAAGACCTGGACAGAGGAATCGCGCGCGGGTATACGTTCCAGGCAAGGGCGAAAGGCCATCTGGGGCAATATGCGGAGGCCGAGGCAGCGGCGAGAGAGTCGTTTCGCATCTACCCCTCGGCGGAACCGGCCCGGGAACTGGCGGTGTGGCTCTTGAAACAGGGCAAGCAGGAGAATGCGCTTCCGGCCCTCGCCGACGCCTTTGCCCTGCCCGACCCTCGCGTGACGGACGAGGAGAGGCTGCAAACCCGCCGCCAGATGGGCGAGTTGTATCGCAGCCTGCACGGCTCGGAGAAGGGGTTGGGGGACATGATTCTGGCGGCGTATGACCGCGCGGTTGCGGTGCAGGCCGAGCGCCGCGAGAGGCTGAAGGCGATTGACCCCAACGCCGGTGAGACGAACGCGATGAAGTACACCATCAACGGGGTGAACGGGGAGAAACTGGACCTGGGAACGCTGCGCGGGAAAGTGGTGGTGCTCGACTTCTGGGCGACGTGGTGCGGGCCGTGCCGCACGCAATATCCAATGTACGAGCGCGTCAAGGAAAGTTTCAAAAGCCGCAACGACGTGGTGTTCCTGGGAATCAACACGGATCAGGACCGGGACCTGGTGAAACCCTTCCTCCACGAGCAGAAATGGAACAAAGCCGTCTACTATGAAGACGGGCTTTCGAGTCTGCTGAAGGTCTCCTCCATCCCTACCACCATCATCTTCGACCGCAAGGGCGCGCTGTTCACGCGCATGAACGGCTTCGTGCCGGAGCGGTTCACAGACATGCTGAAGGAGCGGATCCAGGAAGCCCTGGCGCAAAACTGATGCCGTTCCGCCGGGTGATCTGGATCGTATTGGACAGCGTCGGCATCGGCGAGATGCCGGACGCGGCGGCTTATGGCGATGTGGGCAGCGACACGCTCGGCAACATTGCCCGGCAGCGCCGTCTGCGCCTCCCGCATCTGTGCGAGTTGGGACTGGCGAATATCCGCCCGTTCGTGGGGCTGGAGCCGGCGGAGCATCCGCGGGGGGCTTACGGCAGGTGCGCGCTGGCCTCGCCCGGCAAGGACACCACCACGGGACATTGGGAGATGGTGGGCATCCACCTCGACAAGCCGTTCCCGATCTATCCGAACGGGTTCCCGCCGGGAGTGATGGAGGAATTCGAGCGCCGGATCGGGCGCGGGTCGTTGGGGAACGTGGCGGCATCGGGGACGGAGATTATCAAGGAACTCGGCGAAGAGCACATGCGGAGCGGGTCGCCGATTGTGTACACGTCGGCGGACAGCGTGTTTCAGATTGCCGCGCACGAAGAGGTGATCCCGCTGTGGGAGTTGTACAAGATCTGCGAAACAGCCCGGGAGATTCTGCGGGGCAAGCACGAAGTCGGGCGCGTGATTGCGCGGCCGTTCGAGGGCCAGCCCGGTGAATTCCGGCGCACTGCGAACCGGAAGGACTATGCGGTGCCGCCTCCGCGGGGTATGCTGCTGGATCAACTGGCGTCGCGCAAAGTTCCAGTTCATAGCGTCGGGAAGATTTTCGATGTTTTTCTGGGGCGGGGCATCGGGGAGTATGACAAGACCAAGAACAACGCCGACGGGATGGCGAAGACGCTCGAAGCAATGCGGGACACGAAGGAGGGGTTGATCTTCATCAACCTGGTGGACTTCGACCAGAACTTCGGGCACCGGAACAATGTCGAAGGGTATGCGGGCGCGCTCGAGGAAGTGGATGGGTGGGTACCGCGCCTGCGCGAGGCGATGGCTGATGGGGACATGACGATCTTTACGGCGGACCACGGCTGCGACCCGACGACACCTTCGACGGACCACAGCCGGGAGTACGTGCCGCTGCTGGTGTTCGGGGAGCGGGTGCGGCAGGGGGTGAACCTTGGGACGCGGGCGACGCTGTCGGATATCGGGCAAACGGTGGCAGAGAATTTCGGGGTGCGGATAGCACGGGGCGTGAGTTTCCTGGGCGAAGTGACGTGATCCCCAAGCCCATGGTTCACAATAGGAATAGCAGGATCACGGAAATGATATCGACGCGGTTGTATTGGATTGACGGCCCTTGGCGCGGCAAACTGGCAATGGCGGCGCGTCCCAGAGGTGGCGACTGGCTCGATGACGAGATGGAGAGTTGGCGGCGAGCGGGAATTGACACCGTGTTCTCGCTGCTGACTGGCGAGGAGGAGCGCGACCTGGACGTCACGGCTGACTGAGGAAGCGGGAGCAAGGTCCCATGCGTTGAGCTTTCTCAGATTCCCAATCCCTGACCGGCAGACGCCGAAATCAGTCGATTCATTCTCGAAAGCCCTCGAGTCGTTAGACCTGGAGTTGAAAACGGGACGGAATGTCGTCGTGCATTGCCGCCAAGGGATTGGACGAAGCGGCTTGATGGCAGCATGTCTGTTGGTAGCAAATGGAGCAGATCCAGATACAGCCGTCCGGCAAGTGAGCGCCGTCCGGGGCGTGCCGGTACCGGAGACCCCGGAACAGCGCGATTGGATCAACCGTTACGCTGCATCTCTGGCAGAAGCGCATCATGACTGACCAGCCGCCGCTCAGGCCGCTCCATCCGGAAGCGATCCTGAGCCGCCCCAAGATCGCTACGTTCGAGAAAGTTTCCACGGACAGGTTACTGGAATCGCTCCAGCCAGGACGCGCGCATTGCCTGAAGTGCCGGACGGACTGAACAATCCTTGACGGCCACCACCGGCTTCACGTTCTGGCGGGGCGCGGTGTTGACGTTGACGCTCTGCCGCGCGAAGTGATAATGCGAGACGAGATCCAGGACTGTTGACTTTGGGGCCGTAAGAGGCCGAGTCTAGCCTCGATGGTACCGGCCGGCGTTGTTCTCGAACCGCAACAGAGAGGAAGCCGCGTCCGGAGCCACTATCCTACGTGGCGTTGCTGTGGCGTTTGTGTGTGCTGGGTGCTGCCGCGGGCGTCCTCCAGGCGGGGGATGAGCCCGCGGCGCAAGCCTATGCCGCATTGAAGGCAAAGAATTACGACACCGCGGTGACGCGGTTCCGGGAGGCTATCCAGGCGGAGCCGAAGCGGGTCGAGCTGCGCAAGGAACTCGCCTATACGCTCCTGAAGACGGGGGATACGGAAGAGGCGCGGGATGAGTTCGCGGAGGTCGTGAAGCTGGCTCCGGAGGATTGGCACAGCGCGCTCGAGTATGGCTACCTGTGTCATGAAACCGGCCAGGTGGGCGAGGCAAGGCGGGTGTTCGAGCGGGTGCGGAGGACAGGCGACGCAGCTTCGAAGGCGGCCGCCGAACAGGCATTCCGGAACGTGGACCGGCCGCTGGGTGAGGCGATCGAGCGCTGGACGAAGGCGCTGGCGCATAATCCCAACGACTACAGCGCGCACTTCGAACTGGCGCGGGCGGCCGAGCAGCGGGGCGACGGAAAGCTTGCAGCCGAGCATTACCGGCGGGCCTGGGAACTGCGCCCGGCCGAGCGCGCGTTGCTGGTGGATCTGGGGCGGGCACGGCGGCTTGCAGGGGACGAAGAGGGCGCGCTGGCGGCGTGGCTGGCTGCCTCACGGGGAACCAATCCGCGGGCGGCCGAACAGGCGCGGGAGTTTCTGCCGGCGCGGTATCCCTATGCATCCGAGTTTCTCAAGGCGATTGAACTGGACCGGGCGAATGTGGAATTGCGGCGCGAACTGGCGTTTCTGTGGCTGGCAGTGAGGAAGCCGGCCGAGGCAGAGGCGGAGTTCGCGCGGCTGCTCGAGATTGCGCCGGATGATTTGTTGTCGCTCGCGCAACTGGGGATGATGCGGCTGGAACGCAACGATGCCGCCGGGGCGCTGCCGCTGCTCGAGAAGGCGCTGCAAGGCAAGGACGAGGCGCTGGCCAGGCGGGTGCGGGACGCGATGAACGCCAAGGGACTGAAGCCGCGGGCGGCCGCCCAACCGCGCAGCAACAAGGTGATGGGGGACCGCAGCTACGAGCAGGGGTACATGAAGGACGCCGAGAGGTATCTTCTGGCAGCGCATGAGGAGAACCCGGGGGATCACGAGGTGAACCTGAAGCTCGGCTGGACATACAACATGCTGCGCCAGGACGACGAGGCGATCCGCTACTTCGAGATGGCGCGCAAGAGCACGGACAGGAAGCAGAAGGCAGAGGCGGAGCAGGCTTACCACAATCTGAAGCCGGCGTTCGAGCGGTTCCGGACCACGGCCTGGGTGCTGCCGGTGTTCTCCTCGCGATGGCACGAAGGTTTTACGTACGGACAGTTGAAGACGGAGATCCGGATCGGAAAGCTTCCGTTCCGGCCCTACTTGTCGGTTCGTTTCGTGGGGGATTCGCAGCATGCGGCGGGATCGTTGAATCCGCAGTATCTTTCGGAGAGTTCATTCATCGGCGGTATCGGCGTGGCGACAAAGCCCTGGAAGGGGCTGATGGGATGGGCGGAGGCGGGCAACGCGGTGCGGTACCGGGAGCGGACGGACGTGGGGAGGATGATCCCGGACTACCGCGGCGGCGTGTCCTACGGGCATGCTTTCGGGCACGGGATCGGTTCGGAGACGGCGGGGTGGTTCGTACAGACGAATGCGGATGTGGTGACGTTGAGCCGGTTCCGCTGGGATACGCTGGTGTACTCGCAGAACAAGGCGGGGTTCACCATGCCGCGCTGGGGCGGGCTCCAATGGCAGGTGGCATGGAACGCGAACCTCACCATGGACCGCAATCGCGAAGTGTGGGCGAATTTCTTCGATACAGGGCCGGGGGTGCGGTTCCGGATGCGGTGGATGCCGCCGTCGATGGTGTGGTCCGTGGATGTGCTGCGCGGGCATTACCTGATGGATGGGTATCCGCGAGGACAGGTTTATTACGATGTGCGGGCCGGGGTGTGGTATGCCATCAGCCGCTAGCCGGGCGATGGTATTGTTGCTCGGGATGGCCGCTGCCGGCTGGTGCGCCGCTGCCGGCGGGGACGATGCGGCATGGCACACTATTCTTTCGTCGGTGAACCTGTCGCCGGATACAGGCGCGCCCGTGATTCTTCCTTCGGAATCGGGCGGAATGGCGCCCGCTGACGTGACGCTGCGCCTGATGCAGGGTTACTACGTGATCCTGGAGGGGGAGTCGAAGGCGGCGGAGAGCCTGGGATTTCATGCCGGAGGGAAGCGGGTGACGGTGCGGAGCCTGGTGGACCGGCACGATCCGAAAGTCCAGGTGGTATGGGAGCAGGCGGTGGACGCGCCGGTGTTCGAAGTACCGCCCGAAGCGACGGTGTACGCGCATGAGCGGTGGACAGGCGCCCCGCTGGTTGCGGGAATGCGCAAGAAAATGGGCGCGGTGCTGTGGATTGCGGCGAATCCGGGGCCAAGCGGCAGGGAACGTTTTCCCTACCTGCTTCAGGCGCTGCGGGACCTGGGGCTGGAGCCTCCTTTGACCAGCAAGCGGCTGTGGGTGTTTCTGGACACCTCCTACCGCATGCGCGTGGATCCGGACTACATGGCGAAGCTCTGGCGGAGAAACGGGATCGCGGCGCTGCACATCGCCGCCTGGCATTACTTCGAGGCTGACGAACAGCGCGATGCCTATCTGCGGCGGATCATTGGAGCGTGCCACCGCAACGCCATTCTGGTGTACGCATGGCTCGAATTGCCGCACGTGAGCGAACGGTTCTGGGAGGCGCATCCGGAATGGCGGGAGAAGACGGCGCTTGGCACGGACGCGCATCTCGATTGGCGCAAGCTGATGAATCTGCGCAACCCGGACTGCGCCGGCGCGGTGAGGCAAGGCGTGGAAGACCTGCTGCGGCGCTTCGATTGGGATGGCGTCAATCTCGCGGAGTTGTATTTCGAATCGCTCGAGGGGCATGCCAACCCGTCGCGCTTCACTCCGATGAATCCCGACGTTCGAAAGGAATTTCGAGAGAGGGCGGGGTTCGATCCGGCGGACCTGTTTCGCCCGGACAGCGAGAGATATTGGCAGAAGAACGCTGCCGGGCTGAGGCAGTTTCTCGACTACCGGGTGGAACTGGCGGAGCGCATCGAGCGGGAGTGGATGGCGGAAATCGGACGAATGCGTAAGGAGTTGCCGCACCTGGACCTGGTGTTGACGCATGTCGATAACCTGCTCGATCCGGGAACACGGGACCGCATCGGGGCGGATGCGGGGCGGGTGCTGCCGTTGCTCGACAAACAGGACTTCACGTTTCTGGTGGAGGATCCGGCTACGGCGTGGAACATGGGGCCGGAGCGCTACCCGAAACTGGCCGCCGGGTATGCCCCGCTAGTGAGGAAGCCGGGCAGGCTGGCGATTGACATCAACGTGGTGGACCGCTATCAGGACGTCTATCCCACCAAGCAGCAGACGGGGGTGGAGCTGCTGCGTGAACTCCACCTGGCCTCGCAAGCCTTCCCGCGCGTCACGCTGTACTTCGAAAATTCGCTGCGCAAGACGGATTGGCCATTGGCCGGGCCCGCCACCACGGCGGTAAGGGCTTTGCGGCTGGAGGAGCGCAAGACAACCGTGGACCTTGCCGCGGGCGGGGGCGTGAAATGGCAGGGTCCGGCGAAGGTTGACGGAGCGCCGTGGCCGGTGGTGAGCCAGGGAACGGTGTGGCTTCCCGCTGGGGAGCACGTGGTGGAGCCAGGAGACGGGGACCCGGCGGTACAAGTGCTGGACTTGAATGCGGAGTTGAAGAGCGCCCGGGTGGAGGGCACGACGCTGGAACTGGCTTATGAGAGCACGACACGTGCCCTCGCGATCCTCAACCGGACGCCCAAGAAGCTCGAGGTGGATGGGCGGGAGGTGGAACCGAAGGTGTGGGTGTTCGACGAGGGGTGGGTGCTGGTGTTGCCTCCCGGACAACATGTAGTGACTCTAATTACGGATTCCGGCGTATAATCATCGAAGCATGCCGAAGACTTCCTACGCCGAGTTCCAACTGGAAGTGGATCCAGGTCATCCACAAACACAGGCTGACAAAGGACCGGAGCGGCCGGACCGGGAGACTCCTTTCCGGATCCTGGTGATGGGGGATTTCAGCGGCCGTGCAAGCCGCGGAATCAAGACGAAAGGGCCGCGAAAGCCGGTTTCCGTCGATCGCGACAACTTCGAGGACGTGCTGGACGGCCTCGAAGTCCAATTGAGAATTCCGCTGGAGGGCGCCTCCGGCCTGGATATGCGGTTCCACGAACTGGACGATTTTCATCCCGACCATCTGTTTCAGAAACTGCCGCTGTTCCGGAAATTACGGGAACTGCGCGATCAATTGGATGACCCGGCGACGTTCGCCGCGGCGGCGCGGGAGTTAGGGATCACCACTGAGGAAAAGAAACCCGCCGAGCCGCCCCCGCCTCCGATGACCCAACAGGCCGCGGGAGCATCGCTATTGGGGGGAAGCCTGCTGGAACAGGCGATGCAGGCCACGGAGGAGCGCGGCATGGGGACAACGCGATCCTACGATCCGATGGAGCGCTACCTGCGGTCGCTGGTGGCTCCGCATCTGACACCGAAGCCTGATCCGAAGAAGAAGGAAGTCATGCAGCAGGTGGACGCGGCCACCGGCGCGGTGATGCGAGGGATACTGCATCATCCCTCCTACCAGGCGCTCGAGTCCGCGTGGCGCGCCTTGTTCTTCCTCATCAAGGAGTTGGAGACGGGCCCCATGCTGAAGGTCTACCTGCTCGACATCTCGAGGGAAGAAGTGGAAGCGGACATTGCCGCAGCCGAAGACCTGCGCGGCACGGCCCTTTACAAAGTGTTGGTGGAGCAGACGGTGCGGACTCCCGGGGCGCATCCCTGGGCGCTGCTCGTGGGCGCCTATGCGTTTGGTCCGGACATGGACGACCTGAATCTGCTGGCTCGGATCGGCATGATGGCCCGGCAGGCAGGAGCGCCGTTTCTCGCGTATGGGAAACCACAGTTGCTCGGCTGCGAATCGCTGGCCAAAACTCCGTATCCGCAGGACTGGAAGCCCGGCGCCGAACTGGAAGGATGGACCCTGATCCGCTCTCTACCGGAGGCGCGGCATCTGGGACTGATTGCACCGCGATTCCTGCTGCGCATGCCCTACGGAAAGACGAGCGAAGCCACCGAACAGTTCGCGTTCGAAGAGATGGAGGCGGTTCCCAACCACGAAGACTATCTCTGGGGCAACCCGGCTTTCGTTTGCGCCTACCTGTTGGGACAGATGTTCGCCGAATTCGGGTGGGGCATGGGCGGAGATGAAATCCTCAGCCTGCACCGGCTGCCGATGCATGTGTACAAGCAGGACGGCGAAGCAAAGATGACGCCCTGCGCCGAGACGCTGTTGTCGGAGACAGCGATGGAGCGGATGCATGATTCGGGCCTGATGTGTCTGCTGTCGTACGCCGGCAAGGATGAGGTACGGCTGGCGGGCTTCCGCAGCGTTGCCGCGGGCGGCAGGGCGCTGGCCACACGATGGGGATGAGGCGTTCGCGCTGATGGAGGCATACCGGCATCCGCCCGATGCGAATCGCCAACTCTGGGACCGGTGGACGCCATACCACGCCGCTTCGCCATTCTACGATGTAGGCCGCACGCTCCCCAACCCTACCCCCAAGCTGTTGGAAAAATAGTACTTGCCAGCCGTTTGAAAAATCGGTATTGTGGGAGATCAGACAATTCAAAGAAGAACCGCACTGGAAACGGTGAGAGAGAAACGCTAGGAAGCCATTTCCAGTGCGGTCTGCCCAAGACGGGCATAGGGTCCGGCGCCGGCTCGTCTGGTGAATGGCAGTACCCGCACCACC
>JADLBD010000062.1 GCA_020847975.1 Bryobacterales bacterium | reverse complement strand
GATTCATCCACGCCCAACTGTTCGACGATGATCTGCTTCACTTTAGCTTCAATGGACATGTATCCTCCAAATGGACTGCAAACTCAATGATCATAGCGACAGCAATGGCAGGGGCGCAAGGGGGGAGTGCGGCGAAGCGGCAACTTCATCCCACCAACTCCAAGCGAAAAGAATCGGCGTTTTCCCCTGGGCGATGTCGATTCGAGAGGCCGCCGATCGCGGTCATGCTGAAATGAGTCATGTGGGGGCCGGGCGCGCGGGACGGGGTGTGAATGGCATGATAGAACAATGCCGGTTCTTCCCCGCCCCCTGTTTCGAGCTTTGCTGATTTGCGCAGCGCCATTTCCTGCCCTGGCGCAGGACCACAAGACGTGGAGCGACTATAGCGGGGCTCCCGATGCGGCGCAGTACTCGGCACTGGCGCAGATCACCCGGTCCAACGTGGACAAATTGCAGGTCGCCTGGACGTATCCCACCGGCGACAACAACAAGTATTTCTTCAATCCGCTGGTGGCGCACGGCACGATGTATGTGCTGGCGAAGAACAATTCGATTGTGGCGCTCGATGCGGCGACGGGGAAAGAAATCTGGGCACATCCGGCGGAGCCGGGAACGGCGGCTCTGACGAACCGCGGCATCAATTACTGGGAAAGCAAGGATGGGTCGGAGCGGCGGTTGCTGTTTGCGAGCAATCACGTGCTGCGGGCGATCGATGCGCGGACGGGGAGAAGCATTTCCACGTTCGGCAGGAACGGCGGCGTCGACTTGAAAGAGGGGCTGGACCGCGACCCGAAGACGCTCCGGATCGTGCAATCGGCGTTCCCGGGACGGGTGTTCGAGGACCTGTTGATCCTGGGGTCAGCGACGAATCAAGGATACGGATCGGCTCCGGGGGACATCCGGGCATTCGATGTGCGCAGCGGAAGACTGGTGTGGACCTTCCATACCGTTCCGCGTCCGGGCGAATACGGGTATGAGACATGGCCCAAGGACGCCTGGAAGCGTGTCGGCGGAGCGAACACGTGGAGCGAGTTGACGCTCGACGTGGCGCGCGGCATCGTGTATCTGCCGACGGCGAGCGCGAAGTACAACTTTTATGGCGTGGACCGGAGCGGAGCGAACCTGTTCGCCGACTGCCTGCTGGCGCTCGATGCGCGCACGGGAAAACGGTTGTGGCACTACCAGATGGTGCATCACGACATCTGGGATTACGACAATCCGACCGCGCCGAAGCTGCTGACGGTGAAGCATGACGGAAAGACGGTGGACATTGTGGCGCAGGTGAGCAAACAAGGCTTCTTGTGGGTATTCAACCGCGTCACGGGCGAACCGATCTGGCCGATTGAGGAGCGGAAGGTACCGCAATCGGGGATGCCTGGGGAGAAGCTGTCGCCGACGCAGCCGTTCCCGGTGAAGCCCCCTCCGTTTGCGCGGCAGAAATTTACGGTGGATGATCTGAGCCCGTACTTGAGCCCGCAGGACCGGGCACGGTTCCGCGACGAAATCCTGAGCGCGCGAAATCAGGGTCTGTTCACGCCGCCGGGGCAGGGCGGAACGATTCAGATGCCGGGGAACAATGGCGGGGCGAACTGGGGAGGCGCGGCGGTGGATCCGGCGACGGGATGGCTGTTCGTGGTATCGAAGGACCTGCCCGCGCTGCTCAAGCTGCACAAGGATCCACAGGCGGATGCGGCGCTGGCTGCGTCCGCGGGGGAGCGCTACTACAGCGGGTTCGGCTTCATGGTGGCGAGCGACGGTCTTTCGCCTATCGCGCCGCCCTGGACCTCATTGACTGCCTACGACCTGAACGAGGGCACGATCAAGTGGAAGATCGCGCTCGGCGAGGTTCCGGAACTGGCGGCGAAGGGAATCCGGAATACGGGGACGCACTTTCCGAAAGTAGGTCCGGTGGTAACGGCCGGCGGGCTGATCTTCACGGGGACGCGGGACCGCAAGGTACGGGCGCTCGACGCGCGCAACGGAAAAGTGCTGTGGGAACACGAACTGGAAGCGGCACTCGAAGGGATTCCCGCGGTCTACGAGGTGAACGGGCGGCAGTACGTCACTTTCTGCGCGTCGGCACAAGTGGGGTTGACGCCGGAAACGCAGGTAAAGATCAAAGGCGCCTATGTGGCCTTTGCGCTGCCGGCGGTCAAAGAGTAGCTCCGCCGTCGACGCTGAGCACCTGGCCGGTGACGTAGTTGTCGGGTTCGAGGAAGAATCGCACGGCGCGCGCGATGTCGTGAGCGTGGCCGAAGCGCGGAATGATGCCCTCGGAAAGGAAGTGATCGTACTTGCCCGAGGCGATGGAAGCCTCCGCCATTCCCGCGGCAGTCACTCCCGGAGCGATCACGTTGACACGGATGTTGGCCTGGCGGCACTCCTTGGCGAGGATACGGGCGGCGTACTGGAGCGAGGCTTTGGCGGCTCCGTACGCGGTGGAACCGGGAAACAGATGGACGGCCTGCATGGTGGAGAACAGCACGATGGCTCCGCGAGTTTCGGCTGCCTGCATGCGGACTGCCGCCTCGCGGGCGAGCAGGATGGGGCCGAGGTAGTTGACCTCCTGCGCGCGCAGCGCCGCCGCTTCGAATTCGGAAGGGTGCTTGACGCGGGAGGGGTCGCCGGTGAAGACGACCAGGCCGTAGAGGCTGCCGGCGGAGTTCAGCAGGCGGCTCCGGTCCTCCGCGTTCGTAAGGTCCGACTGGACGACGGTGGCGATGTCCGCCAACTTTTGGGCACGTTCGGCATTTCGGAAGTAGCTGACGGTGAGTTTTGCGCCTTCATGGGCCAGCAACCGCGCGGCAGCGGAACCGAGCCCTCCCGCGCCTCCGGCGAGGATGATTTCAAGACCGTTCAATGGCTGGTTCATGGGTTGTGGACTCGACGGCGATGTATCCGCAAGCGACCGTGGTAAGGAACAGGCTGAGCACTTCGCTGTCTCCCAGGTTGTGTTCGAGGATGCCGCCCACCAGAATGGCGAGGATGACGGCGATTGCGCCTTGGAGGACGAATCGCGCCTCACCGGGTCCGGGCGGCAATCCGTTCAAGGCCTTGAAGAAGTCACGCAGGATGACCGCGAACATCCAAAGCAGCGCAAGCAATGTCGGGATCCCGCGCTCAGCGGCGTACTGCAAGTAGATGTTGTGGAGGTGGCCGTACCAGCCCTCGGGCAGGCGCGTAATATCGGCCGGGAGATATTTCTTGAAGTTCTCCGGATCATTGATCCGCTCCGGTCCAAGTCCGAACAGGGGATGGGCGCGGATCATGCGGATGCCGGTGCGCCAGAGGATGCGCCGGTGCTCGTTGGAATCGAGTTCGCCGTGGGGCTTCCAGACGGAGGTGAAGCGCTGCCGGAGAAAGGGCGGCGCGGCCAGCAAAGCCAGTGCGACGGCAATGGGAGCGATGAGGACTGTCCAGCGCTTCCAACAAAAGAGGAGATACGATCCCGCGACGGCGGTGGCGAACCAGATGGACCGCGTCCCTCCGGCGAAGATGGCGGCGCTGATGAGGAATCCGCAAAGGACCCACAAGCCCACGGGACGTTTCGGGGGAGGGGCCCAAAAGAGGAAGGCCGCAAGCAGCATGAGCACGATCATCATGTGGGCGCCGAAGGTCATCCAATGGCTCATGAAGCCGGTGATGCGCTCGCCGACCAGGCAGCCGTAGGAAGAGCCGCATTCCTTCAATTGCCAGGCGAACTGCATCAGCGCGCGCGCCGCGGAGAGGGTGCCCAGCGCAGTGAAGGCCACGATCAGCCAGCGGACCTGCCGGAGATGGCGAAAAGCGCTGAAGACAATCAACAGCATGATGAAAACGAGGAACTTCCGGATCTGGACCCGGCCTGCCCAGGGGTTGTCGGAAAAGGCGAGCGAAAGCACGGTACCGAGCATGAAGAGCCCGAGCGGCAGCTTGATGGGCGGGAAGCGAAGCTTTTCGCCGGACATCAGCAATGCGGCCAAAGAAAGCGCGAGCAGAATATTCGAGACGGCAATGGAGAACAGGATGGATGCCGCCGAACCGAAGGCTGTGAAGAAGGCTGCTTTGGCAAGCCAGGATTGTTGCTGGTCAGACATTCGGGAAGCTTCAGTATGCCAGAATAGGAGAACCCACTTCACGCCGATGGAAATCTACCTGCTTCGACATGGCATTGCCGAAGATCCACGCCCGGGGATGAAAGACGCGGACCGGGCGCTGACAGCCGAAGGAAAAAAGAAATTGCGCGAGGTTTTGCAGGTTGCCAAGGCTGTTGGAATGAAGCCGGAACTGATTCTGACGAGCCCCTACCGCAGGGCCCGCGAAACTGCCGAGGTCGCGGCAGAGGTCCTTGGATATGGCGGCGAACTCACCCCATGTCCGACGTTGACGCCGATGTCGGATCCGCGTGAGGCGTGGGGGGACATCAAGGGATTCAAGAGTTCCGAAAGCCTGCTGCTTGCGAGCCATGAACCGTTGACGGGAATGCTGATCGGCTTTCTGCTGGGGACTCCGAACCTGGCTGTGGATGTGAAGAAGGGCTCGATCACGCGGATCGATGTGGAGAGCTTCGGAGTGAATCCGCGCGGAGTATTGCGCTGGATGCTGACGCCGAAGATTGCCGGCGTATTGAAGGATTAGCGCAGCGTGGCCTGGAGCCACCCCACCATTTTCTTTTTGTACCCCTGGAACTCAGGATTCTTCTCCCATGGGCCGACTCCGTGCGGCGCGCCATCGACAGGGAAAACCTCGCAGCGATCGCCGGCCTTCTTCAAGGCTTCGCACATCAGGGGCGATTGCTCGTAAGGCACGGCGGCGTCCTTCGTTCCATGAATGAAGAGGAAGGGCGGCAGTCCTTTGCGGACGTAGGTGATGGGGGAGGCCTCGCGAAGCCTGGCGATGCCGGCCTCGTCCAGTTTGTCGACGCCCAGGAATTTGGTCACGCCGGGGCGGACCGAGCCGCGGTCGCTTGTGCTCTTGAGGAGATCATGCGGGCCGTAGAAATCCACGACGGCGGCGACTCGGGAGCTGGGTTCGTTTTGTGCTCCGACCAGGGCGACCAGATGCCCGCCCGCGGATTCCCCCATGAGCGCGATTCGCTTCCTGTCCACCTTGTATTGGCCGGCGTGATCCTTCACCCACCTCACAGCAGCTTTCACATCGTCGACCGCGGCGGGGTATTGATACTGCGGCGCCAGGCGGTAGTTGATGGTGAACCAGGCAAAGCCGGCATCGGTCAGCGGCTGGAACAGAGGGGTTACATAGGCGCGCTTGTTGCCGTTGACCCACCCTCCGCCGTGAACAATGATGACGGTGGCGAACGGCCCTTTCCCATCGGGGACATGGGCGTCCAGTGTCAACGGCACGCCGCCGGGTTTCGCGAATTCCACGTCATGGAAATCAGCTCCGAACAGCGAGGCGGCGCAAAGCGCGGCGCTAAGAACCG
Source organism: Bryobacterales bacterium (assembly GCA_020847975.1). Classification (GTDB taxonomy): domain Bacteria; phylum Acidobacteriota; class Terriglobia; order Bryobacterales; family Bryobacteraceae; genus CADEFT01. The sequence goes on along the minus strand of JADLBD010000062.1, from coordinate 15,948 downwards.
AAAGCCGCACGAGGATTCTCCCAGAGAAGACCGGCAGGAACCGGCGGATAAGGTCAGGCATCTGGTTTTGGCCCATCCGCGTTCTTCAGGCCGAGTTGCGCCATCACGGCCGGAATGTCGAGACCGAGCGCTTCCAACTGCTGGAGGAAGTTGAAGACCACCGTGGGGCCCGTTTGCGCGATCTTGTTGAGGCCGGACTGGCCGTTGCCGCCGCCGTTGTCAATCACTACCATACGATCGATGTTTCCCATGGGGGCCGCGACGGCGGAGAAAACTCCGGTGGAAGCCTGAATGATGGCCGGTAGTTTCTCGAGAATCGTCTGCAATCGCGCTGCTTCGTTAAACTGCTTCCAAGCTTCGGCCTTTCGCAGAATGGCGGTGGCTTCGGCCACACCTTGCGCCTCGATGGCCCGGGCTTGCGCGATACCGATGGCTTCGATCTTGGCTGCCTCGGCTTTGCCTTCGGCTTCCAGAGCGGCGGCGCGTCCGGCGCCTTCCTGGCTGAGGCGCTGCTGTTCGGCTTCGGCGAGGGCGATGAGAGCCTGACGCTTCCCTTCCGATTCGAGGACGATTGCCTCCTTGTTCGCCTGGGCACGAACCACGGTGGCCTGGCGCTCGGCTTCGGCGGGCTTGAGAACCGTGGCTTCGAGTTCCTTCTGCCGCCGCAGCACTTCCTGCTCCTGTACGGAAATCAACTCCTGCGTCCGGCGGCGCTCGACTTTCACTTCTTCCGCGACAACAGCCTGGCGGGACTGTGCCTGGGCGAGCGGGCCCGCCTGAGCGGCGCGCGCTTTTTCGGTTTCCACTTCCGCGGCGTACTGGGCCTGCCGGATCTGGTAATCGCGCTGCACCTGGGCGATTTCGGCTTCCGAATTGATCTTGGCGCGTTCGCCTTCCTGGAAGGCGGCTGCCGAGCGGATCTTCGAATCGCGAGTCGCTTCGGCCTCGCCGATGACGGCATCGCGCTTCACCTCGGCGGTACGGCGTTTGCCGAGGGCGTTGAGGTAATCCTCATCGTCGCTCACTTCCTGAATGGTGAGCACATCCACGCCGAGACCCATTTTCTCCAGATCGTTGGCCGCCTCTGAGGTGAGCTTCTGGGCGAAGGAGTTGCGATCGGAGTTGACCTCCTCGACGGTGAGGGTGCCGAGGATGGAGCGCAGGTGCCCTTCGAGCGTCTGGAAGATGACCGCCTGAATGTCGTCGTGCGTCATTCCAAGGAATCGCTCGGCGGCCGCATGGAGAGACGTCTCATCGGAGCGGATTTTCACGTTCGCCACGGCCTTGACGGAAACGGGGACGCCTTGGATGGTGTAGGCGCGCCGGATTTCGAGAGGGATGGTGATGACGTTCAGCGAGAGGTAATCGACCTTCTCGAGCAAAGGGATGCGCAGGGCGGCGCCTCCCCGCACCATGCGGTAACCCACGGCCCGCCCATCCGCAAGTTTGCGCTTCCGTCCGCTGAGAACCGCAACCATATTGGGGGGTACTTTGAGGTAATTGCGGCTGAAGAGAGCTGCGGCGATGAACATGGCCAGCAGCACGAGCATCACGATGACGGGCAGCGCCAGGCGGGGGATCTCGTTCATGAGCACCTCCAATGCAGGATGTCCATTATTCCACAGCGCTCTTCGGAGTTGTTAATCCAACTTGTAGCCGGCGATGCGACTGCCGGAGAACACCACCTCGGCGATAGCACGCTGGCGTACCCCCTTCTTCAGAGGTTGGTCAAATACCAGATTGCCGAGGGAGTAGAGAATGAGTCCACCCTTGAACTCCTCGACGGGCTGCACCACGTGAGGATGATGGCCCACCACGATGGAAGCGCCGGCATCGATAGCCGCGCGGGCAAAGCTCATCTGCTGGGGATTGGGCCGCACGTGATACTCGTAGCCGGCGTGCATCGAGACGATCACGACGTCGCAGCGGCCGCGCAGGTCCTTGACGTCGCGCGCGACGGTGGATTGGTTCACAACGGCAACCCGCGCGTCGTCATCGGGATGATTGCCATTGCGCTGATCGTAAGTGTAGGCAAGAAATCCGAAGCGGACGCCTTTGCTCTGGAGCACGACACCTTTGAAGACATCTTGCGGCCGGAGCGCGGTGCCGACGGCGGCTATTCCATTCTTCGCCAGCGTTTCGAGCGTGAACACGATGCCGGGAGCACCGGCGTCGCGCACGTGATTATTGGCCGTGGAGACGATGTCGATGCCGGCGAACTTCAGCCCCTCCACCATGGATGGATGAGCGCGAAACACCATGCGGTCTTCGAAGTAGGGAGGGTTAGGAGCAAAGGGTGACTCGAGGTTGGCAAACGCGATGTCCGCATGGCGCAGGATAGGCGCCACTTCGCGGAAAGGCCAGGTGGGGTCCTTGCGGCTCCGCGCCTGAAGGTAGACATAGCGGCCCAGCATGACGTCGCCACCGAAGACCAGCCGGTTGACAGGCGGATCTTCGCCGCCCCAGAGGCAGGCAGCCAGCGTAAGCAGCAGCGCAGAGCGCTTCATACCGAGGCGAGCGACGCGGCCGCGGTATCGACAAACCAGGTGACGTGCCTGCACCGGTGGGAAACAATCTGCGCCGGAAACCGCCGCGGATCATACGGATCCTCGAAGACATGCCGGACGGCCTCAGCCTTGTCGCTTCCCGCGGTGAGGACCACAATGTGCTTCGCCGCGGAGAGGACACCGGGCAGGAGCGTCACGCGCCACTTGTTGAGTTTTTCCACGTACACCGCGGCGGCGATATGCTCGTGGTCTTCAATCAGAGGCTCGCCGGGGAACAGGCTGGCAGTGTGCGCATCGGGACCCATCCCGAGGTGAATGACATCGAAATGCGGCAAATCGCCCTCAGCGAGAGAGAAGAACTCCTGAATGTCCCGCGTGTACTGTTCGGCGGCGGCCTTGGGCCACAACTCGCCGTGAATCCGGTGGACATTCCGGTGCGGAAAACGGGCAGGAATAATGAAATGCTGCTCAGCAAGCAGGTAATTACTCTCGGAATTCGAGGGCGGCACCATGCGTTCGTCCACCCAGAACAGATGGACCCGCTCCCAATCGAAGCCGCCGGCCGCCATGTGTTGAAACAACAGCTTCGGGGTCGATCCGCCGGACACAGCGATGGAGGCCAGATTCTGCCCGGCCAAAGCCTCCTCGAGGCGCGTCAAAATGATCCGGCAGCAGGCCTCGGCGGCCTTCTCCACGGTTGGATAGGTGTGCCAGTGCGTGCTCATCTTCACCCTCCTGCGAGAGCAATAGCCCTGGGGAGCACTTCTTCGAAAATGTGATCTTTCCCAAGCAGCGCTAATTCTTCCCGCATCAGCTCCCAGTCGGATGATACGGTGAAGGGCAGGTTGTTGGCAACGCCTGAGCGGGCAAACCGGATGACTGTCCGCGAGTCGCGGGAGAAGGAGAGGTTCAGTCCCGCTCCACGAAGGTCCACGGCGCGGATTGCCGAGCCTCGCCAGCCGGTGGATTCGCTAGTTTCTTCCCCTACTGGTGGGCCGGCGGGCCCTGTGCGAGCTTCTTCAGCCACTGCGAATTCGATGCCGGTCTGGAGACCCAATCCCCGGAGCAGCCAGGCGCCCAGGTACCATGCTTCCGGTCCGGGACCGCGTTTTCCCGTCGTGATGGAGACTTGATGGATCTCGTGCAAGCGGGAAAGAGTGGCGCGGTCATCGAAGGCGCAGGCAATCACCTCGCGCCACGGAGTGAGCGCGGTCCAGGCGAGATCATGGATGGCGTGACCGAGTTGCCGAAGGCTGGCGATGCGCCCAAGCATTTTTTGCGGTTCGGATGCACAGCGAGAGTCCACGATCACCTTCCCTGCGACGGAGAGCAGCGGCTGAAAGGCGGGCAGGGAGAAGAGATTCGGGCTGCGGCAAACGAGCACAACGGGAAGGTCCGGCGCCATCACGCCCAGCACGATGCGGGGAACATCCTGGAGACCGGTCTCCGAGGCCATGATTTCGATCTGCTCGCAGCAGATCTGCTGGCGGCGTCCGAACGGCATCCAGCATTGGGCGAGCACGCGGGACTCGATGTCCGGATCTGCGCCGTCGCGCACGCGGAGCACGATGGCGCGGCTGGGGTGGTCGTGCATGATTTCGGCGATCATTTCGCCCAACACACCGGCCTCTTCCTCCTCGTCAGCAGCGATGATGAGCGTCATGGCACAAGCGCGCAAGACGCCGGCTTCGTCGCCTGCGCCGAGACCCACCCAAAGCTCGCCCAGCTCTTTCAATATGGCTTCCGGGGTTACTTTCGGCGGCATTAGGGGACCCTCCACACATGGCCGCGCCGGGCAAGCATGTCGTCACTCTCCCTGGGCCCCCACGATCCGGCATCGTAGTTCGGGAAATTGAACTTGCAGGAACCCCAGTAGTCGAGAATCGGCTGCACCACCTGCCACGATGCGTCCACCATATCCTGGCGGGTGTAGAGCGTGGCGTCCCCGGCCATGGCGTCGAGCAGAAGCGTCTCATAAGCGGTAGGCGTGCGGATGCCGAAGCTCGAGCCGTAGTTGAAATCCATCGACACCGGACGCAGCTTCATGCCGGCGCCGGGGTTTTTCGAGAGAAACCGCAGGGAGATACCTTCCTCGGGCTGAATCCGAATGATGAGCAGGTTCGGGCGCGCCGTGTACCCGTTGTGGTTGTCGCGATCGAAGATGGAGAGCGGAGCGGCGTTGAAGTGAATGGCGATGTCGGTAACGCGTTTTGGCAGACGTTTTCCGGTGCGGATGTAGAAAGGAACGCCAGCCCAGCGCCAGTTGTCGATGAAGAAGGTCACGGCCGCGTAGGTATCGGTTGGGGAGGCGGGATCGACGCCGGGTTCCTGCCGGAACCCGGGGATGTTGGTGGCTCCAACGCGACCCGGGCCGTACTGTCCGGCGACGGCGTGCGCCGGGACATCCTCCTCCTTGTGCACGCGCACGGAGCGCAGCAGTTTGGCTCGCTCATCGCGCACGGCGTTGGGCTCGAAGACGGCAGCCGGTTCCATGGCGATGGTGCCCATCACCTGGAGCAGATGGTTCTGGATCATGTCCCGGAGCGCGCCGGAGGTCTGGTAGTATGCCCCGCGTCCCTCCACGCCGATGGATTCGGCGGCGGTAATCTGCACATGGTTCACGTAACGGCGATTCCAGAGGGGCTCGAAGATGCCGTTGGCAAAGCGGAACGCCAATATGTTCTGGACCGTCTCCTTGCCCAGGTAGTGATCGATGCGATAGATTTCCTTTTCGGGAAATGCCGCCTGCAGGCGCTGATTCAGTTCCCGCGCGGTTGCCAGATCGTATCCGAAGGGTTTTTCCACCACGACCCTGCGCCAACCCTTGCCATCCGCCAGACCTACCGAGGCCAACCCGTTCACCACCGGGTCATAGTGCGAGGGCTGGGTGGACAGGTAAAAAAGAATGTTGCCCCCGGTACTCGCCTCGTGGGCATTCAGCCGGGAGGCAAGAGTCTGGTAGAAGACCGGGTCCTTCAGATCCCCGGGAAGATAAAAGATCGCCTTGGCAAATTCCTCCCACAGCGCCTCGTCAAATGGACTGTCCTCGAGGAACTGACGGACGGATTCCTTCATCTTCCCGCGGAAATCCTCATCCGACATGGGCGTGCGGGAATTGCCGAAAATTACGTATCCGGACGGCATGCGGCGTTCGAAAGCCAGCCGGTAGAGAGAAGGAATCAGCTTCCGCTTCGTCAGGTCGCCATTCGCGCCGAAGATGACGATGGCGGCAGGCGGAACTCTACGGTCGAACCGCAAGGAGTCTTGAAATGGATTGATGGCCCCAGCCATGAGACCACCTTAGCACGCGAGATTGCGGCGCCCGTTCGCGCCTGGCTGATGGGCTGGGAAGGCAGGGGATTCTTCCGGGCTATCATGGATGGTTCATGCGCATTCTCGTTACCGGCGGAGCGGGATACATCGGGAGCCACGTAGCCAAGGCTCTGGCATCGGCGGGGCATACGCCGGTTGTGTTCGACAATCTCGAGATGGGGCACAGATGGGCGGTCCGGTGGGGTCCTTTGATCGAGGGGGACCTTGCCGATGCGTCCGCGGCGCGCGCGGCGCTCGAGGGCGTGGAAGCGGTGGTGCACCTGGCAGGGTATATCTTCGTCGGCGAATCGGTGAAAGCGCCATCGAAATATTACCGTAATAACTTTGTGAATTCCTTGAACCTTCTGGACGCGATGAGGGCCGCGGGCGTGCGGGATATCGTCTTTTCCTCGACGGCGGCAGTGTACGGAGCTCCGGAGAAGGTTCCCATCCCTGAGGATTCCCCGAAAATTCCCATTAATCCTTACGGCGAATCGAAGCGGTTCTTCGAGCAGGCTCTCGAGTGGTACGGCGCCGCCTACGGCATGCGGTCGCTTTGCCTTCGCTATTTCAACGCGGCCGGCGCGGATCCGGATGGAGAAACCGGCGAAGCGCACGAACCCGAGACTCATCTGATTCCCCTGGTAATCGATGCGGCTTTGGGCGTCCGTCCTCCCGTGGGGCTGTTTGGAACGGACTACCCCACGCCCGACGGCACGGCCATTCGCGATTACATCCACGTCACGGACCTGGCGCGCGCGCATGTGCTGGGGATCGAGTATCTCCGCAGCGGGGGCGCGTCGACGGCGCTGAACGTCGGCACGGGCTCCGGACACAGCGTCCGCGAAATCATCTCCGTGGTGGAGGGAATCAGCGGTCTGCCGGTCCCGGTGAACATTGCGCCGAGGCGCGAAGGAGATTCCCCCGCCCTCGTCGCTTTGGCGTTACGGGCACGGGAGGCGCTCGGCTGGGAACCGCGGCATTCGTCCCTCGAAGAGATTGTCCGAACCGCGCTCGCGTGGCACCGGCGAATGGCCAAACATCCGCCGCGATGAGCTAACATGGTGGTGTTCCTTACCAGCCCTCGTCTGAATTCCTATTACCAGTTATGAACAACAAGCAGGAAAGCATGAAGATCCTGGCATTGGTCAGCGATTTGATGTTCACCGTAAAAATCTCCGAAGCCGCCAAAAGAAATGGCATGCCCGTCGAGTACGTGAAGACGGACTCCGACCTGCTCGAAAAGGCCGGCGAAAAGCCGAAGTTGATCATCATGGATCTCAACATCGCTTCGGCTCAACCGGTGAAGTTGATTGAGCAATTGAAGAAATCGGAAAGCACGAAGGACATCAGCATCCTGAGCTATGTTTCTCATGTGCAGGGCGATCTCAAACAGATGGCGCAGGAAGCGGGGGCGGATGTGGTGCTGGCCCGCTCGGCCCTCTCGCAAAACCTCATCCAGATTTTGAAACGCCATAGCGGCAAACCGTGAAACTGCTGGAGTGTGTCCTCACCTTCCGGGAGCGAGTCACGCTGGCGTGGCAGCTTACGTGGCCGGCGGTGCTCTGCGACTTCTTGTGGTCGTTCACGGTTCACGTCATGATCGAGGTACGCTCCACCGGGGTGGAGGCTCTGTACCTTGTGCCCTACTTGCTCGGCATCGCGCCGTGGCTGGTTCGCCGGATGTTCCGCCGCACCTATCCCGGCTTCCGTCTCCAGACCCTGGATGGAAGCCATGAAGTGCCTATGGGCTATACGGAAAGCTTTAAAGTGATGTGGCTGCTCAGTTGGCGAACCTCGGTCCTGATGCTGGTCTTACTGCTGGTGGTCTCTCTCGCCGGCGGACTGGTCCACCTGCAATTGGCCTCGCTCGTTCCCTCTTCGAAGGAGGCTCCATTCCTCAACGAGGTGGGGCTGAGCATCTTCGAGAACGGAGCGGCGCTCTTTCTGATGCCGCTGGTGATGCCGGGAATGTTTGATAAGAAGTATCAGGGTTTTCGGGTGGCGGCGGTCCGTACGAAAAGGCGCAAATAGCCAAGGCGCAGCTGCCATGGCCCACACCCGCCTGGCGCAGCTTTCCCGAATGCAAGGACTCTTCCGCAGCGAGATGGAACCGAGTGCAACCGGCCGGAGTCCCTGGATGGCGTGCGAGAACCATCGCCGGACCTCTTCGGGCGTCTCGTTTTTCGGCATCGCATAGGCGTGATATTAGCAGCGCGCTGGTGAAACGCTACCACAAGGAGAGCGGCTCCTCGACCTGCGCAAAGCCGGGCACATTGGCGTGCTTGCCGCCGCCGGCCAGAGGCTTTGCCGGGTCGCTTCAATGGCCGGCTGCGCGGCTGTGAATCCGGAGAAGCCGGGCGCGGTGCTGACCTGATCGCTCTGACAGCGGGCGCAACCTATCGTGCGCCGGCGCGAGGTTCGCCGATGATTGCGCTCACTGCCACTCTATGCTTCCGGCGCCGCCAGATTATCGTTCAAGGCAAGCATGCGGCGGCGCAGCGCGAGCAGCGAGTCCGGAGTGAATCTGCGCCCGGTGGCGCCGCTGAGGATGTCTTCCACGCGCAATCGCTCCACGCAAACCACCTCCTCCGCCTGTAACCGTAGCGGGCCGTCATACACGCACCCATAAGCGGCTCCGAAGACGCGGCTGGAGCCGTCCTCGAAGTAGAAGGGGAACCACTCTTCGAGAGGAACGCCGTGAATCCCGAGTTCCTCTTCCAGTTCCCGCTCCGCGCCCTGCGCGTAACTCTCTCCGTGGAGCACAACACCCCCGGCCGCTAAATCCCAATAGCCGGGATAGACGTCCTTCGAAGGTGTGCGCAGTTGCACGTAGAGTAAGCCAGCCGGATCGAAGACGAAGACGTAGGTGGCGCGATGAAGGAGGCCGTCACGCCGCATCACCCAGCGGGGAGCCGAGCCGGTGACGCGGTTCTCCTCGTCAACGATGGCTACCAGTTCGTCGCGCGCCACGCTTGACCGCCTTGGTGATCCTCGATAGCCATGCTTCAGGATAAGCCAAGCCGCCGTTCGCCGTGCTGGAGAGTGTCGAACTTCATTTCCAACCGCTCAGCAGCGCTTCACTTTCCGCCGCCCGGGAATGGCGTCAAACGGGATGCCGGATTTCAGGCACGATCCAATCGCATGGGGAGGGAGCGCAACCGCACACCCACGGCGTCCCTCACAGCGTTTCCAATGGCCGGAGCCACGCCCACAATGGGCGTCTCTCCCGCGCCGGCGCCGGCGATGTCTTTCCGGTCGAGCAGGATGGTTTCGAGGGCCGGCAGGTCCCCAAACCGCGGCACGCGATACTGCGAGAGCTGGCCGTTGAGGATGCGTCCATCGGCAAATTCGACGGCCTCGAAGAGCGCTCCGCCGATACCCATCATCACCGCGCCCTCGACCTGGTTCTTGAGATTCCCCGGATTGACGATGGCTCCACATTCGAAAGCCGTCACGATCCGGTCCACTTTGATGCGCGGGCCATCCACGGTTACCTCCGCGCAGCAACCCACATAACCGCCCTTCTCGAACCCGCAAGCGACTCCGTAGCCCTGTTTGGGATGGCTCTTCGGTTTGCCCCAGCCGAAGCGCTCCGCGGCGGCTTCGAGCACGGCGCGCAGGCGCGTGTCCTTGATGTTTCTCCTGCGGAAGTCCAGCGGATCGAGCCCCGCCGCACGAGCGAGGTCGTCCATATGGCACTCGCGGGCGAAGTGGTTCGCAGTGGCCGCCAACCCGCGGTAGGCTCCCTGGCGCAAAGGCGTCCGCGAGGGATGGAAAGCGATCTTCTGATTCCCGACCTCATACTTCGTTTCGATCGCGGAAGGACCGGAGTTGTAGTTGTGAAACTCCCATGCCGTGAGCAAGCCGTCCTTCACGCCGCCCTTCACCTGAATCACCCCGGCTGGGCGGAAGTAGGCCCAGGAGAACTCTTCCTCGCGCGTATAGGTGAGCTTCACGGGCCTGCCAACCACTTTCGCCAGGCGCGCGGCCTCGATGGCGCACTCTCCCGTGTGCTTGCCGCCGTAGCCGGAGCCCATGTCCGGCATCATTACATGCACTTTGGATTCGGGAATCTGAAAGGCTTCGGCCAGTTCTCCCTTGACGCCGAAGGGCCTCTGGGTTCCCGTCCACACTGTCAGGCGGCCGTCATTCCACTCGGCCACAGCGGCGCGCGGCTCGAGAGGCACGTGGGCGATATAGGCGATTGTATATTCAGCCTCCACTTTGTGCCGCGCCGATTGCATGCCTTCTTCCACTGACCCGCGCTCGCCACCGGAGCGCCTGCCCTCTCCCTCCACTCCGTGGGTCTTCAAGTACTCGAAGATGTCTTTGCTCGAGGGCTGCCGTTCGGTCTTCCATTCGGCATCGATTGCTTCCAGCGCGCGCGCCGCCTTGTGGGAATCCGGGGCCGCCACGCCGATGAAATCACCATCCCGCACGACATGGACACCGTCCATGTGCCGCGCTTTCTCGAGGTTCACCGATGTGAGTTTCGCGTGGTAGGAAGGCGGGCGCAGTACACGCCCGTAGAGCATGCCGGGGCGTTTGATATCCGAAGGGTACTGATGCGCGCCGGTGACAAACTCACGGCCATCGATTTTTTTCACGGAGTCCCCTCGCGGAACACCGGCGGCCGCAGCGGTGACCGGCTTCATCAACTTCTTTCCCTGCGTCAGTTCCCCGAAGGTAAGGCTGTGCGTGCCATGACGGACGCGCCCGTCCGCCACCTCGACGGATGCGGGATTCACCTGCCAGCGCTCGGCGGCCATGTCCATCAGCAGTTCCCTCGCGGTGACAGCCACGCGGCGCAACTGCGGAGCCATCGTGGGCGTGGTACGGCTGCCAAAAGTGCCCATGTCAAACGGGGTGAGATCGGTGTCCCCCATCACCATACGCACAATGGCCGGGTTCACCCGCAGTTCCTCCGCCACCGCCTGGGTGAGCGAGGTGCGAATATTCTGCCCTACTTCCACTTTGCCGGTGTACACCGTAATGGCGCTGTCTTCGCCGATGTGCAGCCATGCCGCAATCTCTTTCGGGGCCTGTGCATCCAGAACGTCTGCCGTCAGCAGGACAATGACGCCGCTACCGGCAGCTTTGACGAAATCCCGGCGCTCCAATTGCTGGTCAGGCATGGCTGCCACCTTTTTGCATCGCGGCGGCCATCCGCACCGCCGCGACAATGCGCGGATAGGTACCGCACCGGCAAATGTTACCTTGCATGGCGCGCCGGATTTCAGCGTCGTCGGGATGAGGTTTCTTTTCGAGCAGGCTCACAGCGCTCATTAACATGCCCGACGTACAGTAGCCGCATTGCATCGCCTCTGCTTCGAGAAAGGCCTTTTGCAGGGGGTGCAATTCCCCGTTCGACTCGAGTCCCTCGACCGTGCGGACATGCTTGCCCGCCGCCGCCTTCACCGGTGTGACGCAGGACCGCACCGGGCTGCCATCGAGCTGTACGGTGCAGGAGCCGCATTGCCCCTCCCCGCAGCCATACTTGCACCCGGTCAATTGCAGTTCTTCCCGCAGCACACTGAGCAGGCTGCGGTCGGGATCGACCTGAAGCTGTACAGTTCTTCCGTTGACCCGTAGTTCCATGCCCCGATGCTACCACTCCCCTCCGGCGATGGCTGCCCCCCTTCCACGGAGGATTTTCGACACCGGGTTCAGGGGAAACTCGATCCCGCTGTTCCTGAAGGAGATCTACCCTTCGCAAGGTACAGACATTGCCGGGTGCGCCCGTCATGCTGAAAATGTCCATGAGGTCTTGTCTTGCCGTATTACCGGCGTTTCTAGTGCTCTCCGGCTGTGGGTCGTCGTCCGCCTCCATGGTGGCGAGCCCCGCGCCAGCGCCCGCTGCTCGAAACGTTCCGAGCGAAGTATCCTTGATGGTTCCGCTTCCTCGCGAACCCTTTGCCATTCCTGGCAAAGTGGAGATGAATCCAAACCGGATCTCGCATCTGGTTCTACCCGTCAGCGGACGTGTCACGGCCGTCCTGGCGCATGTGGGCGATTTTGTCTCGCAAGGTCAACCACTGATTCGGATGCAGAGCCCGGACGTCGATCAGGCAGTGTCGAACTATCTGCAATCGCAAGCCGCGGTGATCCAGGCGCAGGCCGCACTCGCCAAAGCGCGTACGGACCTGGAACGGACCCGGGAGTTGTCCGCGCAGAATGCCGTGCCGCATAAAGACGTTCTGAATGCGGAAGCGCTGGCGGCACAGAGTGAAGCCGGCTTCCTTCAAGCGCAGGCCGCCAATGAGCAGAGCAAACGGCGCCTGGAGATTCTCGGCGCCGAGCCCGGGCGGTTCGGGCAAAGCGTAACCGTCCCCGCGCCCATTACCGGAAAAGTACTGGAATTAAGCATCACGCCGGGAGAATATCGCAATGACCTGAACGCCCCGGTGATGACCATCGCGGACTTGAGTTCCGTGTGGATCAGTTGCGAAGTGCCGGAGACAGCCGTCGGGCGGGTCCGGCTTGGAGAAGGAGTGTCGATCCAATTCGTCGCCTTTCCCGGAAGGACGTTTCGGGCCCGGGTGGCGCAGATCGCGGATGTGGTCGACGCACAGACACGGACGGTGAATGTACGGGCTGAGTTGCCGAATCCCGGCGGATTGCTGCGGCCCGAGATGTTCTGCCGGATTACTTTCGCGCATGTTCTGAGTTGAGCGCCGTCACACCGGCCTCGTCCGGCAGGGTAACATCTACTCGTAATGAGCGTTCGTTCATGGTGGGTGCTCGCCTGCGGATCCAGCGCCATCCTGTTCGGGGCGGCGGCGCCCTGCCGTCTCTGCCACCCGGACATCGCACAGGGCTTCGCGCTGACAGGGATGGGCCGTTCCATATCAGTCCCCGGTACGGGCATCAGCGGAGACTATTACCATCGTGGTTCCAACCGGCATTACCGTGTCGTGAACGGAACGCTTCGCCGTCATCAGATCGACGCCCAGGGCCGCGAGGTGAACGTAGAAGAAAAGACCATCGATCTTTTCCTCGGTTCCGGTAATCACGCCAAGACGCTGGTTCACCGCTCTTCCGACGGCAGGCTGCTCGAGTTGCCGCTCACCTGGTACGCCTCGGACAAGGGCGGCTATTGGGCCATGAGCCCCGGTTACGACCGTCCCGATCATCTCGATTTTCGCCGTGAGATTACGGCCGAATGCGTTTTCTGCCACAGCGCTTCCTCGACCCCCTCCCCCATCGATTGCGGCCGCTGCCACGGGTCGACGGCGGCTCATCTGGAAAAGCCGGGCAGGGGCTCCATCCTGAACCCGGCCAGCCTCGATCCCGCCCGGCAAGTCGAGATCTGTCTTCAATGCCATCTCGAGACGGCTTCCAGCGGCCTCACCGATTCCATCCGCCGCATCAACCGCGAGGTATTCTCCTTTCGGCCGGGAGAGCCTCTGGGCGGCTACAAGGTCTATTTCGATCGGGCCGCGCCTGCCTCGGATCTCGACATCAATCACGCAGGCTACGGCTTCCTCCTATCCGCCTGCTACCGCAAGAGCGAGGGCAAGCTCACCTGCACGAGGTGTCACAATCCCCACCGCCGAGGGGTGGACCATCGCGCTTCCTGTCAGGGATGCCACCACACCACGCATGCCCAGGCCGCAACGGATTGCGTTTCCTGCCACATGCCCAAACGGCGCACGCGCGACGCCATCCACGCGGTGATGACAGATCACCGGGTGACGCGCCGTCCACCGGAGGGCGATCCCCTGGCTCCGCGGCGCGAGCCCACCGAGCGCTACTCCGGCCCTCTTGTGCGTTTCTATCCACCGGGCCCCGCGTCCCCCGAGGACGCACTCTATCTGGCGTCGGCCCAGGTTCGCGAGGACAACAACCTCACCGGAGGGATTGAGATGTTGCGGCGCGCCATCCGAATTCTGAAGCCCAGGGATTCCGTCTGGTATTGGGATCTTGCGGAAGCCTCGCGCCGCAGCGGCGACGCGACCGGCGCACAGCGAGCCTATCGCGACGCACTGTCCCGCGACCCGGATTCGGCGAAGATTCTCACAGGCCTCGCCGATCTGCTTCTCCGTGAGGGCAAGTCCGAGGAAGCTGAGAAATTGCTCCGGCGAGCGGTGAAAGCCGACCCCCGTTTCCCTGCCGCGCTCAACACGCTGGCGATCATCCGCGGATCGCAAGGCAGAATTGACGAAGCGCTCCGGCTGCTCAAGACGTCGGTGCAAGCGCGGAAAGATCTTCCTTCCACGTGGATCAACCTGGGTGTTGCCTACGAACACGCGGGGGACCGGCCGGCGGCGGAGGAATCCTATCGTGAGGCGATCCGTTTGCAGCCGGATTCAAGCGAAGCGCGCAGAAGGCTCTCGGCGCTTCATTAAAACTTCTTCAGGTGTTCAGAGGAGCCGAACGCCGAATTGACTCGCGGCATGGGTAGAAATATACTCGGAGCCAGGTGGCACAGACATCTCGCTCCAGTGAAAATTCAGTCATACTGAACAACGTGCCGATCAACACAAGAGATTACGGCGTCTCCTCCGTGCGCAAAGCGCTCGAGTTGCTGGGTTGCTTCACTCCCCGCGCCACCTCCTGGACCTTATCCGACCTTGCCCGCGCCGTGCGAATGCCGAAGAGTACGACGCACAATCTTCTTCGCACGCTCCATGAGTTCGACCTGGTCCGGCAGGACCCGCAGACCCGCTCCTATCGCCTGGGACCGCGCGCCCTTGAACTGGGCCTGACCTTTGCCAAGGGAACGGATATGCTTTCCCATGCCCGCCCCGTGCTCTCGCGACTGGCGGAAGCCTCGGGCGAGACCGTCAAATTGGGGATGCTTTCTCAAGGCCAGGTGCTGGTTATCGCGGCGGTGGAATCCACCCGGCAGTTGCACACGCGCGGCGACGTGGGCACGCGCTGGCCTTTACACTCCTCGAGCCTGGGCAAGGCGATCCTCAGCGTGCTGCCTTCGGAGGAAGCCGCCGACATACTGGCTCGTCATGGCATGCCCCGGTTCACACAGTCCACTGTCACTACGTGGGCGGAAATGCAGCGCGAGATCCAGCGCATCCGCAGCCGAGGCTACGCGCTCGACCTGGAAGAAAACGAGCCGGGTGTCTGCTGCGTGGCGGCGGCCCTCGCCGACCCGTTGAACCGGACCGTGGCGGCGATCAGCGTCTCGGGGCCGTCCGTACGGATGAAAGCAGGAGCAGTGGACGAATTTGCCCGCCATTTGACGGCCGCGGCGCGCTCCATCGCCAGGTATTTTGATCGCGAAATTCTATGAACATATCCGATATTCACGGAATCATTCCACCGATGGTTACGCCATTCCGGCCGGAGAATGACATTGACGAGCAGGCGCACCGCGCCGACGTACGCTACCTTGTCGGCACGGCGAAAGTGCATGGCCTGGCGGTGGGCGGCAGCACGGGAGAGGGACACACGCTTTCCACAGAGGAGCTACGCCGCATCGTCGCCTGGACTGTGGAGGAAGCGCAGGGCCGCGTGCCGGTGATCGCCGGCATCATCACAAACAGCACGGCATCCGCGATTGAGCGGGCCAAGGCCGTGGCCGATCTGGGCGCGGCCGCCTTGCAGGTGACGCCGGTGCACTACGTGTTTCGGCCCGACGATGATTCCCTGCTCCGGTTCTTTTCTGAAATCGCCGAACAGAGCGGGCTGCCCGTGATCATTTACAACGTCGTTCCCTGGTGCTATCTGCTGCCGCCGCTACTCGTACGCATCCTGCGCGATGTCGAGGGCGTGGTAGCGGTGAAACAGAGCGCGAGCGACATGAAAGCTCTGGCCGATCTCCTGCTTCTTATCGGAGAGGCAGGCATCGAGAACCGCGTGCGCATCCTTTCGGCGGTCGATGCCCTGCTCTACCCATCGTTTCAGCTAGGCTCCCACGGCGCGGTGGCGGCGATTCTTACCGCGGCTCCCGAATGGTGCGTAGCGCTGTGGAGCGCCGTCCAACAAGGGCGCCATGACGAGGCACTTCTCTTACACAAGCGGCTACTGCGTCTTTGGAATGCCATCGACGCACCGAATCTGCCCGCCAACGTGCGGGCTGCGATGCGGCTACAGGGACGTCATGGCGGCGTCCCTCGTCCACCCATGCCGGCCAGTTCGCCGGCACAAGAGCAACGCATACGAGAAG
>JADLBD010000061.1 GCA_020847975.1 Bryobacterales bacterium | reverse complement strand
GATGTGGGAAGGTTTTTCGCAACTTCTACTCATGTGTGAAGGATTCGCACTTCGGAATTCCGATGATGCCGATGATGCCGAATGACATTTGCCCCGAGGCTGTTACGGGTAAAGGGCAGCGCTAGCCAGCCTGACAAACCACGGGCAGTTTGGCGGCTTCCCAGGCGGCGAGCCCGCCTGCCATCTCCATCAAATGGGTGACCCCGTACTGATGCAAGATCCCGGCCGCTATCGAAGAGCGGTAGCCGCCCGCGCAAAGGACGGCAATCCGGCGGTGGCGCGGGATTTCGTCAATGCGTTCCTGCAAATGGTTCAACGGAACATTCACGCTGCCTGCGATGTGCCTGGACGCCCACTCGAGCGGACTTCTGATGTCTAACAAGATGGGCGGATCTTCGCCTGCCAGTTCCTCTGCAACCATCGGAGCGCTGAGGCGTTCGGTCGGCCAAACCAGGTCCGGCCGTTCAGCGAGCGCCCTCATGCCGCCCTCGAGGAAGCCTTTGACATGGTCGAACCCGATACGGCCGAGCCGTAAGGCTGCTTCCTGTTCGCGCCCCGGCTCGGCGATGATGACAATCGGCTTGCCGCGGTCCAATAGCGTGCCGGCCCAAGTGGCGTATTGCCCGCCGAGTCCGATATTGATGCTCCCGGCGAGATGGCCTTTCGCATATTCGGCGGGGTTTCTCACATCAAGAAGCTGCGAGCCGGCATCGCCCATCCGAAGGATCTCCGTGAGATCAATGGGTCGTAGAACCTGCTCGAGATTTCTGTCCAGTGTGGCTCGCTCACGCGTGTTCAGGATCGCGTCATAGGTGAAGTACGGTGGAGCATCGGGCTGATCAGCGGTGACGAGTCGAATGAATTCGTCCTTTGTCATAGGCTGGAGCGCATAGTTCAGCCGGCGTTGCTCCCCCAGGGAAGAGACCGTATCCGAGGAAAGCTGCTTTCCGCACAGAGACCCCGCGCCGTGGGCTGGATAGACAAGCGTCGCGTCAGGAAGCGGGAGGAGCCGCGTGTGCAATGAATTGTAAAGATGGGCGCCCAGTTCGTCAGCCGGCCAGCCGAGCGATGCCCGCAGGTCAGGGCGGCCAACATCGCCGATAAACAAAGTATCCCCTGTAAGGACAGCGTAGGGCGCTTCAGGGCTCGTGCTGAGATCGAAGACGAGGATGGAGATGGACTCCATCGTATGGCCTGGAGTCTCCAGAATTTGCAGCCGCATCCCGGGAAAGTTCAGCGTGTCCCCATCTTTCATGCCAACAAATGCGTATTCAGCCTGGGCGTGCGAACCGAGATGAATCGTGGCTCCACAACGATCGCGCAACTCGAGATGCCCGGCGACAAAATCGGCGTGGAAATGGCTGAGAAAGACATGGCGGATGTGCAGGCCGAACCTCTCTGCGTCCGCCAGATACTGCTCTACATCGCGCTGCGGGTCGACAACGACCGCGGTGGAACTGGTTTCGTCACCCAGAAGGTAGGAAGCATGAGCGAGGCACCCCAGGTAATACTGTTTGAGGATCATGGGAATCCCCACAGATTACCTCAAGCGGTTTCTGTCCGCTACCGCAGACTCAAGCCCCCATCCACGGCCATGATCTGCCCTGTCACGAAATTCGAGGCGGCAAGGAAATAGGCCACAGCTTCGGCAACCTCCGCAGCCGTGCCCGCGCGCTGCGCCGGGGTAGCGCGCACCATCGCCTCGGCACTTTCATCGAGCGCGCCGAAGGGGATCACTCCGGGAGCGACGGAATTCACGGTAATGTCGGGTGCGAACGCCTTCGCCAAAGCCTTGGTGAGCATGATCACGCCAGCCTTCGAGGCGCAATAGTGGGCGTGTTCGGCCCAGGGGCGCAGCCCGCCGAGCGAGGCGATGTTCACGATGCGCCCGCCGCCGTGCTTGCGCATCAGTCTCCCGCCCTGCTGGCAGCAGAAGAAAACGCTTTTCAGATTGACCGCATGAATGAAATCCCAATCCGCCTCAGTGATGTCGAAGGGATGGAAGCGCGTGAATCGGGCGGCGTTGTTCACCAATCCGTCGAGCCTTCCATGATCGCGCTCGATAGAGGAGAACATCTCCGCAATCTCCGCTACACTCTCGAGATTGGCCCGATACATTCCCGCGGCCGCGCATTCCTCCGCCGTCCGGCGCGCTTCGGCTTCGGAGGAACCGTAGTGGATCAACACCCGGGCGCCCGCGTTCGAAAGATGAAGCGCGATGCCGCGCCCCACGCGTTTCGCCGCGCCGGTCACCAGCACCAGCTTTCCCCTCAGCGGGCTAGACGGTTGGTTCATGCACTTCCACCTCCTCCGGTTCAACGCCTTCGCGCGATGGTTCCGGCAGCCGTCCGTACCAATGGAGCGCCAGCCAGTAAAATGCCGTGAGCGAACTGATAGCGCCGGACCATGCCCCAATCGTGCGCGGGCTGTAAAACTGGCTCGCCACGCCCGCGGCGGTCATCGACAGCATCATCATGCCCCAGGTGAGCGTCTCATAGGTGGAGAAAACACGCCCGCGGAACTCGTCGGCAACATGCCGCAGGAGCACGGAGAAGTTCATCACCGAACTGATGGCGATGGCGCAGCGGGAAAGCGCGATGAACACGAGGGCAAGAGTGAACTGCTTCATCTGGCTGAACACGATATAAGCGCCGCCGTGCACCAGGAAGCAGAAGGCGACGGTGCGTTTGTATCCCTGAAAGCTCAACCGCGGGCCAAAGGTGTGCGCCAGGAATCCGCCGATGAGCAAACCCACGCCGGCAAAGCTCCAGATGGTCCCAATTCCCGCCGCTCCGCGATGAAAGACGTTTTCCCCGAACAGGCTGAAGAGAATCTGCGCCGCGCCCCCCCCGCTCGCCCACCCCAGGCCGAGGACCGCGATGCCCAGCAGCAGGGGATTTCGCCGCATGTAGCGCAGCCCCTCCACATACTCGTGCCACGGCCGCACCACCTCGTTTTCGGTGAGCGCTTTGCGCTGCGCCCGGAAGGCGCCGCCGGGCACGCGCAGCCGCGAGATACTCCATGCGGAGAACAGGAACGACAGAGCGTTAATGAAAAAAGCCCACTGATACCCCAGTTGCGATACGCTTGCGCCGCCGAGCATGGTCCCGATGGTCAGCGTGGTCCATTGCGTTGTCTGCGTCAGCGAATTCGCCGTGTGCAACTGCTCGCGCGTGGCGATGGCCGGAAGAATGGAGGAGCGTCCGCTGGTAAAGAACGGCGACGCCAGCATGAGCAGCGCGCTCAGAAGATACAGCGACTTGCTGCTCGAGGTGTGGATCGTGGAGATGAACCCCAGGGCCACTACGGCGCGCACCAGGTCGCTGGTGATCATGATGCGCTTGCGGTCCATCCGGTCGAGGAGTACGCCGGCGAGCGGCCCAGCGAGAATCGCCGGAATCGCCCGGGAGAGCAGGACCCCGGTCACCACAAGTCCCGAGTCGGCGTACTTCACGGCCAGGCTGAACACCGCGATGTTGTTGAAGTGGTCTCCGATCTCGCTCACCACCTGTCCCATCCACGTGTAGCGGTAGTTGGGATTTTCCTTGAGCAGTTGGATGAATCCGGCCATTAGCCGCGCTCCGTCAGGAAGACGCCGGTGAGGACCAATGCCCCGCCCAGCACCAGAGCGGACGAGATGTGATCGCCCAGCAGGAGCACGCCGAGAATCGTCGCCATGATGGGCTGTAAGTAACTGAAGCTGCCCACCCGTGAGGCCGGAATGTAAGTGAGCGCATAATAGAAAATCAGATACGCCACGGCCGATGGGAAAGCAGCCATATAGAGCAGGCTCAGCCACCCGGCCAGCGCCACGGTCGTATAGGAGAAGGTAAGGCTCTCCCAGGCAATCACGGGGAGAAGCACCAACCCGCCGCCGAGAAAGGCGAACGTGTTGATGGTGAGCCCGCCGTGTTTGGCCGTCAGTTTCTTGCCGATTATGGCGAAGGCGGCAAACGCGGTACCCGAAAGCAGCACGAGAAAGTCGCCCAGCAGGGTGGCATTCGTCCCGGTGGAGCGCGACGCTTGCAGGACGCCCACGCCGCTCAGCGCGAGTCCCATCCCCGCCAGACGCAGTCCGTTCAGCCGCTCGAGACCGGAGAACGCGGAGAGCACCAGCACCTGGAGCGGCATGATGCCCGTCATGATGGCGGCGTGCGGCGTGCTTGTGCGTTCCAGCCCCAGCAGGAACAGCACCTGGTTGAACGTCACGCCCGTCACCCCGAGCAGCAGGAGCATCGGAATGTCCTTCCGCGTCCACGGCTCATGATCGAGTTCGCGGCCCTTCCAGAAATAGAGGGGCAGCAGGAGCAATCCGGCGATCAGGGCGCGCAGGCTGGCAGCGAGCAGCGAAGGGAAGTACCTCAGGGCATTGCGCGCGATGACGAAATTCAGCGCCCAGAAGAACACCATCAGGGTGAGAAGCGCATAGAGGCGGGCGAGAGAAGGTTGTCCCGAAACAGTCCGGATATCACCGGCGGCGACAGCAGAAGGACTCTGCGTGTTCAACGCAGGGTCTCCTCCCGGACCGTGATCTGCTTCAGAAAATCCATGTCGATGGGGTAGCCGAAGCCGGGTTCGTCTCGCACCGCGATGGCGCCGCGGGCGGTCACCTCGACAGGCGGAGTGATGATATCGCGGGACCAGTAGCGCTTGCTGGCGGAAACATCGCCCGGCAGTACGAAGTTCGGCAACGTAGCCATGGCGATGTTATGCGCCCGCCCGATTCCCGCCTCGAGCATCCCGCCGCACCAGACGGGGATATTGTGCGCCTGGCAGACATCGTGCACTTTGATGGCTTCCGCGAATCCGCCCACTCTGCCCAGCTTGATGTTGATGATGCCGCAAGCCTTCATGCGAATGGCCTGCTCGGCCTGGTGGGCCGAACGGATACATTCATCGAGACAGATGGGCGTCTGGAGCGCCGCTTGCAGCGGAACGTGGTCGATGATCTCGTCGTGCGCCAGCGGCTGTTCGATCATCATCAGGTAAAATTCATCGAGCCGCCGCAGATGGTCGATGTCCTTCAAAGTGTAGGCGCTGTTGGCATCCGCCATCAGTTTGATGGAAGGGAACTCCTTGCGTACGTCTTTGATGACGTCAATATCCCAGCCGGGCTTGATCTTCATCTTGATCCGCTGGTAGCCGGCTTTGATCTCGGTTTCGATCTTTTGAAGCAGTTGCGCCACGGTGTCCTGAATCCCGATGGAAACCCCGCACGGAATTTCCCGGCGCGCGCCGCCGCCGATGTGCTGGTAGAGCGGTTTGCCGAGGAGACGCGCCTCGAGGTCCCACGCGGCCACCTCGAACCCGCCGCGCGCCATATTGTGGCCGCGAATATGCGCGGTGCGCGCTCCCACTTCGCCTGCCGCGCCGAACTCCTGGTGGAGCACGCGCGGAGCCACGTAATCGCGCAGAATCAGCCACGCCGAATCGGTCCACTCCTCGTTGTAAAAGGGGTTCTCCCCACAGGTGGCCTCCCCCCAGCCCGAGACTCCGCCGCCCGATGCCTCCACCAGGATCATGGCGCGTTCATAGGTCCGCCCGAAGCTCGTCTCGAAGAAATGTACCAGCGGCATCCGGATCTGCCGCAGCGTGATCTGCTCAATGCGAAATGACATAGTTATTCCTCAACCCTGCCGCGGGGAAAACAGGTAAGTGCCCGTTTCCCCGGTCCTTTCGAAGCCCGACACTTCGAGACCCTTGCGCAGGTATTCGAGGAAACGCTCGCGCACCATATCCTGAATGACACGCGCCTGTTGCGCGTCTTTCTGCCGCAGGGTGTCAATGTTCGAGGGAATGGGAACGCGCGCTTCGATGGGCGCCGCCGGCAAAGGAGTGTTGTTCAAAATGGCTTCCACGCGCGGGGAGCCGATCCACCACTCGGCCACGCAGCGGTCTGTCGGCAAACCGCCGTGCAGGTGGCTCGAAGTTGTCCCGTACTGATTGGGAACGAACCGCCGCACCACCGCGCCCAGCCGTTCAATGTTGAAGAAAGCATTCTTCAATTCCAGCGGATCAAAGGTCCATTCGATGAGCTTGATGCCGCGCGAAAGCGCTTCCTCGCGCTGCATCAGCTTTAGCTTTCGCCCCAGCCCGCGGTCGCGATATCCGGCAAGCGTGCCCAGCATATGGCTGTGCAAGTAGGTTGTCCCGTCGGACTTGAGTCCGGGGATGGCAATCAGAAACGCCACCATGCGGCCGCCGTCGAAGGCTCCGAACGTCTGTCCTCCCACTTTGTTCGCCACCACAAACAGCCGGCGCGGTAGCAGTTCCACGTCCGCGAATCCCCAGATCTCCCGCTGAAGATTCACCGCCTCCTCATATTCCGCAATGGTGGTCAGTTTTCGCGTCTCGATCACAAACTTTTCGCCTCCTGCCAGAGTGCCTCCATCTCCTCGAGAGTCGAGCCGCTGACGGTCTTTCCGCGCGCGGCCAGTCCCTGTTCCACGTGCGCAAACCGCTTCCGGAACTTCGCGTTCGTGCGCCGCAGCGATTGTTCGGGGTCCACTTTCAAGAACCGCGCGAGGTTGACGATGGTGAACAGCAAGTCCCCGATCTCACCTTCCATTTCGTCGCGGTCCTGCGCGTCGCGCGCCTGCTCCAACTCCACGATCTCCTCGCGGACCTTCTCGAGTACCTGCGAGGCGTCCTCCCAATCAAAGCCCGCCGCGGCCGCCTTGGAGCTGATCTGTTGCGCTTCGACGAGCGCCGGCATCGCCCTCGGCACGCCGTCCAGCATTCCTTTGGGCTGCTCTCCGCGGTCCTTCTTCTCCTGCTGCTTGATCTCGTCCCAGCGCACTTTCACTTCGTCGGGAGTCTTCGCGTTCCCGCCGCCGAAGACATGCGGATGACGGCGGATGAGCTTCTCGTTGATGGCCTGGAGCGAATCCTCGATGGTGAAGCGCCGTTCCTCGGCAGCCATCTGGGCATAGAAGACGGCCTGCAGCAGGAAGTCGCCAAGTTCCTCGGCGAGCGCGCGCCAGTCGCGGTTGTCGATGGCTTCCATCACTTCGTAGGTCTCTTCGAGCGTGTAGGGCTTGATGGAATCGAAGGACTGTTCCCGGTCCCAGGGACACCCGTCAGGAGCGCGCAGCCGGGCCATGATCTCGACGAGTTGCTGGAATCGCTGGCCGGCGTTTGCTGAGGACTCTGACATTATTAGAAGCGGTGATCGTGACGATGGTGAGAGGATAAGTTTAAATTTATCATGGGCGGCGCGCTCACCGCCGGGCCTAAAGCCGCCCAAAGCCGGGGTTCAGCCCTTCCGCTCGTAAAGATAGGAGCAGTTCTCGAGCCGGCTCTTCCCGCCGTCATTCACCGCGAACTGCCGCGGCCGCGCTTGCCCGTTCTTCGTGGTCCCGCTCCAGAGCGTGGCTGATCCGTATTCACCATCTTTCCGCAGCGCGTAAAAGCTGATATCGAATTTCGCTAGTCTGGCCAGATCGTTATCGTAGTTCCGCGCCACGCGCTTCACCGCGTCGAGGCAGGCTTCTTTGGGGGACATCCCGTGACGCATATTTTCCACGATGGTGTGGCCGCCAGCGACACGGATATTCTCCTCGCCCCGCCCTGTCGATCCGGCCGCGCCCACGTCCTGATCGACATAGAGCCCCGCGCCGATGATGGGCGAATCCCCGACGCGCCCCGGAATCTTCCAGGCCAGGCCGCTGGTCGTAGTTACCCCGCTCATCTCTCCCCTGGTGTTCAGCGCCAGGCAGTTGATGGTGCCCGTCGGCGGATGAATCGCCCGGTCCCAGGCGTAGGCCAGCAACTCATCGCTCACATCGGGAAACATTTGTTTCAGCCGGGCCGTGGGCTTCACCGGAGCGTCGAGCCCATCGGTCCAGTTATTGTGTCCCGAGGCGTCGCGCAGGCTGCGCTTCCAGACAAGCCATGCCAGCCGGGACTTTTCGGTGAGGAGGTTCTCTTCCTTGAACCCGTAGGCTCTGGCGAAGCGGGCGGCGCCTTCGCCGGCGAGCATGACGTGGTCCGTTTGCTCCATCACCAGTTTGGCGATTTTGGACGGCGTCTTTACCCCGCGGATGCTCGCCACGGATCCAGCGCGGCGCGTGGGCCCGTGCATGACACACGCATCCAATTCCACCACGCCTTCTTCATTCGGCAGGCCCCCGTAACCCACGGAATCATCATCCGGGTCTTCCTCGACAATGTTGACCCCGGCCACCACGGCATCGAGGGTATCCGCCCCGGAGTTGATCATCTCCATGGCCCGGGCACAGGCGCGCAAGCCGTTCGCCGAGGAGATCACTACATGCTTGCCGCCCGCGGGCAGAGCCTGTGGAGCGGCGGCGAGAGCCGCCGATGCTGATAACCAATGACGTCGTGTAAACATCGCATCCCCCGACTCATTGTCCGTCTCGTCCGGGAAGGAAGGCAAGCCGCCGGCCGGGGCAAGTCAAAAGTTCCGCCCGAGTTCGCACCTTTTACAAATTTTTTACAAACAAACCACCATCTCTTTTCGTATGGACCTTAGTATCGAGTTGAACGGAAAAAAGGGGCCTTCCACATGTTTCCAGCCAGAACGAACAACGTTGAAAAGAAATATCAGGACCAACATCTCTCCTTCGACTTCCACAACAGTTCAGCCTATGTCGACCTGCGTGAGATTCTTCTCACGCGCAAAGAGCATGAGCTGCTGGGCCTTCTGTTAGACAACGCCGGCGAGATCGTCCCGCGCGAGATCCTTCTTGAAAGAATTTGGGGATACGGGCGCGGTATCCGCACGCGTACCCTGGATGTGCACATTCGCCGGCTGCGGAAGAAGCTGTTTCCCTATGGAGACACGTATATCGAAACCATCTTCGGCGTCGGTTACCGCTTTCAGCGCTACCGCGAGCCGCGCAGCTACATGAACTACGTTCCGGAACTCGTCGCCGTATAAAAGCTTTCCCGAGGCGTAGCGATCGCATCACCCGGTACAATGGATGGTTTCCGCATGGTCGAAACCATCCAACCCGCTCGAGCCCTGCAAGGCTCCATTCGCCTTCCGGGCGACAAGTCCATCTCCCATCGTTATGGCATGCTCGCCTCGCTGGCCGAAGGCGACTCGAAGATCTACAACTACTCACAAGGCGCCGATTGCCAGTCCACGCTCGCGTGCATGCGCGGGCTGGGCGTGAAGATCGAGACGAACGGCGTGGAAACCATCATCCACGGCGTTGGTCTCGACGGCCTCAAAGCTCCGGAGGGGATGCTGGACGCGGGCAACTCGGGCTCCACCATCCGCATGCTGAGCGGGATACTGGCGGCGCAGGCGTTTACCACCCGCATCACGGGAGACGAGTCCCTCAGCCGCCGCCCGATGGGGCGCATTATTACGCCGCTCGCGGAAATGGGGGCGCGCATCGAAGCCCGTGACGGCAAGTATCCCCCGCTCACCATTCACGGCTCGCCGCTGCACGCCATTGATTATCACCTGCCGGTTGCCAGCGCGCAGGTGAAATCCTGCGTTCTCTTCGCGGGGTTGTTCTGTGATGGAGTTACCACTGTCCACGAACCGGTGATCACCCGCGATCATTCCGAGATCGCGCTGCGGCAGTTCGGGGCGGAAGTGGAGTCGGTCAAGGGCGCCATCTCCATTCATGGGCGTCCGGCTCTTCGGGCGCGCGAACTCGCCGTTCCCGGCGATCTTTCCTCTTCGGCGTTTTTCCTGGTGGCGGCGCTGCTTGTGCCGGGGTCGCGAATCGCCATCCAGGGAGTGGGGCTGAACCCCACACGCTCGGCGCTCATGGATTTCCTCGCCGCCGGCGGCGCGCCGCTGCGCGTGCTCAATATCGGAGAATCCTGCGGGGAACTGGTGGGCGACATCCTCATCGAGCACGCCCCCTGGCGCGGCGGCATTCTCGAGAAATCCGCCACCGCCGCCCTGATCGACGAAATTCCCGTGCTCGCGGTGCTCGGCGCCTCGAGCCGCGACGGCTTGATCGTGCGCGACGCCGCGGAGTTGAGGATCAAGGAAACCGACCGGATCGCCACCGTGGCCGAGAATCTCCGCCGCATGGGAGTCTCCATCACCGTACGCGACGACGGTTTCGAGGTTCCGGGCAACCAAAAGTTTCACGCCGCCGATCTCGACTCGTTTACCGACCACCGCATCGCCATGGCTTTTTCCGTGGCCGCTCTCGCCGCGGGCGGGCCTTCCCGCATCCACAACGCCGATGCCGCCTCGGTCTCTTTCCCGGAGTTTTACAACATGCTACGCTCACTGAGCGAGTAACGGCATGTCCCCAACAGACGCCCAGGATCTGACCCTTCCCGGCCTCGTCCACGATCTCAAGAACGTGTTTCAAACAATTCTGGACGCCGCTGATTTATTGGCCGGCGACCCGCGGTGGGAATCCGTCGCCGGCACGATACAGCGCAGCGCCGAGCACGGAGAGAGGCTGGTTCGCGGAGTCTCCCAGGTTACGGACTCCACCTTCGATTTCGCGGTGATCGCCGGGATCGCCGTACAGGTCGCGGGCGACTTCCTGCGAGCCACGCATGGGCCCGCCATCGACTTTCAACGGAAGATCGAACCCGGCCTGCGCATCCGCGGCAATCCTGTGGGCTGGGAGCGGGTGCTCGTCAACCTCCTGCTCAACTCCGTACAGGCCATGCCGCAGGGAGGCCGAGTGCAACTGACGGCTTCCTCGGGTGAAGACGGCGCCTGCATCGTTATCGCCGACAATGGTCCCGGGATTCCGGAAGAGATCCTCCCGCGGATCTTCGACGCGCACTTTTCCACAAAGCCCTCGAACACAGGCATCGGCTTGAATATCGTGCGCTCGATCGTCCGCTCGAACGGCGGGCGCGTCCGCGCCGCCAATCGTCCGGAGGGCGGAGCGGAGTTTGTCATTACCCTCAGTTCCCCGGGTTGAAATGCTATGCTGTTTTTCGAATGACCAAGGTCGACCTACAGTATGATCTCGTGCGTCCGCTCGGAGACGGCGATCTCGACGCCATCGCCCGGGTTCACGGCGTCTACGGAATTCACCGCGTAGTTCTCAAGCGGCCCTCCCTCGACGCCGTGAGGGTGGAATACGATGCCAGCCGGCTGAGCGAACGCGCCGTGGAAGCCGCCCTGGTGCGCTGCGGAATCCCGATCGTTCGCCGCGGCTAGCGCTAGCGCTAAAAGCTTGCCTGCCACGGCCTACACGCGCACGCCCGCGGTCAACTTCCTGACAAACTCCAGGCTGGGCTCGAGCAACCGCTCGCTATCGGCACGAAACGAAAGATCGACGCACCACCACTTGATGCCCGGCACGGACAGAAGGTCGGGCGCCAGCTTCTGAAAGTCGATCACCCCTTCACCGAAGGGACAGTGCGTGCTGGTTTCGTCGCCATAGAGCGTTCCGTCGGTATCGACAATGTGGATGTGGCCGATGCGGCCGCTGAGCAATTCCAGGAACTCCGGCACACCTCTTGCCAGCCGCTCCACTGTGCCCTGTTGCCGCGCCCCGACGACGCCGCAAAGATAGGCATGGCAGGTGTCGAACAGGATCTGGAAATTCGGGTGTCCTACCTTTTCGAAAATATTCACGACTTCGGAGGGCTTGTTGAAGACAAACCCGGGCTCGAATTCCCACACCAGCCGCACGCGCTCCCGTGAGGCCAGTTCCGCCGCATCATGCCACAAGGCCGCCAGCCGGGCGGCGCATTCCTCATACTCGGGCTCCGCAATGGAGCCTGGGGCGGCGATGGTGTCCACGCGCAGCGCCGGGCTCCCGGCCTCGGCGCACAACTCGACGCAGCGCTGAATCCGCTCCAGGTACTTATACCGGTTCTCCTCTACCAGGGGGTTCACCATGGTGAAGTCCGGAGCGTATCCCGAAACTCCCAGCCCCAGGTCAGAGAGCATCCGCCTCAATTCCCGTCTCGAGACGGCGCTGGCGTATTGTTCCAAGGTGACATGGGGTGGGAATCCGCCAAGCTCAATTCCGTCATATCCGGCGGCGGCAACGCGGCGCGCCGCTTCGTCAAAGGGAAGGGGACGCCGCGCATATGGGCCGAATGAGAAGGCCCAACTCCCAAACGAAATCTTCATCGAAGCACGGCTTTCTTCTACTACTCTTTCACCTTGGCGGGTCCGGCGCAAGCGGGCGCGCCTGAGCGGGGGGACGCTCTCGAGATTTCGTAAAAATTAACTGCCTGCGCGAACCCTCCCACCGCCGGCTTCGTCTTTTTGAGTGAAGGGTCGCGTCCTTGCAGTTGTATGGGCAATCCGCAAACAGGCAAACTGATCGAATTACGGGCGAAGACGGACCGGGAATTGCTGATTCTCATGGCTGGAGAACTTTGCCAAGCGCTCCATGCCTCCTCACCGTCCGGTCTGGAACGAGCAGCGAGAACTTATCGTTTCGCCGCTGCCGTACTCCCGACAATTACGCAGGGCCAAGCCGGGGAGATTGGGCGGTTGTCGGCGCAACTCGACGCGCTGCACGCGCGTTTGATTACGATTCGCAACTCTCCGCTTTCCTGCGCGTCTTGCGGCGCGCATTCCCCGCGGTAGGCACAAGCCCGCTCATACAACACGTGTTCCCTCCGAAGAGGCTGGTATGAGCATTTTCTGGGAGAACGCCACCAAGTTGCTCGACGCGGCCCTCTCGGCAGCCCGAACCGGATCCGCCGCCAGCGATTCGATGACGGTGCTCATCGGACCCGAGGGAGGCATCCACATCCTGTCGAACAACGATTGGCCGCTTGACCGGCTGGCGGGAGACCGCGGCGCGCGCATGGCCTATCGCGTCACGCAGGAAAACGGCCGCATTGCGGTGAGTGGTCTCGAGGGATGCAACACCTGCCGTCTGGAAACGGAAAAGCCCGATTCCAGGTTGAAGGAACTGCTGCGCGACCAGCCGCGTTACTTCCTCTCGTGACCGGCTAACTGAGCCCGGCATCCCGCAAGAACCGCGCCGCTTCCTCCGGCGGCGTCGGGTTCAGATAGAAGCCCGTGCCCCATTCAAACCCCGCCACCTTTGTCAACTTTGGGATCACCTCGAGGTGCCAATGATAGTGCGCCATCGGCGCTTCGTGAATCGGCGTCGTGTGGATCACGTAATTGTACGGCGGCCGTTCGAGCACCTTATCCATCTTCCGCACCAGCGTGCGCAGCACCCAGGAAAGGTTTTCAAGCAGCGGCGCATCCGCGGTTTCGAAATGCGAGGCATGCCGCCGGGGCACGATCCATGTCTCGAACGGAAACCGCGGGGCGTAGGGACACACGGCGAGAAAGTAATCCGTCTCCAGAACCACGCGCGTTCCCGCTTCGGCATCCTGACGGACCATATCGCAATACACGCAGCGCTCTTTGAAATCGTAGTAGCGCTTGGCTCCGTCGATCTCTTCCTGCACTCGCTTCGGCACCACCGGCAGCGCGATCAACTGCGCGTGCGAATGTTCGAGCGTCGCGCCCGCCGCTTCGCCGTGATTCTTGAAGAACAGGATGTAGCGCAGCCGAATGTCGCGCTTGAGGTCGAGCGTCCGGTCACGGAAAGCCCAGAGCACGCTTTCAATCTGCTTCTCCGGCAAGTCGCTCAACGTGGCCATGTGATCGGGCGTCTCGATGATCACCTCATGCGCCCCTACGCCGTCCATCTTGTCGTACATTCCCTCGCCCTGCCGCTCCATGTTGCCTTCGACGCGCAGCGCGGGGAACTTGTTCGGTACGACGCGAACATTCCACCCGGGTTCATTCGAGCGCCCGCTGGTGCGATAGGCAAGCACTTCCGGCGGCGTCTTCAACTCATTCCCAGGACAAAAGGGACAGAACCGTCCGCCCTTGATGGTCACGGTTTCTCTTGCGAAATCACTCGGACGCCGGACGCGGTCCGTCGCTATGATCACCCACCGGCCGGTGATCGGGTCTTTGCGCAGTTCTGGCAACGATCCCCCTTCTGCAGGAAACAGTAAGAAACTTCACGGCTTCGATTGGATGCCCACATCGAGGCGGGCCGCGATGCGAGCGCGAAAGAGGCATTATACCGCTCCCCGTGCCGAGGCTACCCGCGCGCTTGCTGGGTTCTTGCGGGGTTGTTCAAATCAGCATGGGCTCAGAATCCATCTGCCCGTGGTTAGCCAAATGGCTTTTGATGGCCAGTTCGGAGACGCCGAAATGCTCTCCGGCCTCCTCGATCGCTTCCGGAGAGAAGTCCCCATTCAGAAAATCCAGCAACGCTTCGTAGGGACACAGGAACTCAGCCGCGAAAGCACGCTGCACTTTCTGGCGCACCGTTCCGGAATCGGCTGCCGGCAGCCAGCGTTCCTCTTCTGGGGTCAGGATCTGTTCGGCCAGAAGCCGCGCCGCCTCGAATCGCAACCCCGGTCTGTTCCGTTTACGCAACAGGAGTTTCACACGATCACCGGCGCCATTCCGAATAGCCAAGGACAAGGGTGCGCGCGCAGTTCCACCTATCGGATTACGCAGAACCTCCGGAGATATGTCAAGCACTGTTGCCAGCCGCTCGTCCGGCAGCGGCTCGCCGTTAAATCCGT
The DNA here is from genome assembly GCA_020847975.1 of Bryobacterales bacterium. Lineage (GTDB taxonomy): Bacteria > Acidobacteriota > Terriglobia > Bryobacterales > Bryobacteraceae > CADEFT01. The sequence continues at coordinate 54,268 of JADLBD010000061.1, read as the reverse complement.
AGGCTTGACGGACCATGCGAGCGAGATTCCATCCTCTTTCCCATGGGGCTCCAGAGCCTGAATATTGCTTCATCAATGCACTGGGAGGGGAGATCCGGGCGTCCACTCCAGGTCGTGCCGAAAAAGCTTCAATCTGCTTGAGGATCCGAACAGGATCGGGGCCGGCGCAAACAGGCGCCATTTCCTCAACGGCAGCCTTGCCCGCGCGCTCGGACAGCACGCCCATTTTATCCATTAATTCCTCCGGCGCCTCGTCCGGATCAAACCCCAAACTCGCCTCCAATTTGCGGCCGGCCGACATGACCGCATCGGCGCGTTCCTCGACAATCTCGCTCCACAAAGCCTGAAGGTGTGTCTTCGCTCCGCTGGTCGCCTGGAGTCTGGCGAGGACCAAGTCGATAAACCCGTCAATCTCTCTTTCAAAAGCCTGGGCCGGGACCGTCTCACTGAAACCCGCCAGATACTTCACGGGCTCGCTTGACAAGGGATTGGAAGGGCGGCAATGAAGGCTGATTTGTTCCCCGTCACTCTCGAAGGTAACCGGAGGCCACAAGAAACCATAGCCCGCTCCCGGCATTTCGTGCGACATCCTCCAGGACAAGTCAGGTTCGCCACGAAATGGTCTTGGCTCCCATCTCAACCTCCACCAGGATGAAGCGAACCAGAGCGCCAGTGGGTACACTGACAATCTCACCTCGTGTTGCAGGGACTGAGACCATCCGTCTTCAATTCTGGTTACTACCTTGTTGCCCGCGCGGATACACAAGGATGCCGATGTCTGGCGGAATTCTTCGGGTCCGTGAGATGCGGGCAGCCAGGACACTTCTATCGAGAACTCATTGGTCAACGACAGGCCTCCCCCTGGGCATTCCATCGATCGAGGACGAACTCACGCAGCGGGTCATCCTCCGGCATCGGATAGCCGTGGTAGCTGCCGTTGCCGTCCAATTGTGCCTCCACCGGGTATCCATCGTCTGTCACTGCCCACACATTCTGAGGCCAGCCGCCGCGCTCCTGTACGCTGAATAGTCCCCTATGGAAGCCTTCGCGAAGCAAGCGCAGGGCCTCCGAACGAGAGTCAAGTTGAAGGTCGTCACAAAGAGTCTTGCCAAGCCGAGGGGCGCTGGGCGGCTGCAGGCCGAAGTCTCCTGGATTCCGCTTGTGCTCAGGATTGCCGGTGTAGTTGGGCTGGACCCCAAGCGCCTGAAGCGCGGCCCGACGCTCCATGGCCTGCGCCCGGCCACATAACTTCCTCTTCGGATTGTAGGTCTTCCGCTTCCTCATGGAACACATCCGCTCTGAACCAGAATAGCTGTTCTCAATGTCCGCCCCGCGCCGCGGCGGCCGACTTCGCAAACGCGTCCTTGATCAGCGTCACTCCGTCCGCCTTGCTCCACACCACGCTCACGATATCGAAGCGGGTCTTCTCCCATTCGACGCCCGCATGCCGCACGTAGTCGCGGGCGGCGATCAGCAGGCGGCGCTGCTTTTCCGGATCCACTGCCCGGTCCGGGGTTCCGAACTCCTCGGTCTGCCTGGCCTTCACTTCGATGAACGCCAGCGTCTCTCCATCCCATCCGATGAGGTCCACCTCTCCCGATCCGGACCGTGTCCGGTAGTTCCGCGCCACGATGGTGTAGCCTCGCGCGCGCAGATAGCGGTGGGCCACATCCTCGCCCCGCCGTCCCCAGGCCCGGTCATGATCCCACAGCCGCAAGCGAGCCCTGTGCCGCAGCCAGTCAACTGCCGTCAACGCGTTCAAATTCAAATTCCATCACCTTTCCGCGCACCACAAAGCACAAGTAATGCTCCCAGAACCGCCGGAAGCGCGGGAACGCGTTCACCAGCAGTTCGAAGCCGCAGTACCTCCACAAAGCAAGTAGCTTCACGCGCACGGAAATCTCCCGGAACCGCACCGGCGAATAATAGCCAAAACCTGCGTTGTCGTCACCGAAGTAGCGAAAGGAAAAGCTGTTCAGGTGCCAGCGGTGGGTTGGGTCGCAGAAGGAGCTGAAATCGGTATAGTGAGGCGTCACCAGCACCACCCTGCCGCCGGGCCGCAGCATGCGGTGGAACTCCTCCATCGTCCGGATGACGTCGGCCACGTGTTCAATGACGTGGATCGCTCGTATCCGGTCGAAGGTCCGGTCGCGAAACGGAAAAGGGAAGTGGTCCAGATCGGCGAGGACGTCGGCATCCCCGGCCGGATTCCGGTCCAGTCCAATGGAACCGGGATATTTCTTCCGCCCGCAGCCGACGTCCAGGATCTTCACCGTCCCATCTTACGCCACGGCCTCGAGCAAACAATCCTCGAGGACATCCAGAGCATAGTCGGCCTGATCGCGCGTGACCACCAGCGGGGGCGACAGCCGGATGGAATTCTGCCCGGCGCCCAGAACCAGGACACCCCGTTCAAACGCCAGTTGGCTGACACGGTCGCGAAGCGCCGCATCCCGCTCCCGCGTGGCCTGATCCTTGACGAACTCGATTCCGATCATCAGGCCCAGACCGCGCACCTCGCCGACGCGTCCGTAGCGCGCCGGCCACTCCCGCAGCCGGTTCATCATGTGGGCGCCGACCTTGGCGGCGTTCTCCACCAAACCTTCCTCGAGTAATTCCAGGGTCGCAAGCGATGCCTCCACGGCCACCGGATTCCCTCCAAAAGTCGAGGCATGCGCTCCGGGCTTCCACTGCATGAGTTCCGCGCGGGCGATGGTTGCCCCCAGCGGCAGTCCGCTGGCGATGCCTTTGGCCACCGTCAGGATGTCCGGATTCAAGGCAAAGTGCTCGGAAGCCCACATCCTGCCCGTACGCCCCATTCCGCTTTGCACTTCGTCGGCGATGATCAGCACGCCCAGCTTCGCCGCCACGCGCTGCAACTCGTCGAAGAATTTTTGCGGCGGCGCCACATAGCCGCCCTCTCCCTGCACCGGTTCCAAAACGATGGCCGCCAGTTCCTCGGCCGGCAGAATGGTCTTCACCAGTTGCTCTTCGATTACCTTGACGCACTCGACAGCACACGTATCCGGCGACTTTCCGTATGCACAGCGGTAGCAGTAGGCGTAAGGGATGTGGGTCACACCCGGCACCAGCGGTCCGAACCCCTTGCGCTGCACGCTCTTGCTCCCGGTCAACGACAGCGATCCCATGGTCCGGCCATGAAAGCCTCCGAGAAAGGCGATGAACTTGTCGCGGCCGGTGTGGTAGCGAGCCATCTTCAGCGCCGCCTCGACGGCCTCCGTGCCGGAATTGCCGAAGTACACACGGCGCGGCACATTCCCGGGCGCCACGCGCGCCAGTTTCTCCGCCAGCGCCACCATGTTCTCGTAGTAGAAATCCGTGCCCGACATGTGGATGAGGCGCGCGGCCTGTTGCTGGATAGCCTTCACCACCCTGGGATGGCAGTGGCCGCTCGCCACCACCGCGATGCCGGCACACATGTCCAGAAATCGATTCCCGTCCACATCGTGCACGGTCGCGCCCTCGCCGCGTTCCACTACCAGCGGATAGGGCCGCGTGTAGGAAGGCGAAACCACCGCCTTGTCGCGCGCGATCACAGCCGCCGCCTTCGGACCCGGAAGAGCGGTTGCAATCCTTGGGAAATCCGTTCTCACATCATTTACCGTTCTCGCCATGGCAATCTCCTTCTATCTCCAAACAATGGGCATACACTCCAGGCCGCTCGAGCGGCGGGCAGGGAGTCAGGTTGGCAGGGAAAACAGAGGCTCGTTAATCGGAGCCGAATAAGGAGGGGCGCGCCTGTGCAGGCCGGAACACACTTATATTATACCAGTATTTCCTGAATTTATAGCCAGGACGGCCAACTTCGCATACAATTTCCACATGCGGTTGCTGTTGCCCCTCACCGTAGCCTGCTCCACTCTCGCCCTTGGGGAAAACTGGCCCCAGTGGCGCGGTCCTTACCTCGACGGCACCAGCGGAGAAAAGAACCTCCCGGTAGTCTGGTCCAAAACGGAAAACATCTCCTGGCGCCTGCCCATGCCCAGCCGCAGCGGTTCGACGCCCATTATCTGGGGTGACCGGATCTTCCTCAACGTGGCCGACGGCGACAACCTCGAACTCTGGTGCCTCCATCGCGAAAAGGGTGATCTGCTCTGGAAACGGCCCACCTCCGGGGGCAACTACAAGATCAACAAGCAGAACATGTCGTCCCCCTCGCCGGTTACCGATGGCCGGACTGTCTACGTCCTCACCGGCACCGGCGCACTCAAAGCCTTCGACTTTGAAGGCAACCTGCTTTGGGAACGCGACATCCAGAAGGATTACGGCCGCTTCGGCCTGAACTGGGGTTACGGTTCGTCTCCCCTGCTCCACAACGACTCTCTCTATGTTCAGGTTCTTCACGGCATGAAGACCGACGATCCCTCTTACGTCCTCCGTATTGATAAGAAGACCGGAAAGACCCTTGCCCGGCGCGAGCGGCCCACCAAGGCTCAGATGGAATCACCGGACGCCTACACCACTCCCACGATTGTGAAGACGGCAAATCGTACCGAGGTCATCATCAGCGGCGGCGACCTGGTGACCGGCTACGATCCCGCCACGCTCGAGGAACTGTGGCGAGCCGATGTCCTCAACCCGACTAACGACGGATTCAACCGTATCATTGCTTCGCCCATGGTGAAGAACGGCATCGTCTATGCGTGCTCCCGGGTCAAGCCGTTCGTCGCGCTCAAGCCTGGCGGCAAGGGCGATGTCAGCGAGTCCGCCAGACTCTGGACCTATGACCGCGGCCCGGACGTCCCCACGCCCGTCAGCGATGGCCAGTACATTTACATCGTCAACGACCGCGGCATCCTGTTCTGCATTGATGCAAGAACCGGCAAGGAAGTGTGGGGAGGACAGCGGATCGCCTCCGCGATCTACAGTTCTTCGCCCACCCTTGCGGACGGCAAAGTGTACATCACGAATGAGGAGGGGACCACCACTGTGATCCAGGCCGGACCTCAGTTCCAGGTGCTGGCTGAAAACAGGCTGGATGAATACACCCTCAGTTCTCCGGCGGTTTCCGAAGGCCAGATTTTCATACGCACCGAGAAGGCTCTGTATTGCATCGGGAAGCGGACAAAGCGTTGATGGCGGCTTCGAGCGAATAGCACTCCCCGATAGCCTGGCGGGCGCCCATCATCTGGTAGATCTTCGCCGTGAATTCATAGGCCGGCGGCATGTGGTGAAAAAAATGCAGCGGCCGTGGGGCGAGCAGGCCGGCGGCCTCCGGCAGGTCGGTGTACCGCAGCACGTTGAGAAATACAGGCCCGTCCCAATGGCTTTCGGCAGGCTCGATCATCAGCACTCCGCCGATGCGGGGCTCGAGCAGCGCGGCGTAGAGCGCCACTCCGGCGTCCGTTCCGCGTCCCGCCACCGTAATATGCGACGCTTGCAGCCCCCGGACCACGCGCAATATCTCCTCCACGCGCAGGGCGTCGGGGGAGGTCCCCACGTGCATCGCATTGCGGAGCGTGTCGCGATTCGTGGTGAACTGCGAATACACGAGCATCCGTGCGGCGTCCTTGGGGAAGCCGGCGAAGCGGAAGAAATTCGCCGTGACGGCGGCCTCTTCACCGTGCGGCACAAGATATACCAGGGCCTGGCTATGGCCTTTGTGCGTCTGCCGCGAGGGCCCGCTCCTGATTGTTGCGAAAACGCGTTTGCGCAACAGGTCCGTCAACTCGCCGCTGCGCTTCAGCCACGCTGCCCGGTTGGCCGGGATAACCGGACTGGCAGCCGGGCGGAAGACCAAGTCGATCTTCGGATTGATGGCGTCTTTGGGAGGATGCCCCTGAAACACCGCGAGCGACTGTGGTTCGGCATTCACGTAGCGCATCTCGAGTTTCCGGCCGGGTTTGCCCAGCAGATGCGTATCGAACCATCCAATGGCCTCTTCCCGCAGATAATCTGAATCCGCGTGGCCGGTGTCCACCACAATGTTCCGGAACCGTTCCGGCCTCCCATAGCTGCCGTAGAGCCCCTTCATCAGCTCTTCGAACTTCGTATAGCCGGCTACGGGAAAAAGCGAGTCCTTGCGCCCGTGCGCCATCAGGAGCGGGCGCGGGGCGATCAGCGCTCCCTGGTGGGCCATTTCCTGGCGGTGAAAGTTCAACGGGAACATGCAGTCGCAGTGGCCCTTCTGGGTATTTTCGTGAATGTTCGCCACGTAGGTGCTGTTGCCCATGATGGGCGCCGCGACGCGAATGCGATCATCGAGGGCGGCCGTAAACCAGGTCATCGCCGCGCCTCCCGAACGCCCCGTCATCCCCATTCGCTGCCTGTCCACTTCCGGACGTGTTTCAAGGTAATCGAGCGCGCGGATGGCGTTCCAGGTTTCTATCCCGGCCGGCGTATATCCCCGCGAGTACCAGTCCCAATGCCTCAGCCCGTACACCCCGTGGTGGACTGAGTAGATCTCGCCAATCTGGATAGTGTCCAGAATCAGGCAGGCGTAGCCGTTCCGCGCGAAGGAGATGCCGTGCCTCTGATAGGCGGCCTTGGAGCCCTGGGCCGGCCCGGCGTGCCCGCAGACATACACGATCCCGGGCGCCGGACCATCCGCTCTCTTGGGTAAGTACAGGTTCGCCGTTACGTAACATTTCGGAACGCTTTCGAACGCCACCCGCTCGACCACGTAATCCTCGAAGTCGAGTCTGCCCGTGACACGCGGCCGCAGATCGGTTCGCCCGGGCCAGGGCTCCAGCCCGAGCATGTCCTGAAGCTCCTGTCTTCTGCGCTTCCGCAGAGGTTCCCATGCCTCTTTGGAGGCCAGCTCCGCCTCCGTCCCGGCCATGATCTTCGCAGCTTCCTCTTCCAGGATGGAGAGATATGCCGGCGAATCGCTGGATTGAGCAGCGGCCGCGCCGGCAGCCGCCGGAAACAGACGGAACATCTGACGGCGATTCATAAGACCCCCGATCCAAAATACACTACTTTTTCATACTGGGTGAAACCCCGCAAGGTGTGTACCATAACCCATGGATCTGCTGCAACGCACTTGCTTCGCCAGTGTTTTTCAGCCGTATACCGAATGGCAGGAGGCTTGCTGGTCCTCCGGACGAAAGGAGTGCCAGCAATGCCAGACGAAATTCGATCTATGGCAACGGAACTGATCGTCCTGGCGGTGTTGACGGCGGCCGTAATAGGCCTGGCCCTGTACAGGCATCTGATTGCCCAGAAACAGGATTTCCACCTTCATATGGAGGCCCGGGAAGCGCAAAGCGTGGGCCAGCAATCCATGACCGCCGGTCGTCTGCTCGCCATCGACAAGTGGGGCAAGGTTCTGACTCTGGTTACCATCGTGTATTTCCTAGTGCTGTTGGCATGGCTGTTGTATCAGGAGTTCCAAAAGTCAGCTAATCAGATACTTACTAACTGATACGTTTCATGTTGGCGGAGCACGGCTTCGTTTCGACTGCGGCGTGGCGAAGTGCTCCGGGAAGGAAGTGGGCTCAGGGCAGCGCGGCGTCCGCACGGAGAGCGCGTTGCCCTTTTCGTAATTCCGAGGAATCAGGAGGCGTTCGTCACGGGGCTTTTTTCCTTGACAACGGCTGTTTTTGTTGTTTCCATCCCTCACCGCTGCTCACCTGCATCGCATGGGCAAGGCGATTCCGCCCGCTATTTCTGTCCTCCTTCCCGGTTGTGCTCCCGGTTCGGCCGCCGCCCCGAATTCGCTCCGTCTGCGCCAGGCGGTGGATGAAATCTTTCGCGTGCTCGTGGCCAGAGGCTGGGCGCACCATGAGGTGGCTCACCTGGTGGCCCCCCTGCTTGCCCTCTCCAATGACCCCAACCTGTGCGAGGGCCGGAAATGTGGCATGGCCCTGTACTTGAGCCGTAGCGGATTCCATTGCTTCGAGATTCCCGCGGATGTTCCGGAATCCGTTGTAGTTTCCACTCACTTCTACATCAAACCTCTGCTGGATTGGCTCACCGCGCCGAGGGACTTTCTGATTCTCGAGTTATCCCCAGCGGGGGTCGGATTAAAGCGGGCGTCCAACGGCATGTTGACTGAGGTCGTCCTTCCGCGCGGCGTTCCCACTTCATTGGAGGAGATCGCTTCTTCAGACGCCCCCGACCAGCCTCGCCTGAACCGCAACCCGGGTGGAAAAGGGCCTCCCCCATCGAGCGCTATTTCCTTTGGCATCTCTTCGGCCAATGAGGAGCGGCGCATACGGTTCTTTTGCACCATGCTGGACCGTGGTCTTCATTCCTACCTGCAGGATCTGGGTCTTCCCCTGGTGCTGGCCGGCTCCGGCGGCATGGTGAACACTTACCGCAAGGAGAATACCTATCCCGCCACCATCATCAAGCCGCTGCACGGCGACGTGGAGTCGATGACGGTCGAAGAACTTCTCGAGCGCGCCAGGCAGTTGGTGAACGCCGAGAAGGTGCAGCAGGCTGTTCGCCACCTTGCGGAGATGGAAGAATATGCTCCCGGCGACCGCTGGTCCACAACGCTCAATAGCGTTCTTCGTGGCGCTGCTTCGGGCCGCGTTTCCAGGCTCTTTCTCGCTTCCGGGGGGGCGTATTCCGGAGACTTTCATGAAGAGCTTGGCGACTCCGTGAATCCTTTCCCCGTCCAGGAGGATCTCATCAACGCCATTGCCATCGAGACTCTGGCGCAGGGCGGGGAGTTGAATATTGTTCCTTCGGACCAACTGCCGGTCCAGGCCCAGGTTGTGGCACTGTTCCGGTACTCATTGGGTTCGGTTCGCGGATAGGGGAACTCCTGTCCGCCCCTGCGAAGGCGGCCGGAATGCCATGGGAGAGAGCGTGGTACATTCCGGTCGCCCCGGGTTCGCCTTACTGGCGGATGATCCCCCGCTCGACCAACCATTCTTTCAGCCGCTGGGGCCACTCCATGACCGGAGCGGGCTTCTTCGTGGGCCGTAGGCCGAATCCGTGCCCCCCATACGCATAGATGTGCATCTCCGTAGGGATGCGCTTTGCTTCCAACTCCAGGTAGAACTTCACCGTCGGTTCCACGTGCGACCGGTCATCATCGGCGCATACCAGAAACGCCGGCGGACCATCCGCCGGCACGGGGAACAGCGGATCGGCGCCGGCTTTCATGGCGCCGGGGCGGTACCACGGGTAGACCAGAACCGTGAAATCGGGCCGCGAACTCACGCGCTCCACCGGATCGGAGGCATCCGCCTTGCCCCCATCGAACTTCGTCTCCACCATGCCCGCCACTTCGCCGCCCGCCGAGAAGCCGATGAACCCGATCTTCCCCGGATCCACATGCCATTCCGCCGCGCGGCTCCGCACCAGGCGGATGGACCGCGCCGCATCCGCGTAGACCTCGCCAGCCAATGTATATCTGGACCCCTCGGCCTTCGCCAGCCGGTACTTCAGTACGAACGCCGCGATCCCCTGAGCGTTGAGCCAGTCCGCAACCTCCCAGCCTTCCTTCTCGATCACCAATTGCCGGTGCCCGCCTCCGGGCGCCACCACCATCGCCGCGCCATTGGCCTTCTCCTTCGGCGGGAGAAACACGTAGATGGCCGGATAATGCGTCACCGTGTAGTTGGCCGGCCACCCCTGGTAGTTCGGATTCGACGACGGCTTCGAAACCTCCGGCGCTGTGATCCCCTCGGAGCCGGGCGCGCCGTGCGGCCACAGCTTGATCTCTTCTCCCCGCTGCGCCGCGGCGGCGAGGGAGGTAAACAGGAGAGATACGGAAAGCAGTTTGGACATCATGGGGGGAATCCGAAACTCTACCACACCCCCACAGCGCGGGCACTCCCGATCTCAGTGTTACTCTCTCCGGCGGGCGTAAGATGATCGTAGAGTCCAAAGAAATCAGTCCATGGTTATAACCATTCATCCCGAACTGGAGGCAAAACTCCGAGCCCGTGCGGAAGCCACGGGGGTCTCTGTTGAGACCTACATCGAGCGAATTGCCCGGGACGACCAAGCTGCCGAGGATGAGATCGAAGATCTCGCCCTCGAAGGCCTGAACTCCGGCGATCCGATCGAGATCGATGCAGGTTACTGGGATGAGAAACACCGCATTCTGAAGAACGGCTTAAGAAGACCGGCGCGCGGTGAGCCGCTACGTTGTCCGCCCCAAGGCGGACCAGGATCTGGACGGCCAAGCCTACTACTACGCGGCTGAGGTGAGCCCCGAGGCCGGTCGGCGGTTCCTGGTTGCCGCCCACAACACCTTCGCCCTGCTTGCGACGCAGCCTAAGATGGGATGGCGTTGCCGCACTCGTGTCAAACGGCAAATCGTAACTTACGGAATAATCAGCGACGGCGATTGCGGCGCCACAGGCGAAGGCTGCTTCTGACCGTAGCGCTCCAGGAGAAACGAAATCAGAGACCGGCCCCGCGGGCGCTTGTTGTCCCAGTGAATGCCCACCCGTTGCAGGAAGACCAGCACTCCCGGCACATTCCGTGTCCCTCATGGTGTGCACGCCGGTCTGCTGCGCCTCGGCTTCCTGAAGCTGCGCGATTTCCTCCAACGCTTGCTGCCTAGCCAGCGGGTTCGCGTTACCCTCTTGACGCGACTTACAGTATGGAGTATACATACAGTAGACAGTAGAAGGCAGCCAGCATGTTCCTTACCGTCGATGCCCGTGACGAACGGCCACTCTATAGGCAGGTGGCCGATGGTATTAAAGACTGGATTGCTCGTGGCGAGTTGCGGGAGGGCATGACGCTCCCCTCCGTCAGGCAACTGGCTGGAGACCTGGGGGTTAATCTCAACACCATCGCCAGCGCTTACAGAGAGCTCCAGGACGAGGGATTCGTCAAGATCCGCCATGGGGCCGGCGCCGTAGTCGCTTCCGCCTGCGCGCGCGAGGCCGAGGTGAGCGAATTGCGGAAGCCGCTGCGTAAGGCTCTAACCCAATTCGTGCTGGCGGGAATCGACGACGCCGATATTGTTGCCTTCGTGCGCCAGGAACTGGAATCGTTGCATCGAAAAGGAGGCTCCCAATGAATGAGTCACAGCTTGGATTCGCCAGCGGCTGCGTCATTGTCGCCCTGAAGATCCTCGTTGTTTGGCGGTTATGGAATTTTCCGCTGAACCACGGTCCCGGTTACTTCGTTGGTGTTGCGGTCCCGGCCGGTTTTTATGACGGAGCCGGGCTTCGGTGGCTCCGGAGCTACCACGCGCTGCTTGCGGTTCAATGCCTGCTCGTAACAGGCGTTTTCGCGGCGGTGCTGATTTCCGGCCGCTGGAGCGAGATGCCCATCCTTGCTCCCGTGGACGTTACTTCATTCTTCGCCTTGATAGGAGGATTCACGCTGTGGGCTCGCCGCATCGTGGGGGCTCCACCGGCCATCCTGCCGCAGGCGGTAGCGCCGTTCGAACCCCGCCGTTTGGCGGACTATAACTGCTGGCCGGGCGAAGGCCTAATGGGTGCCCTGGCTGCCGCGAGCTGGGTGGTTCTACTCACTGCCGGCGCCGCGCGCTTCAGTTGGGGGTGGCCGGTCGTCAGCACGTACGTGGTGCTCGCCCTACTACCCGGCAAGATCATCCTGGTCCGGAACAGCTACCCGCTGCCGCCGGAGCGCACCGACGAGTACCACCGCTGGCTCGACATGCAACGGCGCCACTCTCTCCGGCTGATGAGCGTGATGGGCTGGTTCGCCGCAACCGCACTCGCCGGGTACTCGGCGCAAAGGTCCTGGCGCGACGAACCGTGGATTCCCTGGTTGGCGCTATTGATCGAAGGCGCAATCTTCTCCACTATGATGACAATCATTTTTCGCGGCATGGCGCGCGTCGCCGCCACAGGCCGCAACTTCCGGCCTGTAGGCAGTTTTTCCGGGCCGTTTCGCCGGTCGGGCCTATTTGTGCGCGGAGGTCTCGCCTGGGCCATTTTCTATTGTGCCGGGCTGGCGCTGCTCCTCATTGCTTTTCGAAATTGAACATGCGGTCCGTGACCACACGCGTCGGCGACTCGATTCCGTCGCTTCACTGTCTTTGCCTGTCCGGTGGCGACGAGGAGCAAAGGCAGTTTGAAACCTCGCCAACCACCGAACGTGCCGCCCGATCGAGCGGCGAACTGCGCTCTACGGAATAATCAGTGACGGCGATTGCGGCGCCGCAGGCGACTGCTGCTTCTGACCGTAGCGCTCCAGGAGAAACGAAATCAGAGACCGGCCCCGCGGGCGCTTGTTGTCCCAGTGAATGCCCACCCGTTGCAGGAAGACCAGCACTCCCAGCACATCCGTGTCCCTCATGCTGTGAACGCCGGTCTGCCGCGCCTCGGCTTCCTGAAACTGCGCGATTTCCTCCAACACCTGCTGCTGGATCGTGCCGGCCACCGGGTTCGTGGGCCGTGATTCGTAGATCAGCCCGGTCTGCCGCGTGCGGTAGGTCCGGATCATCGTGTCCAGAGCTTCCCGCAGGTCGTTGTCATTCGCTCCGGCGGTGCTCAGCGCGGCGGTGAGAAGCATCCGCGCAAGAACATCCAGCAATGCTTCGTGTTCGTTCATGAACTCGTCCGTCACGCGGATATCCTTGTTCGGAATCAGCTTCGGATCCACTGCGGAGAGCTTCTCGTGTTTTCGCGCCTCGAGCAGGTATTCGCAATCGAGCGGACAGTCGATACTGACCTCACGCTCCGTTCCGCAGCACTGGGAGCAGATGTCACCCCCCACTCCCGGACAAAACCGGCGTGGTTTTCGGGTTTCGCAGATTCGGCACTCCACGTTGCCATCGTATCATTAGGTCGATGGCACGTACGGACATTTTCCTGAAAGTGGTGGTCGAGCACGAGGAGGAAGAAAACCTCTCGAGGCTGGCCGAAGAGATCTGCCGCCGGCTCGAGAAGCTCTATGGCGTCCGCTACGCCGAAATATCGAGCATGGTACGGCAGGGAGCGGAAGAAAACTGACGTTACGCCGTCTGAATTCGCGACGCCGTCGCCAGGCCGCGCAACTCGATCTCCGCATCCCGCATCCGGAACTTTTGCAGCTTCCCGGTCACCGTCATCGGAAACGCATCGACGATACGCACATAGGCCGGCACTTTGTAGCGCGCGATGTTCCCGCGGCAGTACTCGCGAATCTCCTCCTCCGTCACCTTTGCCTCCGGTTTCAACCGCGCCCAGGCGCAGACAATCTCGCCGAACCGTTCATCCGGCAGGCCAAACACCGCCACGTCGGAAATCGCCGGATGGGTGTAAAGAAACTCCTCGATCTCGCGCGGATAGATGTTTTCCCCGCCACGGATGATCATGTCCTTCGAACGCCCGCGGATGCCGAAATAGCCGTCGGCATGCATCACCGCGAGATCTCCCGTGTGGAGCCATCCGCCGGAATCGATCGCCTGCGCCGTCGCCTCCGGATTCCCGTCATAGCCCTTCATCACCAGGTAGCCGCGCGTGCATAACTCGCCGATCTCGCCCACCGCCACGGTTCCGCCCCCCGCGGGGTCGATAATCTTCACCTCCGTGCAGGGAAGCGCGCTGCCCACCGTTCCCACGCGGTGCTCCAGATCGTCGTCGGGACGCGAAAGCGTGATCACCGGCGAGCTTTCCGTCTGCCCGTAGGCTATGGTCATCCCGGTCAGGTGCATATCCGCCGCCACGCGCCGCATCACCTCGATCGGGCACGGCGACCCGGCCATAATTCCCGTTCGCAGGCTGGTGAGATCGAACCGGGCAAAATCGGGATGCTGGAGTTCGGCGATGAACATCGTCGGCACGCCATAGAGGGCCGTGGCACGGTCTGCTTCCACCGCCTCGAGGGTGGCCCGTGGGTCGAAACTCGCCGCCGGTTGGATCAGGGCCGCGCCGGTAAGAAAACACAGCATGGAACTCATCACACACCCGAAGCAATGGTAGAGCGGGACCGGCATGCACAGCTTGTCCTGTTCCGTAATCCGCAGCCTCTGCGCGATCAGCCACGCGTTGTTTACCAGGTTGCGGTGGGTCAGCAGCACTCCCTTCGGCGATCCGGTAGTTCCCGAGGTGTATTGGATGTTCGCCACATCTTCGGGTTCGAGCGCCGGCTTTGCGTAGGGTACTCCCTCTTCAAGAAACTGACGCCAGGACGGGTGGTCAAAGTAAACGGCATGCCCGAGCGCCGCGGAGCCGTCCTTGCGGGCGTCCGCCAGGATCTGCCGGTAGTTGGACCGCGCATCGGCTTCCCGCAGAAAAATCGTCTTCATCCCCGAATATTCGAGCACGTAGCGCAGTTCGTAGCTTCGATAGGCGGGGTTGACGTTCACCAGAACGATGCCCGCACGCGCGGTGGCCAATTGGAGCAGGATCCACTCGACATTGTTCGTGGACCAGACGCCAACCCTATCGGCGGGCTTGAGCCCCAGTCCTGCCAGGCCCCGCGCCGCACGTTCCACCTGGTCATCCAACTCCGCCCAGGTGAGGCGGACGCCCTGATGCCGCGCCACCAGCGCCTCCCGCCGCGGATGCGCCGCCACCGTACGGCGTAAGCCCTCGTCAATCGTTACTTCCAGCAGCGCAGCCTCCGGGCCTTTCGCGTAGCTGAGCATTTCCTGTTCCACGTCTGCGCATAATATCAGGACATGTTCCCGTTTGCCGCTCTCGATGATGTGACGGTCCTCGATCTTACGCGCCTCCTGCCGGGCCCAATGGCCTCGCAATGGATGGCGGACATGGGGGCCACCGTCATCAAAGTGGAGGAACCCGGCACGGGAGACTACATGCGCAATATGCCGCCGCGCGGTCTGTTTGAAAGCATCAACCGCGGTAAGAAGAGCGTCGCCGTCAATCTGAAAACCGCCGAAGGGTTGCAGGACTTCCTGCACCTTTCGGGCAGCGCCGATGTGGTGATGGAAGGCTTCCGCCCCGGCGTCATGGACCGGCTCGGCTGCGGTTGGGAAGCGCTCCACGCGCGGAACCCGCGCCTGATCTACGTCGCGCTGACCGGTTATGGATCAGCGGGTCCCTATAGGGACCTCGCCGGGCACGACATCAATTACCTCGCCATGTCCGGCGTGCTGGACCTGATCGGCATGGCGCCGGGCATCCAGATTGCCGATCTCGCCGGGGGCTCGATGCAGGCGTTGATTGGTGTCCTCAGCGCCCTGCTCGAGCGCGCGCGCACCGGCGCCGGCCGTTTTGTCGACGTCAGCATGACTCACGGCTCCGCCCTCATGCTCCCCATTCCCCTGGCGCAACTGGCGAACGGCGCCGCCGCCCCGCGCGGGGAAGGGCTCCTCAGCGGCCGTTACGCCTGCTACAACCTCTATCCCACGCGCGACGGGCGGGCCGTGGCCGTCGGCGCCCTCGAGCCCAAGTTCTGGACCACGCTGTGCCGTGCCCTGGGATGCGAAGAATTCGCTTCGGAGCAGTTCGCCGAAGACCCGAGACGCACCGGGATTCTTCAAACCTTACGCGCCATCTTTCGTAAAAAGGATGCCGCGGAGTGGTTTCGCGAATTGAAAAGCCTGGACGCCTGCGTCACTCCCGTGCGAACGGTGGCGGAAGCCGCCGCGGACCTTGGGCTCGGCGCCCCGCGCCCGGGCGCGGTTCCCGCGCTGGGCGAGCACACGGAACTTTACCTCAGGAGATGACTCCCTTGCGCACAGCATAGAGCGTCAATTCCGGGACGCTGTGCAGGTTCAGTTTTTCGAGGACATTGCTGCGGTGCGTTTCGACAGTGTAGAGACTGAGATTCAGCAGTTGTGCGATCTCTTTGTTGCTCTTGCCCTCGGCCACGAGTTGGAGAATTTCACGCTCTCGCGGAGTCAGCAGCTCAAAGCTGTCATCCACGCCTTTTTCCTTCATCTTCCGCATGTAGTCCTCGAGCAGAATGCGGCTCACGGAGGGGCTGAAAAACGCCTTTCCCTCGAAGGCGCAACGGATTGCATGAATCAGGTCCGCCTCCGGGGATTCCTTGAGCAGGTACCCGCAGGCTCCCGCCTTGAGGGAGCGCAACACGTAGCCTTCATCGGCGAAAATGCTGAGCATGATAATCGCAATGTTGGGCTGCCGCGTCTTCATCTGGCGCGCAGCCTCGATGCCGTTCAGGCTCGGCATGCGAATATCGAGAAGCGCGACGTCGGGTTTCAGCGCTTCGGCCAGTTGAGCGGCCTCACGGCCATCCGCCGCCTCGCCCACCACCAGAAAATCCGGTTGTTCCTCCAGCAGCAGGCGCAGGCCGTGCCGGATCATGGAATGGTCGTCCGCCAGAAGAATTCTAATCATGCAACTCCCGAATACATCATTAGACGCAGCAGGCGGAGCAATATTTCATACCTTCGGCAGGCTACGGGATAAACCTGCGGGCGGGGATTTCCGTTGAGTCTAATGTACGGGCCACTCGGATTGGCCGGATTCCCGCAGCTTCTTGTTAATGGCCTTCTTCACTTCCTCGCCGGCATCGGAGCCTTTCCACTTATACAGCGCGCGGAGAAGGAGCTTCCCGGTGACTTTGTACGTCTTGTTCTTTCTCTTGTCCGTGTAGTCCTTCGGATTGGTGATTCTGTCATGGAGACGGCCTATTTGCGGGCGAGATAGAAGGTGCGATAGCCACGGCGCACGAAAGGGTCATCCTTGAAGAAAGGGGCGGCGTCCCACTTACGGATGGAACGAAAACTCGCGGCGTGCAGCGCCTCGCGGATCTCCCGTGCCGTCCAACAGACCTGCTCGACATACTCGTGATGCCGGCGCCAAAGGCTACCCTCGCGAATAAACCATTCCGCATTGGCGAACGCTTTGCCGCTTGACTCGTCGTAGCCGCCGCGCATCACCAGAACCACGCCGGGCTTTTCGAGCCACCATGTCAAAGGCCAAATCTTCTCGAAAGCAAGGCGTGTATTCACGTCGAAATAGAAATGGCCGCCAGGCTGCAACGCGCGCGCGGCAGCCTTTGTTACAGAGCCTAAATCCTTCTTCCGGGGAATATGGTTCAGGGCATCGAACTCACAAGTTACCAGCCCAACCGGCCGTGGAAGACGGAAGTTTCTCATGTCGGCCTGGATGACTTGCACCGGCAATCCCGCGGCGCGAGCCTTCTTGCGCGCCAGGCGGCACATGGTGGGCGAGAGGTCGACCGCGTACACTTTCAGACCCCGCCGCGCCAATTCCAATGCCGCCGTCCCGGTCCCGCAGGCCAGGTCACAGGCGGAATCGATCTTCGGGAAAACATTCGCCAACAGGTTCGTACGGGCAAACTCGCCCCAGGAACGGGCGAACCCGAATAACTCGTCGTAGTGCGCGGCAAGCAGTTTGTAAGGACGAACGGTGGATCGGGGCATGGCGGCGGAGCCCTAACCGCTATTCTATCGAGACCGGCCGGACTGCCTCCAGGCCCTACGGAATCCGGCCCCCGCGAGGATCAGGGCCGTACCCGTCAGGAAATAGGTCCCCGGTTCGGGGATAGGGTTCTCTCCCGAGAACTGCACTAGAATATCCTGCACACCTCCGGTAAGAATCAGGGCGTCTACGTTCTGCATGTAGGGACCGCCGATTCCTGTAAGCGAGTTGAGCCAGTGCTGGGCGAGATCCTGAACGCACGTGTATTGGCCCGGAGTACATGCAGCGGAATCGGACCACGTTCTGTACCGCACATCCCCGGTGGACAAATTGTAGGTTCCCACTCCTTGCTGGTTCTCGCGGACAATCTCCCAGATGGCCACTTGAAGGGCAGCGGCATGCAGTTGGTCCATCTGTACGGAAAAATCCGGGTAGTAGCCGTTCAACAGTTCCCGCAGGAGGTTTGCCTTCGTCGCGCCCATGCCGCCGATGTTCGTTGCTCCGGCTTCGACCATGGCCAGGTTGTAGGTTACCGTTTGCCCGGGAGTGAGGAATTCTCGCGGCTCGATACAGAAGGTGTAGAACTGCGAGGGAATCCCACTTGGACCGCTAACGAGCGAGAAGTTGAATTGACCGGGATCTTGCAGATACCAGTTGGCTCCGCCATCAACCGTGCGGTCAACCGTCATGCTCGTGGAGTACGGAGTGTTAAAGTGGACGGTCACCGTAGCGGCGAACCCAGAGGTGGCGGAGAGGAGGAGGGGGAGAAGCAGCCCTCTGCATAACCCCCACCCACATGACAGTGAGTGGTTCAGCATAGCTTTCATTTGGAGAGTAGAGGAGGCATGGTTACGTGGGAATAGAACGGTAGTTGGAAAAGAACCTTAGTGGCCTAAAACAAGACATACTTAGTACGTTTGATAGATGGTACCACGCCTCCGCGCGCTTGCAAATCACCGTTCCCTTCCATAATGATGGACCCATGACCCCGAACATGCTTGGCGCATATGGCGATTGGGCAGCCCGCGCCGTCGCGGATCCGCCGCGTCTTTCCTTTCGGCAGCCGATGTTCACTAACGTGGATTCCTGGAGGCCGGTGGCTCGCGCCCGCTACCGGGAGGCGCTGTTGGGTCCGGGAGGCGCCGCCACGCCGGTTCCCGTCATCCAACACCACTTCGAGTTCGATGGATTGTCCATCGAGCACATGCAGTGGCAGCTTCCATATGGCCCTCCGACGGAAGCCCTGGTGCTGAAGCCCGCCGGGGCTGCCGGTAAATTACCGGGTGTTGTCGCGCTGCATGACCATGGCGGGAACAAATATTTCGGCCTGCGCAAGATTACAAAGATTTCGAAAGATCCGCATCCGTTGATGGTGAAGCACCAGGAGCATTACTACGGCGGCGCGGCGTGGGCGAACGAACTGGCCAGGCGAGGGTACGTGGTGCTGGTGCACGACACGTTCGCCTTCGGCAGCCGGCGGATGCGCCTGGCAAACCTGCCGGCGAACATCCGCAACAACATGGTGGAGGCGAATCCGGAAGAAGAAGCGGAGATCGAGCGCTACAACCAGTTCGCTGGAGGGCACGAACATCTGATCGCCAAGAGCCTCTTCTGCGCTGGCATGACTTGGCCGGGCGTGTTTGTGTTCGATGACCAGCGGGCGCTCGATTACCTGGCGTCCCGGCCCGATGTGGATGCGACGCGGCTTGGCTGCGGCGGACTATCGGGGGGCGGCTTGCGCACGGTAATGCTGACCGGCGCCGACGAGCGGATCCGCTGTTCGTGCTGCGTGGGCATGATGACCACGTGGCGGGACTACCTGTTGAACAAGTGTTACACGCACACGTGGATGGTCTACATTCCGGGTCTGCCGCGCGACCTCGATTATCCGGAGATTCTGGGTCTGGGGGCGCCGAATCCGGTGCTCGTATTAAACAACCGGCAGGATCAGTTGTTCACCATGCCTGAGATGCAACGGGCGGACCGGATTTTGACGGCGGTCTACAAAAAGGCCGGGGCCGCCGATCGCTACCGGGCGAGCTTCTATGACGGGCCGCACAAGTTCGACCTCGAGATGCAGAAGGAAGCATTCGCGTGGTTTGATAAGTGGCTGAAGGGCTGAAGAACAGCAGGCCGTCGATTTGTGATGTGATGGAACCTGGGAGGTTTTCGCGATGATCCACTCCGTAAAGAGCGCTTTCCACAAATACCTGGGCGGGTTGAGCCGCCGGGAAATGATTCAACGGGCAGGCTGGCTCGCCGCTATTCCCGGACTGATGAAGGGTAGGGAGGCGCTGGGCGCGCCCGCGGCGGCCACGGTGGGCAACCTCCATGTGAGTCCGGACCAGATCTATCAGTCGATCGGGGTCCGGCCGGTGATCAACTGCCGGGGAACACTGACCATCGTCGGCGGGTCGCTGGAACTGCCGGAAGTGCGCGCGGCCAAGGAAGCGGCGGCGCATCATTTCGTGCAGCTTGACGAACTGGCGGAGGGCATTGGGCGGCGGCTGGCGGAGTTAACGGGAGCCGAGTGGGGCATGGTGTCCTCGGGATGCGCGGCGGGCCTGGCGCATGCCACGACGGCCTGCGTCACCGGCGGCAACCCTGACCTGCACGTTCGTGTCCCTGATCTGACGGGATTCGAAAAGGACGAAGTGATCATCCCGAAGCATTCGCGCAACGTGTACGACCAGGCCGTGCGTTCGGTGGGCGTGCGGATCATCGAAGTGGGCGACGCGGCGGAGTATGAGGCGGCGCTCGGTCCGAAGGCGGCGATGGTGTACGTCTTCGCGGGACCGCGGGCGGAAAGCGGACCGCTGCCCTACGACGCCATGTACAGCATCGCGAAGAAGAAGAACGTGCCGGTGCTGGTGGACGCCGCGGCGGAGATGCTGACGGTTCCCAACGTGCACCTGCAGCGAGGCGCGACGCTGGTCGGCTACAGCGGCGGCAAGTGCATTCGCGGCCCGCAGTGCGCCGGGCTGCTGCTGGGCCGCAAGGACCTCGTACAGGCGGCGTGGATGTCGAGCGCGCCGCACCATGGCCACGGCCGCACCATGAAGGTGGGCAAGGAGGAGGCCATCGGCATGCTGGCGGCTATCGAGATGTGGATGAAGCGCGACCACAAGGCCGAGATGGAGATGTGGATGTCGTGGATGAGGAACATCGGCGCGCAGGCCGAGAAAGTGAGTGGCGTAAAGTCGAGCATCCGCGAGCCGCGCGAATTGTCAAACCACAGCCCGAATTTGAGCATCAGTTGGGATGCCGATACACTCGGGATCACCGGGGAAGAGGTGGCGCGCATCCTCTATGAGGGCGAACCTCGCATTGCGCTCAACGGCGGCGAAGGCGGCAGAAGACGCGGCCGGCAGTCAAATGAAACCGGCATTTCCATCACGGCGTACATGATGTCGCCGGGCGAGGACAAAATTGTCGGGGAGCGGATTCATGACGTGCTC
Source organism: Bryobacterales bacterium (assembly GCA_020847975.1). Taxonomy (GTDB): domain Bacteria; phylum Acidobacteriota; class Terriglobia; order Bryobacterales; family Bryobacteraceae; genus CADEFT01. Next base: position 33,600 of record JADLBD010000061.1, on the reverse strand, counting down.
TCGGCCCACCGCGCTCCGAAGAAGAAGGAGGCTCCGGCGGCGCCGGCGGGGAATCTCAGCGGGAAGTGGGAGGTCCACATCCAGTTCGCCGCCGGCAGTTCCCAGCATGTCCTTCACGTGCAGCAGGAGGGCAACCGTCTGGTGGGAACGCACCAGGGCGACTTCGTCTCACGCGACCTGTCGGGGACGATCGAAGGAGCCGATGTGCGGATTGCCAGCTTCGTATCGGAGGCGCACGGAGCGGCGCTTTCCTATCGCTTCACCGGAACGCTGGACGGCGGCGCGATGTCCGGAACGCTGGACATGGGCGAATATCTGAAGGCGAAGTGGACCGCGAAGCGGCATGTGTTCGCCTGAGACGGGCGCGGGATACGAGACGTTCAGTATTTCGGGACCGACGGGTCCACTTTGTCGCTCCAGGCGAGGATGCCGCCTGCCATGTTGCGCACGCTGCGGAAGCCGGCATCACGGAGAACCGTGCATGCCTTCGCGCTCCGCACGCCGCTCCGGCAATGAATGATGTACTCGGCGGCGGGATCGAGTTCGCGCACGCGCCTGGGCAGTTCGCCGAGCGGGATGAGCTTCGCATTCGGAATACGGCAGATCTGGTATTCGTGCGGCTCGCGCACGTCAATCAGCACGAAGTTGTGGTTGCGGTCGAGGAGTTCCTTCAAGCCTAAGGCGTCAATCTCGCCGTTCGCCGCAACCGGTTCCGGCTGAGCCGGCTGCTTCGGAACGCCGCAGAACTGATGGTAGTCGATCAACTGGTGAATGGAGCGGTTTGGCCCGCAGATGGGGCAATCGGGACTCTTCCGCAGCTTCATCTCGCGGACTTTCATGTTCATCGCGTCATACAGCATCAGCCGCCCGATGAGCGTTTCCCCTTTGCCGAGAATCAGCTTCACCGCTTCGGTAGCCTGCACGATTCCGATCATTCCGGGGAGAATGCCGAGCACGCCGCCTTCGGCGCAGCTTGGAACCAGGCCCGGGGGAGGCGGTTCGGGATAAAGACAGCGGTAGCAGGGGCCATCCTTGGTGGCGAACACCGAGGCCTGGCCCTCGAAACGGTAGATGGAGCCATAGACGTTCGGAATGCCGAGCAGCACACAGGCATCGTTGACCAGGTAGCGGGTGGGGAAGTTGTCCGTTCCATCCACCACCACGTCATAGCCCTTCATGATCTCGAGTGCGTTCTCGCTCGAGAGCGCCACCTCATGGCGCTCGATGTTCACGTTCGGATTGATGTCAAGCATCGTCTCCGCCGCCGAATCGAGCTTCTTGCGGCCGATGTCCTTGGTGCCGTGGATGATCTGTCGCTGAAGGTTCGTGCGGTCCACGACGTCGAAATCCACCATGCCGATGGTGCCCACACCAGCGGCGGCGAGGTACATTCCGAGGGGCGCGCCAAGACCGCCCGCCCCAATGCACAGCACGCGCGCCGACTTCAGCTTCAACTGCCCGTCCATGCCCACTTCGGGTAGGAGCAGGTGGCGGCTGTAGCGCAACACCTCTTCATTCGAAAGCGCAACTGGAACTGCCGTTGTCGCCATTAACGTCCTCCTGCAATCGATGGAACGATGGAGATGGTATCCCGATCGCCGGCCGCGGTCGCCGTCTTGTCCAGGTAGCGGATGTCTTCGTCGTTCAGGTACACGTTTACGAAGCTGCGCAGCTTCCCCTCATCGTTGAAGAGATTCTTGCGCAGATCGCCGAAATCTGCCGTGAGCTTTTCCAGGCACTCGCCTACCGTACCGCCCGCGATTTCAACGGCGTCCTGTCCGTTCACAAACTGACGCAATGGAGTGGGTATGAGAATCTTTGCCATGTCATTCTAATCCTGCTAAACCGAATATTCTAACTGTTCTTTCTCCGCCGCGGTCTGTTCGAAGTTCGGCAGAAAACTGTTCGCGTGGTCGAATTCGCCCTTCTTCACAGACAGCACCACAAAGGAATACCAGGGGCAGGAGTTCTCGAGGTCGCGCCGCGAAAAGTAGGCGTCGCAATCAGGATGCGAATGGAAGATGCCGACGACGCTCAATCCCTGCGCCCGCGCTTCCTTTTCCACCTGAAGCTGTTCGGCCGGATCGAGAACGTAAGTATCCTCCTGCGCGCCTTCAAAGGCATTCCGCATGGGCCGCGCGGCACGGACGCGCCGGGCGCCGTCCTCTTCCACGCCCAGCATGGCGCCGCAGCACTCGCGCGGATAGGCCGCGCGTGCGTGCGCCACCATTACCTCCCAGGCCTGTTTCTCAATTTGGATCATCTTGTAGTTTAGCGCTACTCTTCCTGGTCCCAGAACGGCTCACTCAGATATTTCGCCGCGCCGTCGCAGAGGACGGTGACGATTACGCCTTTCTGCCTGTTTCGCGCCAACTCCTCGCCGATCTTGCGCGCCGCCACCACGTTCCCGCCGGCGGAGATGCCCACCAGCAGACCCTCTTCGCGCGCCAGGCGCCGAACCATGGCGTATGCGTCTTCGGTGTCGAGCCAGATGTTATCGTCAGCGAGATCCTTGTCGTAGATGGCCGGGACAATCGCCGTCGGCATGTGCTTCAGCCCTTCCAGGCCATGAAAGCCCGAGGCGGGCTGCGCCGAAATACAGCGGATGCCAGGGACGTCGCGCTTCAGCCGCCGCGTCGTGCCTACGAACGTCCCGCTGGTTCCCATGGCGGTGACAAAGTGCGTGATCCGCCCTTCGGTCTGCCGGATCACCTCTGGCCCGGTGGTTTCAAAATGCGCCTTCCAGTTGGCCGGATTGCTGTACTGATCCGGGAAAAAATAGATGTCCGGGTCGGTTTCGTAGATCTCACGGCATTTGCAAATGGCCCCATCCGAGCCCTCAGCCGGGTCGGTAAATACAATATCCACCCCGAACGCTTTCAGAATCTTCTTGCGCTCCTCGGACGCGTTCTTCGGCAGGCACAGTTTGACGCGGTAGCCCTTCGCCGAGCAGATCATCGCATAGGCGATGCCGGTGTTCCCGCTGGTGGAATCGAGCAGAATCCGTTCATGCGTCAGCTTGCCGGTGCGCTCTCCATCCACGATCATATTCAGCGCTGGGCGATCCTTCACCGAGCCGCCGGGATTGAGGAATTCGGCCTTCCCGTAGATCTCCACTCCCGGCAATCCGGCGGCGATGCGCTCCAGTTTGATAAGCGGAGTGTTGCCGATGGCGGAGAGCAGAGATGCGGCGTGTGTGCTCCAAGAATTCGGTACAGCGATCGGGAGTGCCATTGCCCCTCTGAATCCATAATATCGCAATCTCCAGCAGGATTAGGGAGATTACCGCGGAACTCGTGCTTTTGAGATGCGCCGCGGGGCCGCCAGGATTCAGGCAGCGTCGCCGCCGTCCTCGGCTGGACTGGCCCGGGAGATCGGGATCCAGACCTCCACCTGCGTTCCGTGCCCGTTCCCGGAGTGCAGGGAAAGCGTCCCTTTCGCCAGCCGGACCCGCTCCGTAATGCTGCGGATTCCCAATCGGTCAGGAGGCAGCGCGTCGGGATCGAATCCCCGCCCGTTATCCTCGATGACCATGCCCGCTCCTCCTTCCATTCCCTGCAAGGCAATGCGTACATGAGTGGCGTGCGAATGCTGGACGATATTCCGCAAACATTCCTGCGCCACGCGGTACAGGCACAGATCTTCATCCGGGTGGAATCTCTCAGGAAGGGAGGCGCTGTGGAATTCGATGGCGATTCCCGTGCGCGAGGCGAGCACGGAACACTCCCCTCGCAGGGCGCGATCCAGGCCCAAATGTTCCAGCCGGGAAGGATGAAGCTGCGTCGCCATGTCATGGATAAGCTGCGTAAGCCTGGTGATCCGCTGGGTCCAACCCTCGAGGAACTTGTGAAGCGACTTCGCGGCCACTTTGGGATTGTTCTCGAGGTAGGCGAAGTCCAGCAGCACGGCCGCCAATTCCTGATTGAGATTGTCGTGCAGTTCCCTGGAGAAGCGCCTTCGCTCTCCGTCCAGCGTAGTGAGGAGGGCATGCTCCATTGCCGCCAGCCTTTCCTGCTCGAGGCGAGTCTCCTCGATTCGTTTGGCTTCGGTGATGTCCTCGCAATAGCCGACAATCTCCGGCGGCCTGTGACCGTCGCCCGGAACCAACTTCGCGGAATCGCGCAGCCAGCGGTACGACCCATTACGGACTCGGAAGCGGTACTCCTCGAGTATAGAGCCACGTTCAAGCACGCCTGAGGAGGCGGTAATGACGCGTTCCGAATCTTCCGGATGCAACCGGCTCACAAACAACTCCGGATTCTCTTCCAGTTCGCTGGCCGAAAAGGTAAGCACCTGCTCCACGTTATCCCCGAGGAAATTGGGCACAAAGGGGTATTTGGTCGTGCAGCTATACAGAAGTCCGGGGGTGCTCGACACCAGGTGTTGCAACTGCTCCCGGCTGGAGCGGAGCGCATTCTCAGCCTTCAATCGGACAGTGATATTGTTCGAGCAACTCAAATGTCCCACCAGCCTGCTCTTGCCGTCGCGAAGGGCTGAGATGCGCGAGTCGACGAAGATCTCCTCCCCGCTTTTGTGGCGGTTGCGCAGTTCGATCTCGACCATATCCTTGTCATGGAGCAGATCGAAAACCGAGGACTGAATACAAGGACGATCTTCGGGAAAATGCAGCATGCAGATATTCGCCCCCACGGCCTCATCCGCACTGTAGCCGTAGAGCCGTTCGGCGCCGGCATTCCAGGAGGTGATGGTTCCATCCAGATCCGAAGCAATGATGGCATCGTGGATCTGATCGAGAATCTTCAGACCTTGGAAGCGCGCTGGCATGCCGCACCTATATTCTTGCACTTACGGGCGGCGGATGAGGCGCCGGCGAGGTTCGGGAGCCTGACTTCGCTACCATCGGGAAGAAGTGCCACTGCCCGGCGTATCGAACCTGGAAAAGAGCCCCGGACCCGCGCTCGCCTCGCGATGGAGAGCCTGCGGCATCGACCGCGCCTTCCTCCGCCGCATGACGGAACATCCGGACAACCTGCGGCGCCCGCTCACGCCGGCGCGTGAGGCGCAGTTTCGGGACGACGCGGCGGCAGTGCTGCTTCGTCTCTTCTTCTGCGCAATTCCCACCCCCGCGTGGGAAGCGGAAGCCGCAATGGGAGCGGAACTGCTGGGCGCCGTACGGGAGTGCGGGCTCTTGCTGAGCGACGGCGACAGGCTGACCGCGCCGTTCCACCTGCGGCTGATCCGCGGGCTCTACCTGTTCAGCGACTATCTGAACGGCCATTCGGAAGCCGTCATGGGAGCGGGCGAAACCACGGCGATTCTCTATCAGGCCGGATGTCCCACCCACGCCGTGCAGCGCGCGCTCGATCTCGGCTGCGGCGCGGGAACCCTGGCGCTTCTGCTGTCGCGCACCGCCGCCCATGTGGTGGGAACCGACATCAACCCGCGCGCGGTGGCGCTGGCGAAGCTCAACGCTTCACTAAACGGCATCGCCAACATCGAGTTCCGCCGCGGGGACGGCTTTGCTCCGGCGCGCGGTGAGCGGTTCGACGTGATCCTTTCGCAGCCGCCCTACTACCCTAACCCGCAAGGCGAATCCATCGAAACCTACCTCCACGGCGGCGTGCGGGGCGATGAACTCGCCTGGCGCATCGCGACCGAAGCTCCTTCCTACCTCACGCCCGCCGGGAAGGCAGTTATCTTTGCTTCCTGGACCAGCGGGCGTCCGCCGATCCACACGCCAGACCTCAAGGTGCTGGAACTCAGCGCCAACCGCCGCGAACTGCACGGCACGCGGCAAGGCATCACCGTGCTTGCGCATACCCCTGCCGGAGAAGCCTGGCACGCCGAACGCGAGGTATCGGCCGACCGCTGGGGAGAAATCACGCGAGCCGCCATCGAAGAGATCTTTGCCGTCGAGGATTACCTGCTGCAGCCAAACGGCGGGATGGCGTTCGAAGTGTCCGAGGGCCTCACGGTCCTGAAGGAAGGCACGCAGACCGTGGTCCAGGGAGCCCCGGGGTCATGGGTGGGGACTCTGCCGGTGGATGAAGCGACGCGCGCGATTCTCGAATCGCCCAATGCCGGGCATCCGCCACATGCGGTACATGCCGCCCTGCGGCGCGGATTGCTCAAGCTATCCGGCAAGCCCCGCGTGAATGCGCCTTCGCAATCAAGGTGAAGAGGCTCTGCGCCCAAGGCCCCACGCCGCGCGGTTAGCCGTTATACGCTCGCCAACGAGAACTTTGTTCTCGTTGCGGAATTCACGCCGCAACATTGAGGCCGACGGCGCGGAAGAGCGCATCCAGGTCATCGGAGACGCGCTGATACAGGCGATCGAGTTCGCAGCGTTTTTGCTCTGCCAAAATTCGATCTCCGCGGAACGGCCACAGCAGTCCTGCTGTAAGAGGCGCGTAGATTTTCTCGAACAGTTTGAGGAAGGCCACGCAGATCGAGTAGCCCTTGCCGGCCAGACGGTAACGACGCGAATGTGGAATCCGTTCCACCAGTCCTTTTGCGCGGAGCTTTGACAGATCATAGCGGAACGATGCCAGTGAACTGGATGCTAACCTTGTGATGCTCGACGAAGGCGTTCATGCCTCATCCTCCTGTGTGGTGAGATACCAGGAGCATACCGCCGTGAACGCCTTCTGATGTCTATGGCCACTGCAAAACCGGCGCGGACGTTTCAGGATCTGCTGGTATGGCAGCAGGCCCACCGGTTCGTGCTGGAGGTCTATGCCTTCAGCGCATCGTTTCCCAAGCACGAGACCTACGGCCTCTCACTCCAGATGCGTCGGGCGGCCGTATCCATTCCAGCCAACATCGCCGAGGGATTCCGTCGTCGCAGCAAGCCGGACAAGGCCCGGTTCATGAACATCGCCGAGGGGTCGGTCGAGGAAGCCGCTATTTCCTGATCCTTGCCAAGGACCTCAGCTACGGTGATACCGCTCAGCTCGCTGCCACGCTGGAAGAAGTCAGCCGACTACTCAACGCGTATGTCGCCGCCATTCTCCTGCCTCCTGTCTCCTGCCTCCTGACTTCCATATCCCGCAGGGATATCAAGGCCGAAGCCCTTGGCTAGTTAGCGCCGGCGCCGCAGCGGAATCACAATCAGCACATAAGCAAGCGATGCAAACCCAACCAGCGACAGCCATCCTCCCCACGCCGGATAGAAATCGAATGTATCCTTCCCAATCAGCATGTGCGTGAACGAGGGAACCCCCGCAAGGTAGGTGACCGCCAGCAAAATACCCACAATCGCCTCGCCGCTCACCAGACCCGAAGCGAGCAGAGTGCCCTTCTCTTCGATATGCCGCCGCTCATGCTCCGGCCGCGCGGCCGTCAGTTTGTCCGCGACGTACTTGAGCAGCCCGCCAAGGAAGATGGCCGAAGTCGTGTCAAACGGCAAATACATCCCCACCGCGATCAGCATCGGCGCGCGCGCTCCGCAGAGAATGAACGTCACACCTAGCGCGGCTCCAATCCCGAGCAGGCCCCACGCCATCTGCCCGCCCACGATGCCCTTCGCCAACTGCGCCATCAGCCCTGCTTGCGGCGCCGGCAGCGCCCGCCCGCCGATGCCTCCCGTGGCAAGGTTCGCCTCGTGCAGCGCGATGATGGGCCCCATCAGGAAGAACGAGAGCAGAATCACGGAAAGGATTTCCACCAGTTCCATCTTCCACGGAGTTCCCCCCAGAAGGTGGCCCGCCTTCAAATCCTGAATCAGGGAACCGGACACCGAGCACGCGCAGGCGACAACCGCCGCAACCCCCAGAACCGCCGCCACGCCCGGAGCGCCCTCCACGCCAATGGCAAGAATCACGATCGCCGAAAGCAGCAGCGCCGAGAGCGTGAGTCCTGAAAGTGGCTGATTGCTGCTGCCCACCAGGCCCACCAGGTACCCGCCGCAGGCGCAAAGCAGAAAGCCGACCACGGCCATGATCACCGCCGTCACCATCGCCGCCGCCAGATTCTGTGTGAAGAAATAGTAGATCGCGGTGATCGGTATCAGCAGCACTGTGGTAGCCAGAATCACCCACTTCAGCGGGATGTCCAGTTCCGTGCGCTCCATCGCCTCTGTCGCCTTCAGCGAGGTGGCGGAAAGCGCGCCCTTGAAGGACGTGATCAGCGAATCGCGGATGGACCACATTGTCTGCGCCGCGGCAATCAACATCGCGCCTACGGCAATCGGGCGCACGACGTTGCTCCACACCGTGCCGGCCAGAACGTCCGGAGCCCCGTTCTCCCCTCCGCCCATCCGCCGCGCCAGGTCGGGATCAAAGAAAAGAAGCAGCGGGATGAGAACCCACCACGCCAGGATGCCTCCCGCGAACGTGATCGAAGACGCTTCGAAACCGATGATGTAGCCGATGCCGGTAAGAGCGGGTGAGAGGCTCGGGGTGGACCACGGAACTCCCCCGCCGTGCGTGACCGGCGTCCCTGTTGAATGGCGAATCACCGACCGCGGAAACGGCAGCCACCCTTGCGAATATTCGCGGAATATCTGGAGCCCCTTGTCCGATTTCAAAAGCTGCATCAGCGCGCCGAACGCCATGGCCCCGAAGATCGTTCGCGGCGCGTCACCAGTCTCCGCTCCTGCCTTCACGATCTCCGCGCTCGCGACGCTTTCCGGCCACGGCAAACCGGCATCCACGCACAGCGGCCGGCGCAGGGCGATGATGAAGAACACTCCGATCAGTCCCCCCACCAGCAGGATCATCGTTGCCTCCCAGTAATGATCGCGGAGGTTCCCCCACAGCCGGCGCCCGTCCATCTCCGCCAGCAGAAACGCCGGGATGGTGAAGATCGCTCCCGCCACCAGCGCCTCGCCCACGCTCGCCGCCGTCCGCACGATGTTCTGTTCGAGGATAGTGCCGCGAAACGCCGGCAACCGGAACAGCGCGACAGCAATGACAGCGGCGGGAATGGTGGCCGCCACGGTTTGTCCCGCGCGCATGCCCAGGTACGCGTTCGCCGACCCGAAAACGAACGCCAGAAACAGACCGAGCGCGATGGCCTTGAATGTGAGTTCGCGAGGATTCTTGAGTTCCGCCGGAGTCATGCGAGAAGATCCCTCAGCGCCTCAATCAACCGGTCGATATCCTCTTCGTTGTTGTAGAAGTGTGTGGATACGCGAAGATTGCCATGCCGCGCCGCGGTGAGGATGCGACGCTGCTTCAAGGCCAGCGAGAGAACTCCGGAATCGAAGCCCGGCCAGCGGGCGGCAACAATGGGCGAGACATAAACAGGGTCCTGGTCGCTCAACAACTGCGCACCCAGCCCGCGAAGCCTGTCGCGAAGTATCCCGGCCAACTCGAGAACGCGCTGCTCGATCACTTCCGGACCCAGTTGCAGCATGAACTCCACCGACGCCCCCATCGCGTAAATGGCGGGGAAGGGCAGGATGCCGCCCTCGTAACGTTCCGCGCTCCCTTTGAACTCCGGCGCGCCGTGATGCAGCGAGTTCACCTCGCGCCAGCGCCTGTCGCTGCGCCAGCCGATGGTTTGCGGCTTCAGCCACTCCCGGACGCGTGGATGGATATAGGCGAAGCCCGAGCCATTGGGACAACACAGCCACTTATAGCCGTCCACCGCAAACATGTCCGGCTGGATTCGCGCCGCGTCGAACCGGAGCGCGCCGATGCTCTGCGTCCCGTCGATGGAAAGCAAGGTTCCGTTGGCGCGGCACGCCTCGGCGATCTTCTCGAGCGGCGGACAAAGCCCCGTCGTGTAATTCACCGTCGAAAGCATCGCCAACCGCGTGCGCGGCGTCAGGGCTTCAAAGAACCGCGGCCAGGGCACGACATCCGCCTGCGCCAGGGATTGCGCGATGTAGAGATGGTTCGGAAATTCATCCTCCAGCGTGAGGATGCGGTCGCCCGCCCGCCAGTCGATGCCTTGCGCCAGCAGCGAAACCGCGGCGGCGGCGTTCGGAAAGAATGCGACATCCTCCCCCTCGCAGTGAATCAACCGCGCAATCGAGCCCCGAATCCGGTCGGCATCGTCGAACCACTCGAGAAAATCCGAGCAGGCGAACTCGTCGCGGCGGGAAAAGTGCTCTTCCACCGCCCTCGTGGTGGCGCGAGGCAATTGTCCGTACGTGGCCGTATTGAGAAAGGTATAGCGCTCGAGAGCGGGAAATTCGCGGCGGACAGCGTCCCAGTCTGGCATGCTTATCCGATCATTTGCTTGATCTTCGCCGCGGCCTCGCCCACCGGCACATCCGTCACCTGCTTGCCGTTGCGCACGTAAAGTTCCACCAGCCCCTGCGCGAGTTTCTTGCCCAACGTCAGGCGGAACGGAATTCCAACCAGGTCGGAATCCTTGAATTTGACGCCCGGGCGCTCATCGCGATCATCCAGCAGCGCATCCAGACCCATCCGCAGACATTCGTCGTAAAGAGTTTCGGAGGCTTCCCGCAGCGCCGCGTCCTTGCTGTTCACCGGCGTGATCACCACCTGAAACGGCGCGATGGAAGGCGGCAGCATCATGCCGTCGGCGTCATGAAACAGCTCGATCGCCCCGCACAGAATACGCTCGATGCCGATACCGTAGGAGCCCATGATGGGCGTCACTTCCTTGCCGTGTTCATCCGTCACTCGCAGACCCATCGATTGCGAATACTTGTAGCCGAGCTTGAAAATATGCCCGATCTCCATCGACTTCACGATCTTCAGCGGCCCCCCGGTGTTCGCCTCCGTATCGCCCGGCGCAACCTGGCGCAGATCGTGGAACTCCGCCTCGAAATCCTCCCCGGGGGTGACATGCCGCAGGTGGTAGTCATCTTTGTTCGCGCCGCAGATCATGTTGCGCCGTCCCTCCAGCGCCAGGTCCGCCACCACGCGCATCTTGGTGATGCCCACCGGACCGAGCGAACCGGCATCCGCGCCCATCCAATCCCGCATCTCCGCCGGATGCGCCGGCCGCACTTCCGCCGCGCCCGTCACTGAGGCGAACTTCGTCTCGCTCAACTGATGATCGCCGCGCAGCAGCGCAAGCGCAGGCTTCCCATCGGCCACCATCACCAGGCTCTTGATCTGCGAAGTGGCGGGAAGGTTGGTGAATGCCGCTACTTCTTCGATCGTCTTACGCCCCGGTGTGTGGAACTCCTCCGGCGCCAGGTCTCCCTCCGGATCCGGCAAAGCCGGCGGGATCGGCCGCGAAACCGCCTTCTCCAGATTCGCCGCATACCCGCTTTTTTCCCCGATCACGATCAGGTCTTCCCCAGCGTCGGAAGCAACCATGAACTCATGCGACTGGCTGCCGCCCATGGCGCCCGAGTGCGCCTCCACCACGGTGTACTTCAGCCCGCACCGGTCGAAGATCCGGCAGTAGGCGTCGTAGTGCTTCTGATAGGCTACATCCAACCCCGCGGCATCCATGTCGAAGGTGTAGGAATCTTTCATCAGGAATTGCCGCACGCGCAGCAGACCTGATTTCGGCCGCGGCTCATCGCGGAACTTCGTCTGAATCTGATACCAGATCTGCGGCAGTTGCTTGTAGCTGCGCAATTCGCCGCGGGCGATGGACGTCATCACCTCTTCGTGCGTCATCCCCAGGCACAGGTCGCGTTGGAAGCGATCCCTCAGGCGGAACATGTTGTCGCCCATCACCTGCCACCGCCCTGACTCCTGCCAGATCTCGGCCGGATGCAATGCCGGAAGATACATCTCCTGCGCGCCGATGGCGTCCATCTCCTGGCGCACAATATGCATGATCTTGTTCAAAGACCGCTGCGCCAGGAAGAGATAACTGTAGATACCCGCGGAAAGCTGCCGCACGTATCCGGCTCTCAGCAGTAATTGATGGCTGGGGACTTCCGCTTCGGCGGGCGCCTCCCGCAGCGTGGGGATGAAAAGCTTGCTCCAACGCATGAACTGTTATTCTAGCGTGATCGTTACGGGCGGCAGGTGAAATCGCGGCTTGAGTGGCCGCCTGCTCCCGAAACGAAGGTTTTCCCGCGGGTCGATTCAAAGCAAGACAGAAGTAGATCTCCGTTCCGTCTACAAGTCCAGTCTTCGCAGAGCCCGGAGACAAAGGCGCACGGCCCCCCGCTACTGGTTGTAGCCTTCCGCGCGCAACTCTGTTCCCGGATATCCCTCCACGGAGAGCGGAAAGTTCGCTCGAAGGATTTACGCTCCGATCAAGGTATTCCGTTCCGGAACCGCGGGAGTCTCCTCCACGCCGCCAAGTGACAGAACAACCACCCTCATCCCTTCCGGAAGGCATTGCAGGAGCACGGAGCTTCCGTTAGGCATGAGAAAGGCATCCCGGTACGTGTAGGCGGCTTCCGTAGTTTGCGTGAAGAGCACACGCGTCCCCTCGGTGACATCCCACTTCGACTTTACTTTCGGGGGTACACTGCTCAACACGAGCCTCGCGCCGGGAGGCACGCACACCGCGCAAACCTCAATAGAGGCCCGCGGCGGAGCAAGAAAAGCCACAATCCGCTCCCAAACGCTCTTGCGCGGAGATGTGGGTGGCGGCGCGGTGGGCCGCAGATCCGCCGCGGAAGCCAGACCCATCGATCCGGTACGAAACCTGTGAACAATTAGCTCCTCGCCCTCTCTTGCAAGCCGGTTGGGGAGCCCGGTCAGGGAGTAGTCACACATCGCTTCCTCCTTGGAATTTGTTGCTTACATGCAGGTGTCCACTAATTCCCGCCGCGAAGCGATCGCCCACCCTTGTGAGCCGTCTCGCGGCGCCGAGTTTTTTTCGATCATTCTGTCTCATCAGTTCCCAGCCTGGATAGTGCCGCCGCAATCCGGTCTGTATGCGCACAGTATAGGTCCGCCTTTCGACGGCGAAAAGGGGTTACCTCCGCGCGCCAACCATGTGTTCGATGTGGGAAAGCCGCCTTCCTCCGGAGTCGAGATCGAGCTTGATTGCAAGGAAGTTCAGCAGATCCTTGAGCGTCACCACCCCGAGCAGCTGTCCGTCCCGCGCCACCAGCAGGCGGCTTTGCCCTCCGCGCGTCATCCGGCCCAGCGCCTCCACGGCGTCCGTTTCCGGCGTCACGGTATTGCTATTGCTACAACTCTCCGCGATTTCGCCGGCGGTGTGGCGATACCACTCCTCTCGCGGAACCGCCTTCAAGTCCTGTGTGCTCACACATCCAATGAGATGGCCGTCATCCCCCACAACGGGGAACATCCGGTGGTGGTAGCGATAGAAGTAACCCTCCACCAAATCCGGCAGCCACGTCGAGGGGGGAACCGTGACGAGGTTCGCCGTCATGAACCGGGAAACCGGTTCGCCCTCGAGCGCTTTGCGAACTTCCAACTGCTCGTACGAACTTTCCGAAGCGCCTCTCAGAAACAGCCCGATGAGAAACCACCACATCCCTCCTATAAAATTGCCGAACACTACATTCACCGCGCCAAGAGCGATGAGGACGGCTCCGAAACCCGAACCTAGGTTTGCCGCGGTCCTCGTGGCGCTTCGCATGTCACCCCTGCGGCTCCACAGATAAGCCCGCAGCACGCGCCCTCCATCGAGCGGGAAGGCCGGAATCATGTTGAACACCGCCAGCGCTATGTTGATGAATCCCAGGTACGAAAAAATGCCCGTGACAGCATTCGAAGAGCCCGCGCTAACGAGCAGGGAGTGGATAAGGTAGAAGACAATTCCGAGTGCCACGCTGACAATCGGGCCCGCGATCGCCATGCGGAACTCGGTGGCCGCGCTTGGCGGTTCCGAGCTCATCTCGGCGACGCCCCCAAATATGAACAGAGTGATCCCCCGCATCGGAAGTCCTCGCCGGCGGGCAACCAGCGAATGCGAAAACTCATGGATCACGATCGACAGGAACAGGCCGAGCGCCCCCGCCACGCCCATCCACCAATAGGTGGCGTTTTCCAGTCCCGGATAGCGAAACGGAAAGTAGCCGCGCGCCAGAGACCAGACCACGAGCAGGGCCAGAATGAGCCAGCTGGCGTCAATATGGACCTCAAAGCCAAGCAGTTTGAATATTTTGAATTTCTTTCCAAACATGGCCTTCTCTCTCCTCCTTCCATAGGAGTAGACATTTGGAAATGGAGCGCTGTTTCGCCTTGTGCGAGGCCACCCGCGGACGGCCTCCCGGAACCCTATTCCCTCCGTCGAGTGCGCCCGGACGGGGAGCCCTGATTCAACCAGAGGTCGACTCGCGGAGTCTCCCAGGCGTACGGTTTGTTGATGATGTCGAGGTCGCCATCCCCATCCACATCGGCGAGCTTTCCCTCATGCCAGCCGTTGCCGCGAACCAGCGTGGTGATCCGGAAATTTCCCCTGCCGTCCCCGTACAGAATCCAAGCCGTCGCATCGGGATAGTCCGCCCCCGGCTTCTTCGTCCACCTGGCCATTTCCGCGGCGAAGATGTCGAGGTTCCCGTCCCCGTCAATATCGCCGGCATCGAGCGTGTGGCCGTGCACCAGGTCGCGCCCCAGCAGATTCCGCCCTCGCCAGGATGACGGTTCCGCGGGATCGCCGCTGGCTTCCAGGAACATCAGCGGCCCCGTGCCGTCCCCGGGGCCGATGACGATCTGCGCGTACTTGCCGCGCTTGAATTTTCCGGCCCGGATGCGGCCCCCAATCTCGCTCACCTGCACCGGCAGAAACCGTCCGCCGCTCTCGCGCCGGAACCAGAAATTCCCGGCCAGCAGGTCCGGACGGCCATCCCCATCCACGTCGAAAGCATCTATTCCCTCCGCGTACTTGGCCGCGCTCTTCACATCCTCTCCCGCCTGACCGGAAAAGATGGTCTCGAGCGGCCACGATTCGGCATGCCGTGGGCCGGCTGGAATCTCTGAAAGGAACAGAGTCTTCGCCTTCTGATTCCAGAAGACGAGTTGCGGCGCGCCCGTGCCCTTCAAGTCAGCGAAAACCTGATCGTGGTGCTGATTGGCGCCTCCGCTCTTGATGGTGTGCCGCTTCCAGGAAATCCCCGGATCAAAGTGCGGGTAGGGATTCTCCCACCAGTACAGCCGATTACCCGATGCGTCATCTCCGAACACCACATCGAGATCCCCGTCGTGATCGATGTCGAACGCCGCCCCTCCCGCTTCAATCCGCAGAAACTCTTTTTCCACCACGTAACGCGACCAGCCCGCTTTGATGTGCCGGTACCAGATCAACGCCGGAGCCGCCTGCCGGCAACTCACCACAAAATCCGTGGCCGGGCTGTCCTTGTCGATTCTCACCGCCAGCAACCCGGTCTGCTCGGTGGACGTTCCCGGCGCCGGCAGATCTCCTTTACTGCTGCTGAGGTGCACCCACCGGATTTCTCCCGCCGCACACCCCAACGCGCAAACCAGTACCAACACGGGACAGCTTCGCATGAGCTTTATCCAAGATGATATACGCGGCCGCAGGGAGAGTGTTATTCCCCGAGTTCGATACCGTGGTAGATCGCGGACAATGGCACCGCCACCGAAACTGAATCGATGTGCAGTTCCTCCTCGAGTTGAGAATACGTGCGCAGCAGCCACGCGGCAGCCTCCTGTCGGGCGTAGTGCTCCACCAGGACCCGGTCCTGCGAGACCAGGATGTAATCGCGCAGCGTCTCGACCGGGCGGTAGTGCTCAAATTTACGCCCTCGGTCGTAGCTCTCCGTGGAAGGGGAGAGCACTTCCACAATCAGGGATGGGTTCAGGAGGCTGTCTTTCCTGTCGTCCGCAAACAACGGTCGGCCGCAGACGACGGAAACGTCGGGATACGTGTAGAGGCCGGTCTCGCTGATCTTGATGCGTAAGTCAGAGCTATAGACAGTGCAGCGACCTCCCGTGAGCCTCGCTTCGAGTTCCGAAATCATTCTCACCTGGAGACGCGAATGGACATGTGTCCCGCCAGACATGGCAAACATCTCGCCCTCGTAGAACTCGCTCCTGATCTCGGCCGCGCGCTCCACGGCGAGGTATTCTTCCTCCGTCAGCTTGTGAACAGGACTGGAAGCCATGCTGCTCTCCTCTTCATATGAGACTAAGACATTCCCGCGGAATCCGCTACTACGCGCTGCGCTACGAGGGATCCTTCGGCAATGCGTCCAGGGCTTCGATCTCGCGCTGTAACCGGCGTGCCTCGAGACGGCTCTTCCCCACCATCGCGATAGACCAAATCACGGCGAGAACCAGAAAAGGCAGCACGTTCCGCACAGGCACCCGGTCTTCCTGATGCAGCAGTGGAATGCGCAGCGCAAAGATCAGAAGCGCACAGAAAAAGGGAGCCACATACCACCACCAGATGGCCCGGAGGCTCTCGCATCTCCACCTCAGTTGAGCGCGATACGAGGCCGCCATGTCCATATCCGCCCCGGCTGTGAGCCGGCGCCTGTAAACCTGATAGAGGAGAAACACCGCCGCGCCAATAATGAGCCCGCCCGCGATCCGGTCCGGCGGCGCCGGATTCGACCCCGCCTGCCAGCCCATCAGTAGCAGCAGCAGCGAACAGGCGGCCATCGCAAAATTGCCGCGTCGCGCCTCTCCCTCGAGTTTCTGTGCGCGGCGCGGAATTTCCCGCCACGTCAGAGGCTCAGCCGTGGCGTTGCGGAAAGCAAATCCGGCCGGTGCAAGCGAAACACGCAGCGCCGTCAGCAGCAGCAGGCTCGCCCCCAAGCCCACAGCTATCATCGCCTTCGGAACCAGCAAGGCAGGGAAGACCGCGGCCATTACGGTTTGCGTGGCGTACGCAACAACAACCGCCAGCACTACGCCGCTGAGTGATTGCTGCGGCGTCCGCCTCGGCGCGGTTCGGTATGCGTCTGCCAGAACCAGCGTGATCAGCGCAACCGCCGCCGGAATCACCAGCCCCTCATCCGGAAAGGCCGCGCCGTCGAATCTCCACGCCGCGGCGAGGAACGCAAGATAGAGCGTGAACGCCTCCATCACCAGCAACTGCCACCCTGTGGTCCGTCGCACTTGGCTCACAACCACGCGCGGGATTGCGGAGATCCCCTCCAACAGATAGGCAACCGGACCACGGTAGCGCTCATGCAGATCGCCAAGCACATGCTCACGGCACGCCGGCGGCAGCAGCAATCCCACAAGGAATTCGAACACTCGAGGAGGACGCGGTTTCATCGGCCTGTCTCCTTTCCATATTGCTTGCCCCACTTCCTCGCCCAGTCAATGCCCCAGATCTCGGTGATGGCATCCCATACGCGCTTTGCCGTAGCGGCGGATTCCTCCAGTGCCCGTTCCCCCAGCGCTTCCAGCCGGTAACAGCGCTTCGCGCGCCCGCCGCGCTCCGGCGTGGGGTCCGAAAGCCAGCTCGAAATGAACCCCTTGTCTTCCAACCGGTCCAGCGTCACGTACACTGCCCCGAGGGAAACCTGCCTGGGATGGGCCAATTGAGACACTTTTTCGTGAATGGTGACGCCATAGGCATCCTCGCGCAGCGAGAGGATTGCCGTCAGAACAAGCTGCTCGAACTGGCCCAGAGAATCAGGCTTCGCCATTTGTCATACAGTGTATGGGAAATAAACGCCGCCGTCAATCCTTTTCTGCGAAACTCCCTCCGCACACCTCGTGAGCGCCCGGCCCGCGAGACGCCATCCTCGAGCGGACAAACGCAACCAATTCCGGCCCCCCATATCGCGGCGGATCAGCGGGGAACCGCGGCTTGCCCTCCAGCCATCGCCGGGGAATACCCGGCCATGGTGGTGCCGGACGGCCGGCGGCGTTCACCACAAACGCATCAGCGCGATCGAAGTACAGGCGCGTCGACTCCTTCATGTCCTCCACGCCGTAATCGAGCACCACGATGTAGAGGTCCGGCGTGAAAAAACGCATCACGCTGTTCGATTCGACGATCGTGTGCTCGGCTCCGGCCAGCAAGCTTTTCAATGCCGGAAGAGCGTGGCCCAGTTCGTCCTTGGCGGTGCGCAGCCAGAACGAGCGGCGCGCGCCGGCGGCAAGGTAGCGGCCGGAATCGGTTCTGTCCGCGCCGGGCTGCTCGTCAAGCACGAACGGGTGGGATGCGTCTCCAGGCGCGCAATCGCACGGGTGGCCGTCGATGGAACAGAAGTTGTGTCCGTGCTGCGTAATCTTGACCGCCTGCCAGCGGGCCTCCGGTATTCCGGAAATGATTTCACAAACTACGGATGTCTTGCCTACATTCCGGCTATGCCCGCCCACCACCACCAGCATCAATGCTTCCCTTCCAACAATTTTCCCACCTGGGCTTTGAGCGCCGTGAGTTCCTCGCGCATCTGCGGCAGCCGCGCGAGGTTGGCAAGCTGCTCCAGGACTTCCTTCAATGGCCGCGCCGGCGTGCCCCATACCACTTCCCCGCTGCGGATCACTTTCGAGGTAAGAACGCCGCAACCCGACCCGAGCACCGCGCGGGATTCGATCCGCGCCTTGTCGCCAATGCCGACCTTGCCGCCGATCACCGCATGGTCCTCCACTACAACGCCGCCGGAAAAGCCCGTCTGCGCCGCCACCACAACATGCTTGCCCAGGCGGCAATTGTGCCCCACGTGAACCATGTTGTCCAATTTCACCCCGTCGCCGATCCACGTCACCCCAAGCGCCGCGCGGTCGATGGTGGAGTTTGCGCCCACCTCCACATCATGCCCCATCTGCACCCGCCCCACCTGCGGAAACTTCTCGTAACAGTCTCCCGTCAATACGAAGCCAAACCCGTCCGCCCCGAGAACGCAGCCCGAATGGAGGACGGCCCTGTCGCCTATCTCGATATCGTCGTAGAGCGTCACGTTCGCGTGAAGGACGCAATCCTGGCCGAGTGAAACGCGGCGCCCCAGCACACAACCCGCCCCGATTCGCGACCTTTCCCCCACCCGCACGCCTTCCCCCAACACAGCATTCGGCCCAATCGAAACGCCCTCCCCCAGTTCCACGCCCTCGCCGATCACGGCGGTGGGATGCACGCCAGGACTCGGCGCGGGACTCGGATGGAAGCGGCTCACCACGCGCGCAAAGACGCACCGCGGATCCTTTGCCCGAATCACCGTCCGCCCACCGGCATTCACAAAATCGCTGGGCACAATCAGGCAGCCTGCGGCCGATTGCGCCGCTTGCGCGGCAGCCTTGCGGTTCCCCAGGAAAGACACATGCCCGGCCCCCGCCGACTCCAAAGCAGCTACCCCGTCCACCTCCCGCTCCCCCTCCCCCTCGAATGTGCAGCCCAGCCAGTCCGCCAGTTCCCGTACGCGCATGTCTCGAGTCTCTCCTTTGTGACAGGCCGCTGGCCTGCCCTACGATTAAGAGTATGCCTATTGACCCCTCGGCTTCCATTGCGCCCACTGCCCGCATCCATCCTGATGCGGTCATCGGGGCGCAGACCGTCGTCGGCGAGTATTGCGTCATCGAAAGCGACGTGGTCATCGGGGCATTCTGCCGCCTGGAGCCTTATGTCTATGTGAAGCGCTGGACCGAGATGGGCGAAGGCAACGAAATTTCCGCCGGTACCGCCCTCGGCACCGACCCCCTCGACAAGGCCTTCACCGGCGAGCGCAGCTATCTCCGCATCGGCCGCGGGAACAAAATCCGCGAACACTACACCATCTCCCGCGGCACGAAGCCCGAGTCCGTCACAATCATCGGTGACGGCAACTTCATCATGACCAGCGGCCACATTGCCCACAATTGCATCATCGGCAACCAGTGTGTCATCGCCAGTTGCGCGCTCGTCGCCGGCTACGTCGAGGTGGAGGACCAGGCGTTCCTCTCCGGCGGCGTCGTCGTCCACCAGTTCTCGAAGATCGGCCGCCTCGCCATGGTGGGCGGCAACACGCGCGTCAATAGCGACCTGCCGCCCTTTCTCCTCTACTCGGATTTCAATGTCGCCCCCAGGGGAGTGAATCTTGTCGGCCTGCGCCGCGCCGGATTCTCGGCTACCGAAATCGCCGAGGTCAAAGCCGCCTACCGGCTGCTCTACCGTTCCGGCCTGAAACTTTCTGAGGCGCTTGCCCGCATCGAAGCGGAATTCCCCGGCTCGCACGCCGCCTACATGGTCCGGTTCATCCGCGCTTCCCACAGAGGCATCGCCCGCGCCGGAGGAAAGGAGGAAGAATGACCGGCCATCCGTATTTGTCCCATGGGCCGTCTGGGCCAGTCGCGAACCTTCATGCTCCACCAGGCCGATGCGCGCGAGTATCTGCAACTGCGGCGCGAACTGTCCCGGGACGCGGAGGAGGCCTGAAAGCGCCATGATACGGATTCTCGTCGCAGCAGTCTTCCTGGTTCTCTCCTGTATGAATCAGTCCATTCACCTTGGACTCCCCGAGCCCCCCACATCCGGCCGCGGATCCCGCACAAACCCATCCCGGTTCGGCATCCGGACCTTCGGCAGCGTGGACGCATTCATCACCTGCTTCTCCTCCACGATTCCATTCAGGAAAAGCACATAAGCCACCACGCTGTACACCTCGTCGTACTTCAGCGTCCCCGACCGGTCAAAAGGCATCGCGCGATGCACGTAATCCCATACCGTGGTCGCATACGGCCAGTAGCTTCCCACCGTCTTCAGAGGCTTCGCCGTCGCCAGCGTTCCCTGGCCGCCCACCAGCGCGGATCCGATACCTCCCTCGCCTTTCGCTCCGTGGCACCTCTCGCACTTCGCCGCGTACACGGCTTTGCCCTCCACCGCCGTTCCCGATCCCACAGGCAGCCCTTTCCCGTCGGCCCCCACCATCACCCCATAATTCCGAATCTCCTCCGCGCTCACCGCGCGGCCCACGCCATACTTTGGAACCTGCGCGCCCAACACCACTGCCAGCCACACAAAAACCCCCGCCCTAAGCGTCATCATTGGTCACGCTCCCGTCCGCCTGAACCCTCCACATCTTGATTCCATTGAAGTGCGATCCCGAATTCCTGCCCCGCACGGCAATCAACTGCTCCCGCGTGGGCTGCACATACCCGCTCTCATCCGTCGCCCGCGAAGCAATCACCGCCGCTTTCCCATCCCACTCCCACGGCAGCCGGAACCGCGTGAACGCCTTGCGCAGCACCGGTTCTTCCAATCGCGCGTCCTGCCAGGTGCGCCCGCCATCCAGGGTCACTTCCACTCGCGTGATCCGTCCCCGTCCCGTCCAGGCAAGCCCCGTGATCTCATACAGGCCGGAGCCCGCCAGTCTCCGCCCGCCCGAAGGAAACGTCACCAGCGACTTCGCCTCCTGCGTCAGCGTGAAAATCCGCGCCTTCCCGTCCGGCATCAGGTCGCTGTACCTCGAGGTTTCGTCCCGTGTATAGTGCGGCTCCGCCGTAAGAAACAACCGCCGCAGCCACTTCACCTGGACGTTCCCCTCCCACCCCGGCGTCAGCAGCCTCAAAGGAAAACCCTGCTCCGGGCGCAACGGTTCGCCATTCTGCCCGTAGGCGAGCAGGGCATCATCCAAATCCTTCGTCAGAGGCACGCTCCGCTGCATCCGGCAGGCGTCCGCCCCCTCCGCAATCATCCATTTCGCCTCGGGCTTCACCCCTGCTTCCCTCAGCGCCAGGCGCAGCGGAACTCCCGTCCATTCGCTGCAACTCGCCAGCCCGTACGCGCGCTGCGCGTCGGGACCGGTCTTTTCCTGCCACTCGCCCCCGCTGTTGCCCCCGCACTCCAGGAAATGAATTCGCGACACCGAAGGAAGCCGCCGGATGTCCTCCATCGTCAGCAGCAGCGGCCGCTCCACCAACCCGTGAATCAATAGCGTGTGCTGATCCGGATCAATGTCCGGAATTCCCGCATGATGCCGCTCATAGTGCAGCGCGGATGGTGTGAGGATGCCGTACATGTCGGCAAGTGGAGTCGCGCTCGACCCGGCCTGCGGAGTCTTCGATTGCCGCATCGTCCGCACCGGCTTGACGTACTTCGACCGCTCCCCGTAGCCGCTCAGCGGTCTCCCCGGCGCGCGCCCTTCGTCCGCCTTCCCCAACAACCCGCCGCCCAGCCCCGCGCCCAATTGCAGGATACGCCGTCGATTCGTTCGCTTCATCCATCCAATTCTATATCAGGAACTTTCGCGAAACGTGGCGCCGGCGCTCCCTCTCACCGGCGAGATCAGTTGTTCAACACCTGGTGATGGTCCCACGGCATCGCACGCGGCTGCCATCCCCGCGACACATAGTCCATCGACATCAGCACCAGCAGAATCGCCAGAAAAATTACCGCCCCCGCCAGCGTCATCTTCGATAAAATAGGACTCCATTTGACGTGCATGAAGTACCGGATCACCAGCGTTGCCTTGCACACCGCAATCCCCAGCGAGATCATCACGCTCAGTAAGCCCAGGTTGATCTTCCACACCTGGTAGGTCAGCACCGTCCCCGCAATCAGCGCCAAAAAAACGGTGACATACATCTTCGTCGATGCAATATGGTGTTCCGCGTGTAGTTCGTTCTGCATGATGTTCATCTCTCGATCAGGTACAGCAGCGGGAATAGGAAGATCCACACGATGTCCACAAAGTGCCAGTACAGCCCGCTGATCTCCACGGGATTATAGTACTTGGGCCCGTATCGCCCCTTCATCGCCGTCACCAGCAGCCATGTCATGATGCCCAACCCGACAATCATGTGTATGGCGTGCATCCCCGTCATCGCGAAATACAGGCAGAACAGAATCTGCACTTCTCTTCCGCCTTCCGTCTGGTCCCAGTGGAAGTACGGCCCCGGCACGTGCCCTTCCTGCCACTTGTGCGTATACTCCACCGCCTTCACGCCCAAAAAAATCGAGCCGAAAATCATGGTCAGAATAAGCATCGCCACCAGGCGTTTTTGTTTCCCTAACTGCGCGCTCTGCACCGCCAGCGCCATCGTCAGGCTCGACACGATCAGCACCACCGTGTTCACTGCGCCCAAAAATACGTTCGTCGCCGAACTGGCGATCCGGAACGCATCCGGGTACCACGTCCGGTAGATCGTGTATGCGGCGAACATGCCGCCGAAAAACATGACTTCCGTGGCCAGGAAGAGCCACATCCCCAGGTTGCCCGACTCATACTGCTGTTGGGCGCTGTAAAACTGGTGCGCTACGTGTTCTTCCCGGTGCGAATCGAGAGCAACGGCGTGATCAGACAAGCGTGTTCTCCTCGTGTGCCTCGGCGTAAGCGTAGACCGGCTCCGTCACCACTGGCGGAGCGAAGAAGTTCTCCGTCGGCGGCGGACACGGAATCATCCACTCCAGTCCCTTGGCGTGAAATGGGTTCGGCGTCGTTACCCGCGGACCCTTAAAAACCGAATACACCAGATAAATCATCGGAATCAGATAACCCACACCAAGCACTGTGGCGCCTGCCGTCGACAGAACATGCAATGCCTGAAATTCTTCCGGGTAGGCGTGATACCGCCGCGGCATCCCCAGCCACCCCAATATGAACTGCGGCCCGAACGTCAGGTTAAACCCGATGAACACCAACCCCGCCGCGATCCGTCCCCACGTGTCATTGTACATTCTGCCCGTCATCTTGGGCCACCAGAAATGCACCCCCGCGAGAAACGCCGTCACCATGCCGCCCACCATCACGTAGTGGAAGTGCGCCACGATAAAGTACGTGTCGTGAATATGCAGATCGATGCCCATCGTCGCGCACATCACACCCGTCACTCCGCCGATCGTGAATAGTCCGATGAACGCCATCGCGTACAACATCGGCGTGTCCCAACTGATTGACCCCTTATACATCGTGGCCATCCAGTTGAATACCTTCACCGCCGAAGGAACCGCCACCGCGAAACTCAGCAGGCTGAACACCAGGCTCGCGTACGTCGATTGGCCCGCCACGAACATGTGATGGCCCCACACGAAAAAGCTCAGAATCGCGATCGCCAGGCTCGAACCCGCCACGAACGGATATCCGAACACTGATTTCTTCGAGAAGCACGTCACCACTTCGCTGATCACGCCCATCCCCGGCAGAATCATGATGTATACCGCCGGGTGCGAATAGAACCAGAACAGGTGCTGGAACAGCACCGGATCGCCGCCCAATGCCGGATCGAAAAACCCGATCCGGAACGCCCGCTCCAGCATCATCAACACCAGCGTGATCGCCACTACCGGCGTGCCCAGCAACTGGATCAGGCTCGTCGCATAATGCGCCCACACAAACAGCGGCAGCCGGTTCCACGTCAACCCCGGCGCGCGCATCTTGTGAATCGTCACAATGAAGTTCAAGCCCGTCAGAATCGACGAGAACCCGCCCACGAACGCCCCCATCGCCGTCGCAATCACCGCCGTGTTCGAATACGTGCTGCTGTAAGGCGTGTAGAACGTCCATCCCGTGTCCACGCCGCCCGAAATCGCCGCGTAAATTCCCAGCAGCCCGCCAATCATGTACAGATACCAGCTCAGCAGGTTGATCTTCGGAAACGCCAGGTCCTTCGCCCCCACCATGATCGGAATCAGAAAATTGCCCAGTGTCGCCGGCACGGACGGTATGAGGAAGAAGAAGATCATGATCACCCCGTGCATGGTGAACATCTTGTTGTACGTCTGCGCCTCCAGCATGTCCCCCTGCGGAGTCAGCAACTCCAGCCGGATCGCCGCCGCGAAAGCTCCGCCCAACAGAAAGAAGAACGAAATCGAGATGAGGTACAGGATCGCGATCCGCTTGTGGTCCGTCGTCAACAGCCAGCTCTTCCAACTCCAGCCGTTCGTTAAATAATTCAATTCAGATTCGGAAGCGGAATCGTACGTTGCAACGTGCTCACTCATTGCTGCTCTCCCTCCTCTTTTTCCAAACTCTTGACATACGCAATAATTTGCAACAAACCTTCTTCGCTGATCTGCCCCTGGAACGTCGGCATGATCGAGGGATATGTATCCACAATCTTCGCCCGCGGATTCAAAACCGATTCGCGAATGTAGGTGTCATCCGCTTTCACCATCGCCCCGCCTTGCAGCTTCACCGTGCTGTTGTATACCCCCACCAGCGACGGCCCCCGCCCCTTGCCGTCCGGAAGATGGCACGTCGAACAGCCGTACTGGTTGAACAGCGCCTCGCCCCGCGCCGTCATCGATTCGTCTCCGCCGCTCACCCACTTCTCATATTCCGTCGGCGGCATCACGTGCACCGTCCCGATCATCCCCGAATGCTGCGTCCCGCAATACTCCGCGCAGAACAGGTGGTAATCCCCCTGCTTCGTCGGCGTCACGTAATAGCTCGTGTAGCGCCCCGGTATCACGTCCTTCTTCAGCCGGAACGCCGGAATGAAAAAGCTGTGGATCACGTCCTCGCTGATCATCGTGAACTTCACCTGCCGCCCCACCGGTAGATGCAGTTCGTTGATTTCCCGCTGCCCCTCCGGATGCTGCACCTTCCACATCCACTGCTTGCCCGTCACGAAAATCTCCATCGAATCCGGCTGCGGCGACGCGTACGCCCGGAAATAAATGTTCGCTCCCCAGACGAAAAACACCAGGATCATCGCAAACGGAATCATCGACCACGCCAGTTCCAGCAGCAGCGACCCGTGGATATGCGGCGTACGGTCGTCTTCCGACTTCCGCCGGAACTTCATCGCGAACGCAAAAACCGTAACGAAAATCAAAGCCGTGAAGAATATCGAAAACAGCATCTCCGCCGTCATCAGATCATCAATCTGAGTCGCCAGATTGCTCGCGGCTTCAGGTAATAAAGAGAATGATTTGTTCATGCGAGATCTCTTGCGGCCAGCTCAAGCCTTCTGGCGCCTCTCCCTCCGGAAACTGACAATAAGAAATCCACCAATCACGGCCAGCGTCAACACACCCGCCGCCCGCAGCGCCGTCAGCACCTGCAGCGTGTACTTCCCGCTCGATGGATCGTAGTGAAAGCACATCAGCAGCAGTTGCCCCACCGGATCCCCGATCTTCCCCTTCGACGATTCCAGTATCCCCAGCCGCAAGTCCCGCGCCGAATATTCGATGCCGAAAAGATACCGCGACAGCCGCCCGTCCGGCGTGGCTACCACAAACCCGGCGGCATGCGCGTATTGCTGAATCGTCGGATCGAACGCATACCGGAACCCCATCGATTCCGTCAGCCTCTTGATGTTCCCTTCCTCCCCCGTCAGGAAACTCCACCCCGCGTCCGTCCCTGTCCTCTCGTACCGCTTCAGGTACGCCTTCTTCTTCTCCGCCGCCAGTTCCGGCTTCTCCCGCGGATCAAAACTGAACATCACCACTCGAAAGTCTTTCCCCGGCGTCAGCGGAAGCGCTTTCATCGTCTTCACCAAACTGCTCATCGTGAGATTGCACAGCATCGGGCATTCGTAATAGACCGGAACCAGCACCACCGGTTTGCCCTGGAAATATTCGCCGAGCGGAGCCGTCCGCCCCGTCTCGTCCCGGAACGGCAGATCCATGGGAAGCTGTGCATTCAGCTTCTGCTCAAAAGCCACCTGTTTCAGCAACTGGGTCTGGTCTCCCGGATTCTGCCGCGAAGACTGCGCCCAGGCCGATGAAACAATCCCCAATGCTACTACCCAACTGCGCATGTTTCCTCTTACTGCTTTGCTGCCGCCGCTGCCGGCTTCGCGCCCGCGGCCGCCTTCTTCTGTACCGGAACCGGGAGACCGCTCTTCAGCAGCATCTCCATCGCCTTCTCCACCGGAACGTGTGCCACTCCGGCTTGCTTGTCCACCCAGCCGTAGTTTTCCACCCGGCTCATCTGCTGTGCCTGGAACGCCGCCAGGTCCTTCGCCGGAAACGCCTGCAGCCGCGGCGGCGGCGGCAGACGCCGCAGATTCGAGAAAATCCCCGTCGGCTTCGGCATCGCGCTCTCCTCATACCGGAACATCAGCCCCGCCAGGAAGATGCACAACGCCAGCGTGCCCAGAATTCCGATCGTGGACCATGCCACCAGCGGTATGTTCGCGTCCGTCGCTTCGGGTTCGGCCGCCGGAATGTGATGATGAATTGTCTCCATTTCCTTTTGTCCCCCCCTATTCCAATGCCAGCGGCTCGAGAGACCGCTTCTTCAATTGGAAGGCGAAAAACGCCATCCAGATCCCGCCCAGCGCCACCGGAGCCGCAATGTCCAGCCAGTGAATGCTGAAGTGCGAAACCGGTGTCCCGTTCTCCATCCCATGGCTGAACGCCGGCCGGATTACCCAGAACAGATCCAACACCCGCATCGCCAATACATACGCCGCCACCTTCCGCAGCAGGTGCGGATTGCGCTTGACCTTCCTCATCAGCAGCAGCACGAAGATCACGCAGAAGTGGAACAGGAACACCGCCAGCCCCACATATTCCCACCCCCCGCGCATGCGCTTCACATAGTAGGCAATCTCTTCCGGCAGGTTCGCTGACCACACGATCAGCAACTGCGAAAAGCTCACATACGCCCACAGCATGTTGAACGCGAACATCAGGCTTCCCAGATCGTGGTACGTCTGCGTCTTCACCACCCCCTGCATCGGTTCCTTCGTCGCCAGCAGACACAGCACGAAAATCATCACCGCGAACGTCGACAGCGCCTGGTTCACCATGAAGATCGCGCCGTAAATCGTCGAAAAATAATGCGGCTCAATCGACATCACCCAGTCCACCGACGCGAACGTGATGCACAGGCTGTGGACGATGATCCCCGGCGCGCTCAGCCGCTGCAGCCGCGGCCGGATCGCCCAGTACCCCACCCTCTCCTGCTCTTCCGTCATCTTGTTCAACCGCGCCGTCAGGAAAAACCAGATCACGAAGTAGATCACCGCCCGGATGTAGAACCCCGTCTGGTTCAGATACATCTGCTTCGATTGCAGAACCGGATCCTTCGCCACCACGTCCGGGTGCGACCATTCATACAGACTGTGCACTCCGAACGCCAGCGGCAGAAACAACAGCACCACCAGCGGCAGAGTCCTCGTCCCCGCTTCCAGCCCTCGGCGGATCGCAACTCCCCAGCCGCCACCCACCATGTGATGCAGCATCAACAGCGACAGGCTCCCCAGCGCCACGCCCGCCCACAGCATGAACGCCAGCAGGTACGAGCGGTAAAACTGCTCCGAATTCATCGCAAACCCGGCGCCCGTCGCCAGCAATCCCGCCACGCCCACCATCAGGGCGCGGCTCTGCAATCGGTCCAGATACGGCCGCATCGCTTCCGTCATTACTTCGCAGCCTCCTTCTTCTCCTGCGGCTGAGGCGGCGCAACAATCGCCGGCCCGGCGTTTACCTTCTGCATCTCATCCGGCGTCAACTCGGCTACCTTCACGTTCTGGCTCTGTTGCAGCGCCCGGACGTAACTCGCAATCGCCCACCGGTCCTTCACCGGAATGCGCGCCGCATAGCTCGCCATCGCTCCGCTCCCGTTCGTCATCACCACGAAGAAATGCCCGATCGGCGCGTCCCGCAGCGCCTCCGTGTGGTACGACGGCGGATTCTTCAGCCCGCGCGTCACAATCATTCCATCGCCATAGCCCGTATAACCGTGGCACGGCGTGCAGTAAATGTTGAACCGGTCCCGCCCCCGCTCCAGCAGTTCCTTCGTAAACGGAACCGGAAGCTGGTCCACTACTTTCCCGTCCGCTATCCCCGTCCAATACGCCGGGTTTGCGCTCTTCACCATGTTCCGCGCTACCGTCCCCTTGATCGCCGGCCGCGCCGCCCGCCGGTCCCCAAAGAAATCCGTCCCTGCGTCCACCCGGTAGCGCGGCGGATCATGCATGTCCTGCCGGCACCCCAGCAGCGTCAATCCACCGGCAATGAGGAATACGTACCTCAAATCTCCACCTCCGCCACTTCATGGGCATGCAGAGTCTGCAAAAACTCCTTCGTCCGCTGCAAATCGAACTTCGCGTCTTCCGCCTCGATGCACAGAAAGAACCGGTCCCGCGAGGCGCGCTTGAACCGCGGCACGTTGAACACCGGATGATACGGCATCGGAAACCCGCACAGGAACACCAGCGTCGCCAGTGTCGTCAGCCCGGCCAGCAGCACCGTCGTCTCGAACGTGATCGGGATAAACGCCGGCCAGCTATTGTATGGCCTGCCGCCCACGTTCAACGGATAGGTGATCGCCGCAATCCAGTACAACAGCCCGAATCCGCCGATCATTCCCGCGATCCCCCCCGCCAGCACGAACTTCGGCAGCGGCGAATCCGGTATGTGCATCGCGTGATGCAGCTCCTCGATCGGCAGCGGCGAATAGGCGTCCATCTTCCGGTAGCCTTCGTGATGCGCCGCCTCGGCCGCGCGCACCAGTTGCTCCGGCGTCTCGAATTCGGCCATCAGGCCGTATAGAGGCTTGCGCATTTAGTGGCTGCCCCCTTTCTCGGCTCGCGGAATCAACGTCCGCACTTCGAAAATCGAGATCGCGGGCAGCAGCCGGACGAAGACGAACAGCAGCGTAAGGAACAACCCCATCGTGCCGATAAACATGCTCCAGTCATACTTCGTCGGGTAGTACATCCCCCAGCTCGAGGGAAGAAAATCGCGGTGCAGGCTCGTCACGATGATCACGAACCGCTCCAGCCACATCCCGATGTTGATGATCAGCGAGATCACGAACACCAGCGGCACATTCGCCCGCGCCTTCTTTGACCACAGCACCTGCGGAACCAGTATGTTGAACAGGATCAGCGACCAGTAGCTCCACCCGTAGGGCCCCGTCGCCCGGTTCTTGAACATGAACATTTCCCACAGGTTGCCGCTGTACCAGCTCATGAACGCTTCCATGAAATACCCGTACGCCACAATCAGCCCCGTCGCCAGCATCACCTTGCACATGTTGTCGATGTGCTTCATCGTGATGAAGTCCTTCATCTTGTACCAGGCCCGCAGCGGAATCGCCAGCGTCAGCACCATCGCGAATCCCGAATAAATCGCCCCCGCCACGAAGTAGGGCGGGAAGATCGTCGTGTGCCACCCCGGAATCAGTCCCACCGCGAAGTCGAAGCTCACCACCGTGTGCACCGAAAGCACCAGCGGCGTCGACATCCCCGCCAGTACCAGCGATGCGATTTCATAGTGGTTCCAGTGCCGCGCCGATCCGCGCCACCCCAGCGCCAGCATCCCATAACTCATCTGCGCCAGCTTGCTCTTCGCCTTGTCGCGCATGCTCGCCAGGTCCGGTATCAATCCCACGTACCAGAACACCAGCGAAATCGTCGCGTACGTCGACACCGCGAACACGTCCCACAGCAGCGGACTGCGCGGCTGCGGCCACATCGACATCGTGTTCGGATACGGCAGCAGCCAGTATGCCACCCACGGACGGCCCGTATGCAGCGCCGGATACAGGAACGCGCATGCCACCGCGAACAGCGTCATCGCTTCCGCAAACCGCGAAATCGACATCCGCCACTGCTGCTTCAACAACAGCAGAATCGCCGATATCAGCGTCCCCGCATGCCCGATTCCGATCCACCACACAAAGTTGATGATGTCGAAGCCCCAGCCGACCGGTATGTTCACGCCCCAGATCCCGATCCCCTTCAATACCAGGTAGTTGATCGTCGCCAGCAGCATCATCAGAATGCCGAATGCGATCGTGAAACCCACTATCCAGAACTTCGGCCATCCCACCTCCAGCGGAACCGCCGCGATCTTGTCCGTTACCGTCGCGTAACTGTGCCCTGGAGCCAGCATCGCGTCCGGACCCGTCTGTACCATCGATGTCCCGGTGTTCTCTACTCTCTCCATTTCTCGCGTCCTTCTCCTGTTATGCCTGCTTCAGTTCAGGGTTCGGATTCTCCAGGCGCGCCAGATACGTCGTGCGCGGCTTGGTGTTGAGGTCCGTGAGAATTCCGTAATTCCTGGCATCGCCTTTCCACTTGGCGATCTTGCTCTCTTTATCGTTCATATCGCCGAACATGATGGCCTGCGTCGGGCACGCCTGCTGGCACGCCGCAACCACTTCGCCATCCTTCACCCGGCGGTCTTCCTTCTCCGCCTGGATCTTCGCCCGGCTCACCCGCTGGATGCAGTAGCTGCACTTCTCCATCACGCCGCGGCTGCGGACCGTCACATCCGGATTGCGCAAACCCCACAGGCTCTGCGTATCCCAATCGCTGTACAGGAAGAAGTTGAACCGCCGCACCTTGTACGGGCAGTTGTTCGAACAGTACCGCGTGCCCACGCAGCGGTTGTAAACCATCTGGTTGATCCCCTCGCTGCTGTGCACCGTCGCCGCCACCGGACACACCGTCTCGCACGGAGCGTTTTCGCAGTGCTGGCACATCACCGGCTGCGCATACGCCGCCGGATTGTCCAGCTCGCCCTTGTGGTAGCGGTCCACGCGGATCCAGTGCATTTCCCTTCCTCTCAGCACTTCTTCCTTGCCCACCGTCGCAATGTTGTTTTCCGCCTGGCAGGCAATCGTGCACGCCCCGCACCCGTTACACGCGTTGAGGTCAATCGCCATCCCCCAGCGGTAACCCTGCGAATAGTCGAACCCCGGCGAATACAGGCTGAACGCCGCCGCCGGATCCTCCACCATTTCCTTGGCGAATTCCGGCTTCTTCAGGTACTCGTCTTCCGTGGCCACGCGTACCAGGTGCCGCTCGCTCTGCGCCGCGTCCGCCTCCCTGATCTGCTGTATCCCGTGGTGCGTCTGCGTCGACACCAGCTTGTACCGGCGCCCCGCCGGTGTGATCTCCACTCCCGATGCCGCCCACAGCGCCTGCGACGTCCGCAGCGCGTTCGCGTCAAACCCGATCTCCGTCCCGATCCTCCCCGCGTTCGTGCGCCCGTACCCCAGGTGCACCGTCACCGTATCGCGCGCCTGTCCCGGAGTCACCCACACCGGCGCTTTCACCGATCCGTTGCCCACCTTGATCGTGACCACGTCGTCCGTCGTCACTCCCAGCTTCTGCGCCGTCGATGGAGCAATGTATGCCGCGTTGTCCCACGTCACCTTGCTCACCGGCTTCGGCAGTTCCTGGAGCCATCCGTTGTTGGCGAACCGCCCATCCAATACCGTCGGGTCTGGCCGGAAACTGATCTCCATCCCGCTCCCTGCCGGCGTTGGGGCAACCGCTTTCAAGTCCCCCTTCACCGCCACCGCCTTCACCGCCGCAGCCGAATTGGCTACAAATCCGTCATGCAAAGCCTTCTGCAACTGCGCGTCGTAATCCTTCGCATTGATCCGGTCGCGCCAGTAGCGCCGCCAGATCTGATAGTTCGTCCCCTGCTTGCCGCCGAGCGCTGAGATGATCTCCATCGCCGTCTTCCCGCTGTAGAGCGGATCAATCAGCGGCTGCATCAGCGTCACGGTCCCGTCATAGGTCCGCGCCTCGCCCCAACTCTCCAGCGGATGCGCTTCCGGAACGTGCCAGTTGCACAGCACCGCCGTCTCGTCCTGGTACTGGCTCAATTGAATCCGGTTCTTCACCTTCAGGAACGCCTCGCGGAACTTCAAATCCGCCGGAGCCGTGTACACCGGATTCGCGCTCAACACCAGCAGCGTCTCCACCTTCCCCGCGTCCATGTCCGCCGTCAGTTCCTTCAGCGAATCGGCGTGCGCGGCCGGATTCCCTTCGAGCGGCTCCGTGTAGATCACCGTCTTGCCCGCGTTCCCTAACTTCTCGTTGATCGCGTGCGCCAGCGCATGCACGATCGCCGGCTGATGCTCGCCTGCCACCACCAGGCTCGTCCCGTTATGCGCCCCCAAATCCTTCGCCAGCGTTGCAATCCATGCATCCTGCGGCAGCGCGCCCGGCGCATCCACCGCCACTCCCAGCTTCGCCGCCAGGCTCCGCGCGATCGCTTCCACTTCGCTCGGCTTCACCGCCAGCCGGTGATCCGACAACACGCTCGTCACCGATGGGTGCGTTTCCACCGCGTAGAAGCGGTTCATCCGCTTCTTGCCCTCTTCCGGCTTGCGCCGCGCCGCGAACTCCCGCGCGTACCGCACCGCCCCCACACCCGTGTACAGAAAATCCGCATCGAGCGAGAAAATCACGTCCGCCGTGTCCAGCTTGTAATGCTGCGATACCGGCTCGCCAAACGCCAGCTTCGCCCCCTCGCGCGCTCCGTCCGGATTCACCGGATCCCATACGTGCCACTTCAAATCCGGCATCATCGCCAGCAGCGCTTTCATCAACTCGATCAGGCTCGGCGACGTGATGGTCTCCGTCAGAATCCGCATCCCCGCGCCCTTCGCCGCGAAGTGCTTCTCCCGCAAAACCGTCAGCGCCGCCCAGAACGACGTGTTGTTGCTGATCTCGCCCTCGCGCACCACCGTCTTCGACCGGTCCGGATCGTACAACGCGAGCAGGCTCGCCTGCGCGAAGATGTCCGTGCTCCCCAGGCTCCCCGCGTGGTCCGGATTCCCCTCTGCCTTCGTCGGCCGCCCCTGGTGGCTCTCCACCAGCAGGCCCGTCGCGTATCCGCCCATCATGTGAGCCGTCGCATAGTACACCGGAACGTTCTCCGCAAACTCCTCCGGCGGCTTCACGTAGGGCACAATCTTCTCGAGCGGTTGCCGCGTGCACGCCGTCAGCCCCGCCAGCCCCAGCGAAGCCCCCATCAGCTTCAGCAGGTTCCTGCGGTCCAGCGGATTCCGCCAGTCCGTCCCGCTCTGCGGAAATTCGTTGTCGAGAAATTCCTGGAACTCCGGCGTATCCGACAGCTCTTCCAAGCTGCGCCAATACTCCTGGCCAGTCTTCTGGCTCAGCCGTTCCCGCACGGCCTCGAGATCCAGTCGAGGGCCTTGCCCGAATATTTTGAAAGGTTGTGTTCCACTCATCGGTGGCATGTGTAGCAATCCGTCAGCTTCTGGATTTTGTATTC
>JADLBD010000060.1 GCA_020847975.1 Bryobacterales bacterium | reverse complement strand
TGATGCTCCAGCCACTCCTTCAACTCCACATCCATCTCCATCCAGCCGCGTCTGGCATCGAGCAGCAGCACGCACAGCCGGAGGTTCTCTCGGGTGGTCAAATAGCTCTCGATCAGATCCTTCCACCCCTTGGCCTGTTGTCGGGAGACTTTCGCGTATCCGTAGCCCGGCAGGTCGACAAAATGCCACTTCCCCCCAACCCGGTAAAACTGGATTGCCTGCGTGCAACCCGGAGTGGCGCTGGTACGCGCCAGCCCTTTTTTTTCTACCAGGCAGTTGATCAGGCTGGATTTGCCAACGTTGCTCCGCCCGAGGAATGCGATCTCCGGCAGTGATCCCGCCGGAAAAAGCTCAGGCTTGACTGCCCCTATTATAAACTCAGCGGACATCATTTGCCGGACACCCCCGCCGCGACCCCAGCCATGGCGGCGATCCTCGTTTTCCCTGACGCCTCTCAGTGCGTCAGATTCTCTTCCGCTGGACGCTGCGCAATCTCCACCGGTTGCGTGGCAGGCGTTATCGGCAGCGGCTCGATCTCGCGCTCCAGCGCCAGTTTCAGCACTTCATCCATCGATTCGACAAAGTGCAGTTCCATCTCCTTGCGTATGTACTCGGGGATATCGGGCAGGTCCTTCTCGTTATCTCGCGGAAGCACCACCTCCCGGAAACCATGCCGGTGCGCCGCCAGCAGTTTCTCCTTCAAGCCTCCAATCGGCAGCACCCTTCCGCGCACGGTGATCTCGCCCGTCATCGCAATATCGCCGCGCACGGGGATGGTGGTCAACGCGCTCGTGATGCTGGTGGCGATCGTGATACCCGCCGACGGTCCATCCTTCGGGATCGCGCCTTCCGGCACATGCAGGTGGATGTCGAGGTGCCGGTAGAAATCCCGGGGCAATCCGAGCGTATGCGCTCTCGAGCGCACATAGCTCATCGCCGCCTGGGCCGACTCCTGCATGACGTCGCCGAGTTTCCCGGTGGTGGTCAGCTTTCCACGCCCTTCCATGATGGTCGCTTCGGTGGTCAGGATCTGGCCGCCCACCTCGGTCCACGCCAGTCCCACCGTGACGCCCACTTCGTTCTTCTTGTCCGCTCCCTGGTCCCGGAACTTCTGCGGACCCAGCAATTCGGCCACCTTGGCCGGATTAACCACCGCCTTGGGCGGCTTCTCCTTGGTCGCCTTGCCTACTACTACCTTGCGTCCCACCTTGCGGCAGACGTTCCCCACTTCGCGCTCCAGATTGCGCACCCCGGATTCGCGAGTGTAATGCTGCACAATCTCCGTGAGTCCGTCATCCTGAAACTCGATGTCATTCGACGTCACCCCGGTCTGTGTCATCTGCTTCGGAACGAGAAACCGCTTGGCGATCTCCATCTTCTCGAGTTCCGTGTATCCCGACAGGCGGATCACTTCCATGCGGTCCTGCAACGCCGGGGGAATGGTGTGCAGCACGTTCGCCGTGGCAATGAAGAACACCTGGCTCAAATCGTATTCCACGTCCAGGTAGTGATCCATGAACATGTAATTCTGTTCCGGATCGAGCACTTCGAGCAGCGCCGCCGACGGGTCTCCCCGGAAGTCCGTCGACATCTTGTCGACCTCATCGAGCATGAAGACGGGATTCTTCGTCCCCGCCTTCTTCATCATTTGCAAAATCTGTCCCGGCAGCGCGCCAATATACGTCCGCCGGTGTCCACGAACCTCTGCTTCGTCCCTGACTCCGCCCAGGCTCAGCCGCACGAACTTGCGTCCGGTGGCCTTGGCGATCGACATCCCCAGCGAGGTCTTCCCCACGCCGGGAGGCCCGACAAAGCACAAAATCGATCCCTTCGGATCCTTCACCAACTGCCGCACCGCCAGAAACTCGAGAATCCGCTCCTTGATCTTCTCCAACCCGTAGTGGTCGTTTTCGAGCACGTTTTGCGCGTAGTTGAGATCGCGGATCTCCTTCGTCTTCTTCTTCCACGGCACCGCGAGCATCCAATCCAGATAGTTCCGCGATACCGTCGATTCGGCCGACATCGGAGGCATGTTTTCGAGGCGCTTCAATTCGGCCATCGCCTTCTCGTGCGCGTCCTTGGTCATGCCCGCCGTCTCGATCTTCTTCTTCAGTTCGTCGATCTCGCTCTTCTCGCCGCGCCCGAGTTCCTTCTGGATGGCTTTGATCTTCTCGTTGAGGTAGTACTCCTTCTGGGCCTTCTCCATCTGCCGCTTCACGCGGCCCTGAATGGTCCGGTCCATGTTGAGCTTCTCAATCTCGATGTCGAGCATCTCGGCGACGCGCGTCAACCGGTCCACCGGGTCGAAGATCTCCAACAATTCCTGCTTCTCTTCGATCGTCAGTTGCAGGTTCGCGCCGACCGTATCCGCCAGCTTGCCCGGCTCATCCACACGGATGGCGGCGATCATGGTTTCGTAGTTCAGGTTCTGGCTCAGCTTGACGTACTGTTCAAACAGGGCCGTCACGCGGCTGATCAGCGCATCGAGTTGCGCCCCTGTCTCCACCTTGTAATGGAACGTCTTTACAACGGAGCGGAAGAATCCCTCTTCCTCGCTTACCGATACGATTTTCGCCCGTTCTACGCCTTCCACCAGAACTTTGATATTGCCATCCGGGAGTTTCAGGCTCTGGACGATATTCGCCACTGTTCCTACGTTGTAGATTTCGTCCGGCCGGGGTTCGTCGACGGAAGCGTCGTGCTGCGTCGCCAGGAAGATCTTCTTGTCGCCGCTAAGAGCCTCCTCGAGCGCGCGTACGCTCGATTCGCGCCCCACCACGAACGGAGTCATCATGTACGGAAAGATGACCACGTCACGGATGGGCATCATCGGCAAACGCTTTGTGTCGGATTTTTCCTTTGAGGTAAGCATGAGTTTTAGGGGAATGACCTTCCGTACTTCAAGCAGTTCCGGCTGCCTTCGGAATACTTCTCTAACGGCACTGCGGCCGGCGGCTCAAAGTCCGGAAACTCCACGAGGGAACCGCGCGTATCCGCGAGCGCCTGGACTAACCCGCTTTTTCGAGCAAGGTTAGATTGATCTTCTGCGACAACACCATCTCTTTGGTCACCACGAATTCGCGAACCTTCTTGTAGGACGGAACATAGTACATCAGGTCGAGCATCATGTCCTCGAGAATCATTCGCAATCCGCGCGCACCCACTTTGCGCTCCAGCGCCAGGGACGCGATGGCCTCCAGGGCGTCATCCGTAAATTTCAGTCTAACATTTTCGTACTCGAAGAGTTTCTGGTACTGTCGCGTGATGGCGTTCTTGGGCTTGGAAAGGATCTGAATCAACGCCTCTTTGCTGAGGTCTTCAAGCACCGCCACCACCGGGAGGCGACCGATGAATTCCGGGATGAAGCCGAACCGGATCAGATCAATCGGCTGAATCTGCTCGAGCAGGTTTACGTCCCTGCGGCCGGAATAGCTCGACACAGCCGCCTTCTTTTCGCCCTCATCCCCGTTCCGGAATCCGATCGACCGGCGCCCCACGCGGCGGGAGATGATCTTCTCGAGCCCGATGAACGCCCCTCCGCAGATGAACAGGATGTTGCTCGTGTCGACGGGCGTGAACTCCTGGTGCGGATGCTTGCGGCCGCCCTGCGGCGGAACGTTCGCCACCGTTCCTTCCAGGATCTTCAACAACGCCTGTTGGACTCCTTCACCCGACACATCGCGCGTAATGGACGGATTCTCGTCCTTGCGCCCGATTTTGTCGATTTCATCGATGTAAATAATGCCCTGCTGGCAGCGTTGCACGTCCCAATCGGCGTTTTGCAGCAGGCGAAGGATGATATTCTCCACATCTTCGCCCACGTAGCCGGCTTCCGTCAGCGTCGTCGCGTCCACTATCGCAAAGGGAACGTCCAGAATCCGCGCCAGCGTCTGCGCCAGCAGAGTCTTGCCAGTGCCCGTCGGCCCGATGAGCACGATGTTCGACTTCGACAGCTCCACTTCCGTGGCGCGCTGCTTGCTCATCTGGATGCGCTTGTAGTGGTTGTAGACAGCCACCGCCAGCTTCTTCTTCGTGGGTTCCTGCCCGATGACGTACTGATCCAGGTACTCCTTCAGCTCCAAGGGCTTAGGAAGCTTGTGGGGCGCGCCATGGGAATGATCCTGGCGGTCGTCTTCCAGGATGGAGTTGCATACGGCGATGCATTCGTCGCAGATGTAAGCTCGGGGATAATCACTGGGGGATGAAATGAGCTTGCCAACTACGTCCTGACTCTTATGACAAAACGAACAGCGCAGCGTATCGTCAGAACTGGTACGTTTCACAAATTAGGCTCCCACGCCGG
>JADLBD010000059.1 GCA_020847975.1 Bryobacterales bacterium | reverse complement strand
GATGTGGGAAGGTTTTTCGCAACTTCTACTCATGTGTGAAGGATTCGCACTTCGGAATTCCGATGATGCCGATGATGCCGAATGACATTTGCCCCGAGGCTGTTACGGGTAAAGGGCAGCGCTAGCCTGCCTTTCCGTACAATCCTTTCATGAAGATCACCACCGTACTCTGCATGCCCGAACTCGAGCCTTCCCTCGAGTTCTGGACCAAACGCCTCGGCTTCGACGTTACCGTCTCCGTGCCCGAAGAAGACAAACTCGGCTTCGCCATCCTCCAGAAAGGCTCCGCCGAAATCATGCTCCAGACCCATTCGAGCGCCGCCAAGGATGTCCCCTCTCTCGGCGAGTATTGCCGCAATGCCAAGGCGGCGCTCTTCATCGAGGTCGAAGACTTCGACGACATCCTCCAACGCATCGGCGGCCTCCCCCTCGCTCTTCCCGTCCGCACCGCCTTCTATGGCATGAAGGAAGTCGGACTCTACGAGCCCGGCGGAAACCTGATCATCTTCGCTTGCCCTGTAAAATAGAGAGGAATGCCCGAAGAACTACCGCTCGAGATCACGCCTCAGGAGACGCGGAGCCACATCGAAACCGGCGCCCGCGTCCTCCTCATCGACTGCCGCGAGCCCCATGAGCACGCCGTCTGCCGCATCGAGGGAGCCCATCTGATCCCCATGAACACGGTCCCCGCGCGCCTCCAGGAGATCGATGCCGCCGCCGATGAAGCCCGCGTCATCGTCTATTGCCATCACGGCGTGCGCAGCCTCTCCGTCGTCAGTTGGCTCCGCCGTCAAGGCGTCGGGAGTTGCCAGTCCATGACCGGCGGCATCGAGCGGTGGAGCCTCGAAATCGATCCCTCCGTTCCCCGCTACTGAATGCCTTCGTAAATCTCCGCCATCGGCAGCACACACGGAACGCTCGACAGGGTCACAACTCCTTCGAGTCCCGAGTAGAAGGTCAGCAGCCATTGCCCCTCTTCCCGCCGCTCAAACCGCTGCACCAGCCTCGTATCCTGGTGGACAACCACGTATTCCCGCAAGGAATCGAGCCGCCGGTACTGGATGAACTTATCCCCCAAGTCATACGTTGCCGTGGACGGCGACAAAACCTCGAAGATGACAACCGGATTCAGAAGACTATCCCTACGGCTATCAGCAAACTTCGACTCTCCGCACACTACGGACGCATCCGGATAGTAGTAAGGACCGTTCTCCTTTAGGCAGATCCGCATGTCGGAGGTGTAGGCGCGGCACGAACTGCCCCGCAGTTCCCGGTACAGCAAGCCGAGTAAGTGAAAGCCGAGGAGCGCATGGGTGTCGGTGCCTCCCGACATGGCAAACATCTCTCCGGCGTAATACTCGCTCTTGAACTCGGCCTTGCGCTCGATCTCGAGGTACTCCTCCGGAGTGAGAAACGTCTTGGGCTGAGTGGACATGTCTATCCGAATCCTAGCATGTCCATGGTACACTGGTGACGCATGGCGGTGGCGCCGGCGACCGCAGTCTGATTACTCGCTGATGGGGTTCTCCGCTGCTTTTTTCTCGAGTGCTTTTTTCTCGAGGTAGGATTTGCGGCTCTCGACGATGGCCTTGCGCGCATCCGCCGGTCCGCCCCATCCCTGCATCCTCGTTACGCGGCCTTCGAGCTCTTTGTAGATGGTGAAGAAGTGCTCAATCTCCCGCCGCACGTGCGGGAAGACCTGGTCCATCGTATGGATCTGGTCGTAGCGCGGATTTCGCGTCGGCACGGCCAGGATCTTCTGATCGCGCTCGTCGTTGTCCTCCATCAGCAGAATGCCCACCGGACGCACCTCGAAGACGCAGCCGGTGAAGCTCGGCTCCTGCACCAGGGCGAGCACGTCCATCGGGTCGCCGTCCTCGGCGAGCGTTCCGGGAATGAAACCATAGTCGCCGGGGTAGTGGAGCGGCGAATAAAGCGCGCGGTCCATGCGGAAAAGGCCGAGTTTGGCGTCGTACTCGTACTTGTTGGCTGAGTTCCGGGGGATCTCCACGATCATCCGGACAATCTCCGGACAGTCGTTGCCCGGCTCAATGTCATAAAGGTTGGAATGCACCTTGTTCAGGTTAACAAATAGCGGCTTACAGAAACGGGTTGCGGACGCGCTCGTGCCCGATCGTCGTATTGGGACCGTGCCCGGGGATGACGATGGCATCATCCGGAAGCGCCAGAAGCTTCGTGTGGATCGAGGCCAGAATCTTGCGGAAGTCGCCGCCGGGCAGGTCCGTCCTGCCGATGGATTCGCGGAACAGCGTGTCGCCGGCAACGAGCTTGTTTTCCGCCGGGATCCACAGGCAGAGGCTTCCTTGCGTGTGGCCTGGAGTATCGAGCACGTGAAATTCCGCCGGTCCCAATTCGAGGGTGTCGCCCTCCCTGGCCTCATGGTCGATTTCGGTCTGCTCCGGTGTTTCCATGCCGAGCCAGCCGGCCTGCACCTCGAGATGGTCGTACAGGTCCTGGTCGTTGCGGTTCATCCACACCGGCGCGCCGGTGGCCGCCTTCAGCTTGTGCGCGCCGCCGATGTGATCGATGTGGGCATGCGTGATGACGATCGCCTTCACGGTGAGCTGGTGTTTTTCGAGGATGGCAAGGATGCTGCTGATGTCGTCGCCGGGGTCGATCACAATGGCCTCGCGCAAGGTTTCATCTCCGAAGATGGAGCAGTTGCATTGCAGCATGCCGACAGGCAGAATCTCGTGAATCATATGGTGGGACGTATACTTCAATTATGGACATGATCGCGCTGTTATCGCGCTGGATGCACATTGCATCGATGGCTTTCCTGGTTGGCGGAGCGCTGTACGCGCGGTTCGCGCTGGCGCCGGCGATGGAAGGCATGGGAGAGAGCGAAAAAACAAAACTGGCCGATCGTGTTTCGGACCGGATGCGCGGGCCGGTGATCGCCGTTGTGGTGGCCCTGGTGGCTTCCGGCCTGTTCAATCTCTACCGCAGGTCCATCCTTCCAGGAGGACTGCCCGCGGGCTACCACATGTGGTTCGGCATCAAGATGCTGCTGGCGCTGCACGTGATTGCCGTCTCGCTGCTGTTCGGGAAAGTGGGCGTGGAGCCCGCAAAGCGGACGCGGCAGTTGACGGGAGTGGTGATCAGCGGGCTGCTGATTCTGGCGATTTCGGCTTATTTGAGGTCAATGAAATAGATGACAGGATACGAAGCATTACGGGAAGGCGTGGCGTGGCTCGACCTGAGCGCACGCGGGCGGTTTCGGGCGCTCGGTAAGGACCGGGCGCGGCTGCTGCACGCCATGACAACCAATCATGTCCGGCAGATGAACCCCGGCGACTCCTGCTACGCATTTTTCCTGAATGCGCAGGGCCGCATTCAGGGCGATGTGCAATTGCTGGCGCTCGAGGACTATTTCCTGCTCGATACCGAGCCCGAGGCGCACGAGCCGCTGTTCCGGCATCTGAACAAATACATCATCGCCGACGATGTGACGCTCGAAGATGCGCGCGAGGACTTGGCCGCCATCGGTGTCGAGGGGCCGCGGAGCGAGGCGGTGTTGGCGCAGGCGCAGGGCGGGATTCGCGCTCCGTTCACGGCGACCGGCGCCGCCGGTGGGCGCATCTACGTGCCGCCCGCGGAAAAAGCCGGCCTCATCGCGCAACTGGAAGCGTTGGGTGCCGTGGCGGCAAGCGCGGAGGATGCGCGGGTGGCGCGCTTCGAACATTTCCGTCCGCGCTTCGGCGACGACATTACCGAGAAGAGCCTGGTGCACGAGACGCAGCTTCTTCATGCCGTGCACTTCAACAAAGGCTGCTATCTCGGGCAGGAGATTGTCGAACGGGTGCGTTCGCGCGGGATGGTACACCGCCTGCTGGTGCCCTTGTACGTCGAGGGCGCGGAACCGCCTCCACCGGACAGCGACGTCAAGGCCGGGGAAACGGCGGTTGGTAAGACAATGTCAGCCGCATACTCGCCCGCGCTTCACAAGTGCATTGCCTTCGCCTACGTGCGGACGGAGCACGCCAAGCCGGGAGCGGCCCTTACAGTGAACGGCGTTCCGGCCGAAGTGGCGGCGGCAAAAGGCGTGTGAAACGCGCCTTCAGGATTGCGCTGCTCGCCGCGCTCCCGCTGTGGGGGGCGCAGGTGCGCATCGGCGTCCTGGGGCTGTTTCATCCGGCGGCGGTTACGCTGGCGGCAAAAGGTATCGAGATCGGTGGGGAGTATATTGAGCTGCATGACGCCGCGGAGGTGAAGGCCGCGGGCAACCGGGTCGCGGTCACCGTGGGTGGAAGAGAACGGCGCGGGCCGAGGCTGACCGCCTCAGGTCCGCCGGTGCGTGCCCGCATCGCAGGTAAGATCGATCGCTCCTACCAGGGGAGCCTCGAGATCACGGCGCGTGAAGGCGTCCTGTTCGTGGTGGTCACCATGGACCGGGAACTCGCGGTGGCGGCGGTGGCGGCGTCTGAGATGCCGCACGCTTCCCCCGAGGCGTTGAAGGCGCTGGCGGTGGCGGCGCGGTCTTACTACGCCGCGGGCCGCAGGCATAATGACTTCGATTTTTGTGACACGACGCATTGCCAGTTGCTGAAGGAGGCGGCCGCGGAGGGCGAATCCGCTGCTCGCCAAACTCGAGGGCAGGTGCTGTTCTATCAGGGCGGCATCGTAGGCGCGCTGCATTTCGGCAGTTGCGGAGGGCACACGTTCGCCGCCTCCGATGTGGGAATGGATGGGGGCTCGTATCCCTTCTTCGCGGTAGCGTGCGAGGCGTGCGCGCGGCATCCGGAGCAATGGGAGGCGAGGCTCCCGGTGCGGACGGTGGAACGAACCGAGGCGGCCCGCCTGGAACTGGCGCGGCGTTTCGGGTGGAACCGCGTGGCTTCGAACGATTACGCGTGGGAGCGTACTTCGGACGGGGTGATTCTCCGCGGGAAGGGCCATGGCCACGGAGTCGGGTTATGCCAGCGCGGGGCCGAAGGAATGGCCCGCTCGGGGCAAAGGGCCGAGTCGATTCTCGATCACTACTTCCCGATGACAAGCATCGGGCGCTGACATTAAAAAAGGAGCAATATGTCTTATTTTACGGACAACCGGGGACGTTACCTGGAAGAGCTGAAGGAGTTCCTGCGCATTCCGAGCATCAGCACGCTGCCGGAGCACAAAGGCGACATCCGGCGGGCGGCGGAATTCGTGGCGGGCAAGCTTCGCCAGGCGGGGATGGAGGGCGTGGAGCTGATCGAAGGGGAGGGGAATCCGCTGGTATACGGGGAGTGGTTGGGAGCGAAGGGGAAGCCGACGCTGCTCTTCTACGGCCACTACGACGTGCAGCCGGCCGAACCGCTGGAGGAGTGGGTCTCGCCGCCGTTCGAGCCGGCCATTCGCGGAGAGAACATCTACGCGCGCGGGGCGGCTGATGACAAAGGGCTGACGCTGATCCTCATCAAAGCGGTAGAGGCCGTGATGGCGACGCGCGGGTCGCTGCCGGTGAACGTGAAATTCCTCATCGAGGGGGAGGAGGAGGTGGGCGGCGAGCACATCGAGCACTACGTGGCGTCAAAGCCCCCGCGTCTGGCGGCTGACGCGGCGGTGATCTGCGACACGGAGATGTTCGCTCCGGAACTGCCCACGCTCTGTATCGGACTGCGCGGCATCGTGTATGGAGAACTGGCGGTGAAGGGAGCGAAACAGGACCTGCATTCCGGAGTATACGGAGGCGCGGCTCCGAATCCGCTGATGGCGATTGCGGAGATTCTATGTGCGCTGAAAGACCGGGAGGGGCACATCCGGATCCCAGGCTTTTTCGAAAGAGTTCAGCCGGCGGCGAAGGCGGAGCACGCAGCCTGGGCGAGGCTGCCGTTTGACGAGAAGAAATACCGCGAGGAGGAGATGGGTGTCATCGCACTGACCGGGGAGCCGGAATACGGGTTGTTCGACCGGCTTTGGGCG
Source organism: Bryobacterales bacterium (assembly GCA_020847975.1). GTDB lineage: Bacteria > Acidobacteriota > Terriglobia > Bryobacterales > Bryobacteraceae > CADEFT01. The sequence goes on along the minus strand of JADLBD010000059.1, from coordinate 41,731 downwards.
CGGCCCACGCTCGAGGTGCACGGCATTCGTGGCGGGTTTATTGGCGAGGGCGCCAAGACAGTGATTCCCGCGCAGGCACTGGCCAAGGTGAGCGCCCGGTTGGTGGCGGACCAGCGTCCGGATGAAGCCGTGGCGCAGATTCAATCGGCGGTGGCGGCGGTTTGCCCGAAGGGCGTTAAGGCCGAGTTCCGGTATCTGCACGGCGCGGCTCCGTCGCTGGTGAATCCGGACAACCGCTTCATCCGGGCGGCGGCGCAGGCAATGACCGAGGTGTTCGGCAACGAAACCGTGTATGTGCGCAGCGGCGGGTCGATTCCGATTGTGGGCGCCTTCGATCAATACCTGGGGATTCCCAGCGTGATGATGGGCTACGGCCTGCCGGACGACAATCTGCATGCGCCGAACGAAAAGCTGTACCTGCCGAACTTCTATCGGGGCATCGAAGCCGTGGCGCGATATCTGGATCTGGCCGTGTAGGAGTTCACCGGGCGCCGGCGGCGGCGAGATCGGGTTCCTCCGCGCCGCAGTGCCGCGAGGAGAGCTTTTCCTGGCAGCGGACACAGTATTTGGCCCAAGGAAGGACTTCCAAGCGGCGGGGAGCGATGGGCTCCTCGCAGCGAAGGCATGCGCCGTAGTCCCCGTTGTCGAGGCGGTCAAGGGCTTCGTTGACGAGTTTCAGGACGTCGTAGTCGAGTTTGTTGAGGCGCAGGCTGATGAACTCCTCATGCGAGACCTGCGCCTGATCATCTTCGGCAACGCGGCCCTGTCCGGCCATGACGTCGAATTTCAAGCCCATGGCCGCCATCAATTCCATTCGTTTTTCGATGAGTTTCCTGCGATAGCCTGAACGGGTGGAAGCTCCGTTCAGGGCGGACGCCTGCGTGGTAGCCATCTTCCTCATAGCGAACCCTCCTCGCTTCGTTCCCGCGGCCGGTGGCGGCGGCGCCGATTGGAGCCGCAATAGCAGCCACGCTCCGCACGAGCAAATATCGGTCTTCCAAGGAAAGACCTTTATTCTTGTTTTGAGATATTTATCAGAACCTGGATTCAGATACAAGGAAAATATTGCGATTTGGGCTCAGAGCCAAGGTTGGCGTCAAGAGCGAAGGGAGCGCAGTTCGGAAGCGGCCTGGCCTCCCCATTGGCGCACTTCGGCCTTGCGGTGGGAGGGCATCGTCCTGACGGCGTCGATGGCGCGTTGGAAGGCATCCCTGGCTTCGGGGCCGCGGCCGAGGGAGTGCAGGACTTTGCCATACCAGTAGAGGCCTTCGGGATCGTATTCGCGGCGTTCGACGAAGGTGCGGAGGGCCTGTTCGGCCTGGGGAAGACGGTTGCGCTGGAACTCGAGGGCTCCGAGTTCGCGCCAGGCTTCGTGGAGGGAATGCCGGTCATTCAGGGCCAGCACCCGTTGCAGATAGGAGTAAGCCTCGTCGAACCGGCCGTGGCGGCGGGCGATGCGGGCCAACTGGTACAGGGAGTCGATCTCTTCGGGGTCGATTTCGACGGCGCGGCGGAAGCGGGCCCCGGCTTCATCCCATTGCCGGCGCTGCTGGTAGATGAGGCCGAGTTGATACTGGGCGTCGGCGTCGTGAGGGTTGACGGCGGCGGCTTCGAGGTGGCGGCGGAAGCTCTGGCGGCTGCGCAGGCCGGAGCCGAGGAATTGCATGTCGGATGCAAAGATGCGGTAGGCGTAATAGAGGAAAAACGGAGAGGCGAGGTAGTAGAGCATGCCCCGGGTGAAGGAGGCGATGGCGACGCCGAAGATGGAAGCGACGACGGCGAGGATGCAGGCGATGGCGGCCTGCACCGTGGTGGCGCCCATGGCCGTGCGCAAGGCGCAGACGGCGAGGAAGAGGAAGTAGAGGGAGGCCAGAAGCCACAGCGCCAGCGCGGCGGCGAGCGGCAGCGGGACGCGCAGGTTGCGGAGCAGAATCTGGAGGAGGGCGAGGGGAAGAAAGGCGGCCGACCAACCCATGATGGCGCAGACGAGCACGGCGAGATATTCGCGCTGGAGGACGACGGAGGCCCCGCCGAATCCGCCGAGGAGATTGGCGGCGAGGATGGCGGCGGGGACGAAGACGAAGGCGAGAGTGGCGATGGCGAAGAAGGCGGTCAGGGGGAGGAGGGTGCGGACGCCGCCGGCGAGTTGCAGCAGGATTCCGGTTCCCGCCGCGAGGAGGAGGGCGTTGAGGAGACGGCCTTCATCGAGAATGCGGCTCATCCCCGTGAAGGGGCGCGTGTAGAGTTGGAGGATGAGCATCACGGCTTGCGGGCTACTCCGCGGCCGTAGACTTCCATCCAATCGAGGCGGGAGCAGGCGTCGCTCTCGCCTCCGCGCATGAGGTCAGTGAAGCCGATTTCGGTGACCCGGCTGAGGTCGGGGTGTTCCACCCATTTGCCTTCGACGACGGTGGCGATATCGAGTCTGCGCCAATGGATATCGGCGATGGGAAACTCGCGCTCGCGCCAATCGGAGGAGGGGCCATCGGCGGCGTCGCCGACAAGCCAGGCGCCATCGGCGAGGCGGAGAACGGGGCGGAGGTAGCGGAAGCCAGCCTGCTTCGAGCGCCAGCGGATCTTCGCCAGGCCGCGGAGGTCGACGTCCCGCGAAGCATGGCGCAGGGAAACGGCCCAATTGGCTTCGGCGGTTCCGGACCAGACGTAGTAGGGATCGTCCGCGGGCTTGTCGTGATGGCTTTTCTTGACGCCCGCTTTGCCGGGGCCGTGGAGGGAAAGAATGAGGTCAGGGTTGGCGACGTGCGCCTGGGTGATGGGGGTGGCGGCGGGAGTTTCCTTCCAGTCCTCCCGGAAGAAGAGTCCGGGGCGGTCTTGCGCGGAGAGCCACAGGGCGCTGATGAAGAAAGTGAGCAGGAGGCGGGAAGGTGTCATTTCTTTGATTATCCTCAGTCGTGGTTTCAAATGATCGCCATGGAGTTGCGCGGGCGGGTTGTTTTTCGGCGGATGCGCGGGCTGCGGCGGCGTTCGAGTTCCTGGTTGAGATGGGCGATGGAGGCGAAGAAGCCGACGAAGGCCGTGCGGTCGCGCGAGGGCAACTGGCGGCGGCGGTGGAAATCGCGGGGCTGGAAGCAGTCCGAGGCGCTGATGATGGCGACGCCCATGGGCCGGTATTCATGGGTTCCCATGGCCCAGGTGAGACCGTCGCGCATCCACAAAGCAAAGCCCATTTGTCTACATTAGCAATCCCGTGTTGATACCATAAAACCGATGCAACGCAGAGATTTGTTCAAGGCGGGAGCGGCGGCCATGATGTCCGCGGCTTCCCTTCCGGCGGCCCCGCGAAAGGGGCGTCTCAAGCAATCCCTCACGCGCGGAGTCTTCGGGAGAGGAAACAAGCTGAGCCTGGACGAGATGTGCCGCGAAGCGTCCAAGCGAGGCGTGCTCGGGTTCGATCTGGTGCGTCCGGAAGAATTCCCCACGCTGAAGAAATACGGGTTAACGCCGGCCATGGTGCAGGGCGGGGGCCAACTGACGGACAACATCAATCACAAGGAGAACCACGCGGCGATCGAACCGCAGATCCGGCGGGCGATTGACGAATCGGCGAAGGCCGGGGCTCCGAACGTGATCATCCTTTCGGGGAACCGGCGCGGGCTTTCCGATGAAGAGGGTTTGAGCAACTGCGTCACGTTTCTGAAGAAGGTGATCCCGCAGGCCGAGGACAAGGGAGTGACCCTTTGCCTGGAACTGCTCAACAGCAAGGTGAACCACCCGGACTATCAGTGCGACCACACGGCCTGGGGCGTGGAGGTGTGCAAGCGCGTGGGTTCGCCGCGGATGAAGCTGCTCTACGACATCTATCACATGCAGATCATGGAGGGCGACATCATCCGCACGATCCGGGACAACTTCCAATACCTGGGGCACTTTCACACGGCGGGCAATCCCGGACGGCACGAGATGGACGATACGCAGGAGATGAACTACCGCGGAATCGCGCGGGCGATTGCGGATCTGGGCTATCAGGGATTCATCGCGCATGAGTACACGCCGCTCGGCGATCCGCTGACCTCGTTGGACAGGACACTGGAGATGTTCGACGTCTAATATTGTGAAGTTGGGGGCTGGATGGCGACAAAATTGAGGCGCGTCGGGGGATTTCTTCCCACGAGCGAGACCGAACCGGAGGCGGTAAGCGGGTTTCGGGGGTGGCTGCACCACGGGGGGAGGATGGACGATGAGAAGTCCCACGAGCATGAATCCCATCCCTGGTACCGCGTGCTGTGGCTGACGGGCGTCGATTACTTTTCCACTCTCGGCTATCAGCCGGGGATCGCGCTGCTGGCAGCGGGAGCGATTGCTCCGATTGCGACGGCGATACTGGTGCTGGTGACGCTGTGCTGCGCGCTGCCGGTGTATGCGCAGGTGGCGAAACGGTCGTACGCCGGGCAGGGCTCGATCGCCATGCTCGAGAACCTGCTGCACGGATGGTGGGGGAAGATCCTGGTGCTGGCGCTGCTGGGGTTCGCGGCGACGGATTTCGTGATCACGATGACCCTGTCGGCGGCGGATGCGACGCAGCACATCATCGAGAATCCTTACCTGAAGGCATTCCTGGGCCAATCGCACATGGAGATCACGCTGGGTCTGCTGTTATTGCTGGCGGTGGTGTTCCTGATGGGGTTTCAGGAGGCAATCGGGCTGGCGACGCTGGTGGCGGTGCCTTACCTGTTTCTCAACCTGATCGTGCTGTTGTTTTGCGCGGTGGAGATCGTGCGCCATCCGAGCCTGATTCCGAACTGGCAAAACGCGCTGCGGATGCAGGGCGACTGGACGCAGTTGATGATCGCGGCGACGCTGATCTTTCCGCGCCTGGCGCTCGGATTGAGCGGCTTCGAGACCGGGGTTTCGGTGATGCCGCTGATCGAAGGCCGGGAAGAAGATAAAGAGTCCGAGACGCCCAAGGGGCGGATCCACAACACGCGGAACCTGCTTTCGGCGGCGGCGCTGATCATGAGCGGGATGCTGATAGCGTCGAGTTTCGTGACGGCGCTGCTGGTGAAGCCGGAGGAGTACAAACTGGGCGGGGTGGCGAGCGGACGCGCGATCGCATACCTGGCCCACGAATACATGGGCAATCTGTTCGGCACCATTTACGACATCTCCACCATTCTGATTCTGTGGTTCGCGGGCGCGTCGGCGATGGCTGGATTGCTGCACCTGATTCCGCGCTATCTGCCGCGGTTCGGGATGGCGCCGCGGTGGGTGTCGTTCACGCGGCCGCTGGTGCTGGTGCTGTTCGCGATTGACGTGGTGGTGACGGTGGTGTTCCGGGCGAATGTCGAGTCACAGGCAGGGGCGTACGCGACGGGGGTGTTGGTCCTGATGCTGTCGGCGGCGTTCGCGGCGTCGCTGGCATTGTGGAAAGAAAACAAGCTGCTCAGCTTCTATTGCTCGGTGGTGAGCCTTATCTTTCTGTACACGCTGGTGGAGAACGTGCGGGAGCGGCCGGACGGCCTGATCATTTCGAGCATCTTCATTTTCATGGTGCTGATGATCAGCGGAGTCAGCCGGCTGTTGCGGTCCACGGAGTTGCGGGTGACGGAATTCGTATTTGCCAATGACGAATCGGCCGAGTTGTGGACGAAGATCATCGGCAAGAAGGTGAACCTGGTACCGGTGCGCAGCCGCGAGATGCGGAAGAAGAAGGCGGCGGAAATCCGGAAGTACTATTCACTATCGGGACCGCTGGCGTTCGTGCACGTGAACCTGGTGGACAACCGAAGTGAGTTTGTGTCGCAGCCGGTGCTGCGGTTGACGGCGGCGGGCGACGATTATGTGATCGAAATCTCGCAGGCGATCGCGGTGGCGAATTCGATTGCGTACTTGAGTGAACTGATCGACCCGAAGTCAATCTTTCTTGGATTGTCGCGGAAGAATCTCATGAGCCAGGCGTTTCAATACCTGCTCTTCGGGGAGGGCGAGACAGGGCTGATGGTGTACACGATCCTGCTGCGCTATTGGGAGTGGACTCCGTATGAAGACGTGCGGCCGCTGATCTTTCTGATGAGCGATTGAGTTTCACAGCCGGATGAATTCGCCGGGAAATTCCTCCCGCGATCTGGCGATTTTCCTGCGCAGGTTTTCGACGCCGCGGTAGACGCGGACGCCGGAGTGGGAGCGGACCAGCGCGGTAAGGCGGCGCATGCGCTCCGGGGTTGGGGGATGGGAGCGGAAGTAGTCCGTGAGGATGGATCCGGCCATGCGCGCCATTTCCTCGAGCGGGGTGCGCGGGTCGCGGATGCGGCCGCCGGCGGTGAAAAGGCGGGCGAAGAGGTCGATGACGCCGTTGGGGTCGTAGCCTTCGGCGAGCGACATGCGAAGACCTTCGCTGTCGGCTTCCAACTCCTGATACTGGCTGTAGCCCACGGTAAGGAGCGCGCGGCCGATTTGGACAAGGGGGCCGATGTCTTCGAGGCCGAGTTTCTTGAGACGCATCTGGTACTGGAAGCGCTCGATGCAATGGCGGCGATCGACATGGGCGATTTCGTGGCCGAGGACGCCGGCGAGTTCGGCCTCGGTTGTCATTTGCTGGAGGAGGCCGGTGTAGATGAAGATCTGTCCGCCGGGCAGCGAGAAGGCATTCCGCACCGGGGCGTCGATGACGTGGAATTCGTAGCGGATGTCCTGCCGTTCGGCGTGGCGCGCGACGGACTGGCCGACGGCGTTCACGTAGACTTCCCACATGGGGACGGTGGTGTTGGCGCGGACAAGACGGGTGGCGATCTTCCGGCCGAGGTCCATCTCTTCACGGGCGGAGACGCGGGTGAGTTGTAAGCCGAAGGAATCGGCGTCGCGAAAGATATCGGCCCAGAGTTCGCCGACGGCGGACATGTTGACATCGCGGTCCGGGCGCGCGGTCCAGGTGAGGGCGGCTCCGGCGGCGAGGAGCAGGGCGGCGAGGAGCGCGGAGAGACGGTGGCTCATCAGAGGTACCTCTGGATCTTTTCGCGGAATCGCATGTAGAGCCAACTGGCCCCCATGAGGACGAGGCCGAGGACGATGAAAGAGAGGATACGGCTCAAGGTGTCGAGATTGCGCAGGTCATAGAGGAACAGCTTGAGGACGCAGAGGAGGAACATGGAGAGTCCGGCGAGGCGGAGAATGCGCTCGCGGGCGGCGAACCCGGCCAGGATCATGCCGGTAGCCTGAGTGCCCCAGGCGATGGTGAGCAGGCTGCCGGAGATCTGGTAGTAGAGGAGGATGCCGAGCAGGGCGCTGCCCATGAGGGCGAAGGCGGAGCGCGGTTTGGCGCTGTCGCGCGGGGTGAGGAATTCGGCCGCATGGAAAGCGGCGATGGTGAGCACGCCGGTGGCAATGCTGGCAGGCATGCCGAGCCAGGTTTCGGTGGAATCGAAGTTGGTGGCCCATCCGCGGAAGAAGGTGAGGGCCGCCAGAGCGTAAGCCTGGTAGAGAAAGTCCTTGATGGCCGATTTCCATCCGAGGCGGAGCAGGAGGACCATGAGCGCGGCCCATCCGAGGACGACGAGCATGCGTCCCATTTCGAAGCGGAGCAGCGAGCCGAGCACAATGACGCCGGCCCAGGAATAGAGGCGAGCGGCGAGCTTGCCGGCAAATTCGGGATCGTCGTTCGAACGGCGCCAGGCGTGCCACACCAGTACGAGAAGCGGGACGACGGTGAGCACGCGATGGGAGATGCCCGCGGATTCCGACAGCGCGGGGAAGTTGGCGAAGAACAGGCGGACGAGCGCGGCGAGGATGAGGGCGTGGCCCTGCCAGATGGTGTAGCGGAGGCGGGCGGCGAATCCGGTTTCGAGGAGGATGAGGCCGAGCAACCCCCAGGCGGGGGCGACGAGCACGGCGGGCAGCGCCTGCCAGAGGGCGAGCGAGGCGATGAGGGAGGCGAACACGGCGGCGGCATCCCGCATGAGGGCGGGCTCGGCGCGGCGATGGAGACGGAAGGCGGCGAGGTAGAAGAAGGCCGCCCCGCAGCCTCCGGCGGCGGCGCTTTCGAGAGCCTGAGCCGGTTGAGCGGAAAGGGTGACGAACCAGAGGGCGAAGAAGGCGAGCGCGCCGGCGAGCATGGCCTGGTAGCGGAATTCGGATTTGCCGGTGCGAATGGCGGTTTCGACGAGGGCGAATGCGAGCGCCGCCCAGAGGACGCCGGCCCAGGTGTGATTGGAGAATTCGGCGGCGGAAATAATCAGCAGAAGGGCGGAGCCCCAGGTGAAGTAAGGTCCTTCGCGGGTGAGCCAGCGGTTGAAATACAGCTGGGCTGCGATGCAGACGGCGTAGGGGACCCAGCCGGCGAAGACGTGCCCGGCGAGTGACAATTTGCCGAAGTCGTTCTCGCGGGAGAGCATACCGAGGATGGCGGCGAGGAAAGCGGCGGCTCCGGTGTAGCGGAAATAGCGCTCAGAGAAGCGGAGTCCGGCGAGGATGAGCAACTGCGCTTCCATGAGCATGCCGATGGTGGCGGCGGGCCCGTCGAAGCGTTTGTGCAGCGAACCGCCGAAGAGGGCCGCGGCAAAGCTGACGGCGATCTTGTGGCTTTGCGCGAGGAGGCGCGCGATGGGGAGAGGCTCGGGAATGAGCGCGGCCTTCCATTTCATGCGCAGCACTGTGGTCGACAGGAAAACGGCTCCGGCGGTGGCGAGAAAATAGGCGGACTGGATGGGAGACGCGGGGGGAATGGTCATCATCGCCGTGCCGAGGAACAGCATGGCGTTGAGGGGGAACACGGTGAGTTCGCGGAAGCCGCGCGCGGCTCCGGAGCGCAGCTTCAAGAGGTCGTGGATTTCGAAGGCGAGCCAGTAGGTGTAGAGCGTGGCGGAGCCGGCGGTGGGGCCGAGCAGGTTGGCATCGAAGCGGAAGGCGAAGGTGAAGTAAGTGAGCACCATCCCCACGAGGGGGACATTGATCCATCCGAGGTAGCGGCTGATGGTGAGGAGGCTGATGGCGAGGGGGACGCTGGCGGCGATGGAAAAGACCGGCATCGCCGAAATCTGGAGTGCGAAGAAGGCGGTGAAGTAGGCAAGCAGGGTCAGATTCTGCGAGCGGTAGCGCAGGGAGTGGGCGATCATGCCGCAGGCGGCGGCGAGCAGGAGGATGCCGGCGGCGAGGGGCGAGTAGATGACACGCGCGGCGTCGACGGCGTAGGCGGCGTAGGCGGTGAAGTAGAGGGCGGCCCAGCCTCCGGCCAGCAGACCGCGGCCGAAGATGACGTAGCGTTCGCGGCGTTCGATGACGACGCCGGCGGCGATCATGACGGCGCTCACCGCGGCTCCGATGGAGATTTTGCCGAGCGGGCCGAATTGCGTGAGGGCGTAGCCGAGGAAGAGGGAGATGCCGACCACCAGCACCAGGACGCCGATGGCATTGAGCCAGCTTCCGCCGATGAGGGCTTCCCATTCGACGTTCTGGAGTCTGCCGCGGAGCCGTTCTTCGATGGTGGGTCCGGCGGGCTCGAGCGGGGCAGGTTCCATTGCCTCTCGCGCGGCGTAAACCGGTTCTCCGGTGACTGGTTCGGCGGCGGTTTCGGCGGGCAGGTCCGTTTGGAGAGTGGAGACGGGCTCGGGGGCCGGTTCCGGGGCTGCTTCGGGTGAAGGTTCCGGAGCGGGGGCGGATTGGACGCCGTCGGTTTCCAGTTCAAAGACGCGGCGCGTGAGAAGGCGGATGGATTCCTCCTGCCTTTCGAGCGTCTCGCGCAGGGCATTGAGGCGCGAGGCGTGCGCGCGCCACAGGACGATCAGCAGCAGTAGGGCAACCCATTCCATAGAAGACTCAATTGTCGAGCAGCACCTTCAGCACTCCCTTTTCCGCTGCTCGCGCGAAGGCTTTGGGCGCATCGGCGAGGGGAAAACGATCCTGGATCAGCGGTTGAAGAATGAGCTTTCCCCGGGCCAGCAGATCGAGCGCGGGCGGAAAGCGTCCGCAGCGCGAGCCGATGAGGGAGATCTCATTCACAATGACAGGCGCGGTGTCTATGGAAACTCTGTCATGAACGGTGGATTTCATGATGAGGGCTCCGCGCGGCACGGTGAGGGCGATGGCTTGCTCGAGGCCGGCGGAAGAGCCGGTGGCTTCGACGACGAATTCATAGGCGGCTTGCGGGGCATTGGGCGCGGCGAGATGCGAAGCGACGCCGAGCGGCGAGAGGAGGGCCATCTTTTCCGGGTGTCTGCCGTAGAGGTGGACTTGCGCGCCGTGCAGTTGCAGGACCTGGGCAATTAGAAGGCCGAGTTTGCCATCGCCGAGAACGGCGACGGGAGCGCCGCTGGGGATTCGGACCTGATCGAGAATTTCGCAGGCGGCGGCGAGGGGTTCGGTGAAGACGGCGTCGAGGAGGGGAACCCGGGGCGGTATTTCGTGAAGGTTCCGTTCGGGGAGGGTAAGAAATTCAGCGAATGCTCCGGGATGGCGGACAATGCCGAGGACGGTACGGTTCGGGCAATGCCGCCCCAAGCCTTTCGCGCAGAAATCGCAATTTCCGCAGGTGAGATTGATTTCCCCGACGACTTTTTTCCCGAGCCACTGAGCGTTATCACAGGCGACGACTTCGCCCACGAATTCGTGGCCGGGCGTGCCGGCGAATCCGTAATAGCCGCGCTGGAGATGGAGGTCAGTGGAGCAGATGCCGGCGTGGAGGAGGCGGATGAGGGCATGGCCGGCGGGGCGCGAGGGAGGGGGGATATTTTCGACGGAAACAACACCGCGTTCGAGGTGGACGGAGATCATGGGCGCTTTCCAAGGTAACAGAATTTAACAGGACCTTTAGTGTAACGGTCCATGACGATTTTACGTCGAATCTTTCAATAGGTGTAGTTCTTGATTATGACGTCGTTCATTAGCGGAATTCTTTTTATTTTCCTGGTTTTACCGTTGCCGGTTCGCGCCGCGATGCACGTGGATCTGACGCCTTCGGAGTATTCGCCATCTCCGGTGGGGACGGTAGTGTCCTGGGATGCAGCGGTGTCGGGCGCGGAGGATGGGATGTTGTGGTACCGGTTCCGCGCGCGGAGAGCGGACGGCGAGTTACGCGTGGTGAGGGATTACGGCCCGGGGTCCACGCTGGTCTGGAGCGCGACGGACCGTGAGGGGGCGTACGAAATCGAGGCGTCGGTGAGGAATCTCTCGACGGGCGAGAGCGCGGTGACAACGGGCAGTTTCGAAATGTCGCCATTGGCGAAGGGAGAACAGCCGGTGCTCGCTCGAACGCAACATCCGCTGGTTTTTCTCTATGGGGCTCCGGCATGTCCGGTGGGCGCGCGGATGCGGGTGGTGTTTCGCGATCCGGAGGGGACGGCGCAGTCCACTCCGTTCCAGCCATGCCGGAGAAACGAGACTCTGAATTTCGTGATTGCGGGGATGAGGCCGGCGACGGAATACACCGTGCGGCACGTGTTGCAGGACGGATCGCGAACGGCGGCGGGGCCGGAATTGAAGGCGGTGACGGGCAATGTGGATCCGGTCACGACTTATACGGTGGTGACGCCTCCGCCCCAGCCGAACCAGGCAGGGGTTCTGCTGCAAAGCCCGATCGCGCAGTTCATGGTGGCCACCGATCTCACCGGGCGGATGGTTTGGTATTACCTGGGCGAGATCGAGACGCTGACGCGCAGTTACGCGGGTGGAATCTTTACCGGATTTACGCAACACGCGCAGGGGGAGGATTCCGAGCAACTGGTGGGCGAGTTTGATCTGCTGGGAATCACCACGCGGGTGACGAATGCGGCGCGGATCAACGAGCAACTGGCGGCGATGGGGAAGCGGCCCATTACCGGGTTTCATCATGAGGTAGCGCGGCTGCCGGGCGGGCGGATTCTGGCGCTGGCGAATACGGAACAAATGCTTTCGAACGTGCAAGAGGAAGCTTCGCCGGTGGATGTGTTGGGGGACATGATTCTGGTTCTTGACCAGGACATGCAGGTGGAGTGGGTGTGGGATGCCTTCGAGCACATGGATGTGAACCGGGCGGCGGTTCTTCGGGAGACCTGCACGCCGGCGGGCGGAGGATGCCCTCCGTTCCGGCAGGCTGCGAAGGCCAACGACTGGCTGCACAGCAACTCGGTGCAACTGATGCCGGACGGGCACCTGCTGCTGTCAATACGGCACCAGGACTGGCTGGTGAAGATCGACTACCGGAACGGGAAAGGCGACGGCCACGTGATCTGGCGGCTGGGGCAGTATGGCGATTTCGCGTTGGATTCGGCGGACCCCAACGCGTGGTTTTCGCACCAGCATGACGCGAGCGTGGAACGGGGGAGTCCAAACCGGATCATGCTGTTCGACAACGGGAATACGCGGCGGGCCGGGGACGGGGGAGCGCACAGCCGGGGGCAGGTATGGGAGTTGGACGAGTTCAACCGGAAGGCGACGCTGGTGTTCAATGCGGACTTGGGGTACTATTCGGCGGCTCTGGGAACGGCGCAGCGGCTTCCCAGCGGGAACTACCACTTTGATTTGGGGTTTGTGACACCGGCGCAGAGCGAATCAGTGGAGGTGGATGCCTACGCGCAAGCGGTGTATCGCCTGCAAATTGGGGCGGCGATGTATAGGACTTTCAGGCTACGTGACATTTACACTCCGTTAGAGTAGACTATCTCCAAACCGAATGAACCGTCGCAGCTTTTTGAAAGCCGCCGCTGCGGGCCTGGCTTGGGGTGGGGCCCGTGTAGCGAGCGCTCAAGACCGGCCGCCGAATGTAGTCCTGATTCTGGCCGACGATCTCGGCTACGGGGACATCGGCTGTTACGGGTCGCGAATCAAAACCCCGAATATTGATCAACTAGCTAAGGATGGCACGCGCATCCAGCAGTTCTATGCTGCCAGTGCGGTGTGTTCGCCCTCGCGAGCCGGGCTGTTGACGGGCCGCTACCCGGTGAGGGTAGGGATTCCCAACGTGATGTTCCCGTGGGATACCACGGGGCTTTCGGCGGCCGAGACAAGCATTGCCGGGATGCTCAAGAAGGTGGGCTATCAAACAGCTTTGACCGGCAAGTGGCACCTTGGGGGGAAGCCTGGGTTCCAGCCGAACGACAACGGGTTTGACGAATTCTACGGGCTTCTGTACAGCCACGACATGTATCCGCTGCAGGTGATGCACAACCGGGACGTGGCGGTGGATCCGGTGGACCTGTCGACGTTGACGCAGCAGTTTACCGATCAGGCGACGAGCTACATTCGCAGCCGCACGCCGGACACTCCGTTCTTCCTGTATATGGCACACACGGCGCCGCATATCCCGCTTTGGCCCGGAAAACAGTTCAGGAGGAAGTCGAGGCTGGGGCCTTATGGGGATACGGTGATGGAGATGGACTGGAGTGTCGGTGAGGTGCTGCGCTCGCTCAAGGAGACCGGGCTGGCCGACAACACGCTAGTGATATTCACCAGCGACAACGGGCCGTGGTATCAGGGGAGCGCCGCTCCGTTGCGAGGGCGGAAAGGGGAAACCTACGACGGGGGGGTGCGGGAGCCGTTCATCGCCCGGTGGCCGGGGAAAATTCCGGCGAACCGGACCTGTCCGGGCATGGCGACGATGCTCGACATTCTGCCGACGATTGCCAATCTCTGCTCCGCGCCGCTGCCGGATAAACCGTTGGATGGCGTAGACATAACATCGATGCTTACGGGGGACGCGGATGAGATTGATCACGGGCTGTTCCTCTACTTCGACATGTGGCAATTACAGTGCGCCCGTTACGGGGATTGGAAGTTGCACATCTCGCGATATAACAGTCCGCCGTGGATTCCGCCGCCGCCGGAAGGACGGCTGAACCTGCCGCTGCCGAAGCCGGAGTTGTACGATCTGGACGCGGATCCGGAGGAAGGCTACGATGTATCGAGCGACAATCCGGACGTGGTGGCGGACATTCTGGCGCGCGTGAACCAGGCGCTGCTGAATCTGCCGGACCAGGTGCGGAGCGCCTGGCAGGACACGATGCGCCGCAAGGTGGGCGCTACGGAAGTGGGAGCGCTTCCGTCGACGCCGTCTCCGTAAGCCGCGGACTCCCTCACAAGTAAGCCGTCCCCGCGAGGGATGCGATAATCAGAAGTTTCATGACTGCGGAACTGATCTGCTTTGAGAGGGCATGCCGCGCGCGGTATGCGATTACGGAAGTCCTGTACAACTGCCCGAAGTGCGGGGGGCTGCTGGAGGCGGTGTATGAAGGCGCCGTTCCGGATGCCGGGCAGATGAAGAAGACCTGGCGCGAGAGGCGGATGAGCAACGCGCCGCTGGACCAGAGCGGAGTGTGGCGCTACCGCGAGTTCTTCCCTTTCCTGGACGATTACCGGCACGTGGTGACGCTGCGGGAAGGGAATACGCCGGTGCTGGATGCTCCGGTGGCGGCGGCGTACGCGGGATTGAAGCGCATCGCGTTCAAACATCAGGGGTTCAACCCGACGGGATCGTTCAAGGACAACGGGATGACCTGCGGGGCGGCGCAGGCGATGCGGCTGGGAATGAAGCGCGTGGCGTGCGTATCGACAGGGAACACCTCGGCGTCGATGGCGGCGTATGCGAGCGCGGCGGGGATGCAGCCGGTGATCTTCATTCCGCACGGGAATATTTCCTACGGGAAGTTGGCGCAGGCTCTGGAGTATGGGGCGAGGACGCTTCAGGTGGAGGCGAATTTCGATCAGATTCTGGCGCTGGTGCGCGTGCTGGCGGAGCGGTTGGGGATCTACCTGTTGAACTCGATCAATCCGTTCCGGATTGAAGGGCAGAAATCCATCATGGTGGAACTGATGGACCAGCGCGACTGGCGCGTGCCGGATTGGATTGTGCTGCCGGGCGGGAACCTGGGGAACACGTCGGCATTCGGGAAGGCGCTGCGGGAGATGAAGGAATGGGGGCTGATTGACCGCCTGCCGAGGCTGGCGGTGATCCAGGCGGAAGGGAGCGCGCCGTTCTACGAATTCCTGCACAAGGGCGCCGGGGCGGTATTCACGCCGGTGGAGCATCCGAAGACTCTGGCGACGGCGATCAAGATCGGGGATCCGGTGTCGTGGCCGAAGGCTCTGCTCGAGGTGACTACGACGGGCGGGTTGGTGGAAAAGGTGAGCGAGCAGGAGATAGCTGACGCCAAGGCGCAGATCGGGCTGTGCGGAATCGGCTGCGAACCGGCTTCGGCGGCGACTCTGGCCGGGATTCGGAAGCTGGTGTCGGCCGGGGCGATAGATGGTGAAGCGGACGTTGTGGCCGTACTCACGGGCAACGTGCTGAAGGATCCGGATTACATTTACCACTATCACACCGGGCAGTTGAAGGGGCCGGACGGGGCGGGGATCCGGGCGACGTTCGGGAATCAGCCGGTGGTGGTTCCGAATGACGCGGAACGGATTGCGGCGCTGTTGGGGGCCTGAGCGATCTAGGCGTTGTAGGCCTTGTTTGCGGAAGTGGAGAGTCGTATTATCTTTCCAGGCTCCAAGGAACCGCACGCATGGCGACCATCGAGGGTTCAAAGAATTCTTCGGAGAGAAAGCCGTTCGCCACGGACCGGCTGGATTCCTGGAAGGAGATTGCGGATTACCTTCGGCGCAGCGAGAGAACGGTTCGCCGCTGGGAACAGACGTTGCACATGCCGGTTCACCGGCTAACGGGCGCTAAGAGGGCGAGCGTATTCGCCCTGAAGTCCGAGTTGGATGACTGGTGG
Organism: Bryobacterales bacterium; assembly: GCA_020847975.1. GTDB lineage: Bacteria > Acidobacteriota > Terriglobia > Bryobacterales > Bryobacteraceae > CADEFT01. The sequence goes on along the minus strand of JADLBD010000059.1, from coordinate 26,096 downwards.
CTGAAGTTCGAGCAGGCGACGGAGGGAAAGGCTGTTCGGGAGGATCCGCTCCCTGACCAGCGGAGGCGGCGCATATGGCTCTGGGCTGGGGGATGGATAACGGCGGTCTTCGCGCTGCTTCTGGCTGCGCAACTGAGGCCGGGGACGCGAGAGGCGGTTCGACCCGTCTGGAGGCAGGTCACCTTCGATACCGGGTCGACCACGGAGCCGGCCATCTCACGCGAGGGCAAGGTGCTTGTCTACTCGTCCGATCGCGCCGGCAGAGGAGACGAGGACATCTACGTGCAGCAACTGGAAGGCGGCCGGCCTGCCCGGCGTCTGACGGATGATAGGGCCCGCGACTGCCGCCCGGACATCTCGCCCGACGGTACACGCGTGGTGTTTCACTCCTATCGTGACGGCGGCGTGATTTACTCCATAGCTGCCAGCGGGGGGAAAGAAATGCGGCTTGCGGCGGGAGACTATCCTCGCTTCTCGCATGACGGCAGTAGGATTGCCTTCGACAATGAGTTGCCGGACGGCAGCTTTGCGATATACACGGTGGCCGCTTCCGGAGGCGGCGTGACGCGGGTGACGCCCCCGATGTTCCGCAGGGCCAGAATTCCCCTTTGGTCGGCGGACGGAAAGAGCATTTTGTTTATTGGTTCCACTCATGCCCGGCCGCAAGAGTACGACTGGTGGGCCGTCGCCGCCGACGGCAGCAACCCGGTGGCAACTGGTGTTTCGCAACAATTGGAGCGTCAAGGATTGCCCAGGCTGCAGTTCTATCACTCCCCGCTCGACTGGGCGGGGAATCGGGTGGTGTTCGCCTACGCAGGTTCGGGAAACGTGAATCTTTGGTGGATTCCGCTGTCTTCCATGAGCGATCACACGGCGGAACCGGCGGAGCAAATCACTTGGGGTCCAGGCATGATATCGCACGTGAGGGTTGCCGCAGTCCAAGGAGAAAAGCAGATCGCGGTGGCCGCTGCCGGATTGGTAGAGAGTCAATTGTGGCAGTTTTCGATCGATCCGGGGAGCGGTACGGTACACGAACAAGGCCGGAAATTGACCGATGACATGTCGATTGTTCCTGGGTTGAAGGCAACGCGTCCTTCCTTGTCGGCTGATGGGAACCTGCTCGCCTATGCGTCGCGCCGCACCGGCAACTATGACGTGTGGCTGCGGGATCTGAGTACTGGAGCGGAGCGGCCGCTGGCCGCCACCCCCCGGAACGAGGTCCATCCGATCGTGGCGCGTGACGGTTCCACCATCGTTTTTGTGCGTCTGGAGGGAGACAGGCAGTCCGTCATCTTCGCCCCGGCCGGTGGCAGCGAGGAGCGGCAAGTGTGTAGCGATTGCGGAGCGCCGGCGGATTGGTCCCCCGACGGCAGCCGCGTCCTCTACGTTTCGGGGGCGGAAAGGCTGGGTCTGCTGGATCTCAGCACCGGAACACGTTCCGAACTTCCATCCTCAGTGCCAGTCCTCAGCGGGACCTTCTCACCGGACGGGAGAACGGTTGCGATTGGGGTGCGCCAGGGGGAGACGGAACGAGTCTACCTGGTCCCGTTCGAGGGCAGGCGCTGGCCTCAGCAGGAGAGTTGGATACCTCTGACACGGTTGCCCGACTCCGCCGCCATCTGGTCTCCACAGGGCGACATCGCTTACTTCCTCTCCGTCGAAGATGAATATCGCTGTCTGTGGGCTCAGCGCATCGACCCCGCGGCCAGACGTACCATCGGCGATCCGTTCGCAGCCAGGCATTTTCACACCATGGCGCAATATCCAAAGATGTCCCGATGGTTCGCCATTGCCGGTAATCGCCTGGTTCTCCGTCTTACACAAGAGCGTAAGAACATCTGGGCGGCCAATTTGAATTGAGCGGCAACTTCCCGGCCGCTTATTGGAGCGAGATGCGCACGTTGACGGTTCCAGGCCCGGCGGTGACGCGCAGTTGAAAAGGAGAACCGCTTTCGAGCAGGCCGTGCGCGACGATATTCTTCACGTCCACCTGCGCGCCACCGTATGGATGCAGCGTCTCCTGATAGAAGGACGCCGATCCCTTTCGCAACGAGGGTAGGGACTTCAATTCCGTAATAGTGAGCTTGTGGTCACTCATAACGGCTCGCACCTCGCTCCAGGAAAAGAACCAGACGGGAACCGCGCCCAAGCCCCGTGTCTCGGAGAGGATGGGCGCCATGCCGGCCGGTGGAGGTCCGTTCTTCCAGATATCGAAGCCTTCCACCATCAGCGCGCACCCGGAGGCACGAGGCGCGTCGAACAGGTTCAGGAGATTGAATCCGGCGGGTACGCATGACGGATTCCGATAGAAGACAATCGCCGCGGTTGTACCGTCCTGAATGACAAAGCCCGCTTCGATCCGCGCATAGAATGGCGGTCCGGGGTCATCCGCGGTTGGATAGTGCGTGAGGACGTCCGCGAAAGCCAGAATGGCGAGCACGAATGATGCCGAAAGCTTCAGCAGCATGAGGTTACCTCCGGTGTGGATAATTGAACTCGTGCTCATTCTGTGCCGCATTTTGCGGCGGGGACAACGGATTTTCGCGGTCACCGCCCTCTGTGACCGCTTATGACCGGATAGGGAGGCGGGGAGAGGGCGAGCCACAGCGGGGCGGCTAATCCAGCGCGCGTGATAGATTGGGGGTATGGAGCGCCTTACACGGCGCGGGTTGCTGGCCTCGATTCCATGGCTCTCTCTCCATGCGGCTTCGGAGCGGGGACGGGTGTTGCCCGCCGAAGGTAGAAGATATTCCGATCCGGCAACCGATTTTCCGGTGGAGCTGTTTACGGACCCCCAGTACACGAGTGTGCTGCCGTATCCCTACGCCCGGGCGATTGCGCGGAAGGGAAGTTTCTTCGTGTTCGCCTCCGACCGTGGATCGGGGATGCAGGCGTTCCGCTATGATTTGCGGGGCGGGGAAATCCGGCAGATCACAGCGGCGGAGGCGCTTGCGCCGTCTACCTTGAATATCCTGCCGGACGACAAGCTCTTCACCTACATGGACGGCCGTTCGTTACGGGTGGCGCAATTTTCCAATTTTCACGAGCGGGAGGTATACCGCATCCCGGACGGCTGGGAGTTGGGAGAAGGGTTTAGCGTGGCGGGCGACGGCATTTATGCTGCGCTGGTGGAGAAACAGGGCTCGAAATCGCGCCTGCGGCTCATCGGCATGGCGAAAGGCAATGTCACGACGCTGGTGGAGCATGAGGGAGCGATCCGTCATCCGATGCCGCGGCCGCGGCGGGCGAGCATCCTCTATCAGCGGGATGACAGCCTGTGCCTGGTGCATTACGACGGGCAGAACGACCACAAACTGGCCTCTGTGATCCCCTCGGCGGGCGCCGCGGATTGGACTCCGGACGGACGGACGGTGTTGTATCTGCAATCGAGGGGAAAGGCGATTACGATGCGGGAGTTAACTCCCGATACGCAGCAGGACAAGCTGTTTTCCCCCACCTCGCAGTACATCAACTTCTCGCAGAACCGGGACGGGTCAGTGATTGTGGCGGCCAGCGGCAGTCTGGCATCGCCGTATGTGCTGATCATGCTGCGATCGGTGAAGAGGGAGTTGACGGTTTGTGAGCACAAGGCTTCGAAGCCGGCCATGGTGGCCCCGATCTTCTCGCCAACCAGCCAGCGGATCTACTTTCAGAGCGACCGACACGGCAAGTCGGCCATTTATTCCGTAGTGGTGGATAAATTCATCGAGAAGACCGAGAGTTGAGGCGCTCAGGCAGCCAGGTGATAGATGGGCGCCATGGCGAGCAGGCGGCGTACGCGCTCGGCGGTGGGGGGATGGGTGCGAAAGAGTCCGGAGAGCCTGGCGCTGGGGAATGGATTCTGGATGAAGAGGTGTGCGGTTTCGAGGCTGCCCGAGTAGAAGGGCAGGGTGCGGCTTTCGCGTTCGATCTTTTCGAGGGCCGAGGCCAGCGCAAGGGGATTGCCGGTGATGAGGGCGGACGCCTCATCGGCGGCGAACTCGCGCGCTGGTGAAACGGAAAAACGCACGAGCGTGGCGGCGATGGGAGAGAACAGCAAGGTGAAGAGAGTGGATAACGCGGAACCGCGCTCTTCCTGTCCGCGCGGGGCTCCCAGCATGACACCCCAGAGCGCGAAATTGGCGAGGCTCGAGAGGGCTCCGGCCAGGGTAGCGGCGACGCTCGTCAACAACGTGTCGCGGTCCCGGATGTGGGCGAGTTCGTGGGCAAGGACGGCTTCCAGTTCCTCCTCGTCGAGCGCGCGCAGCAGGCCTTCGGTGACGGCGACGATGCCGTGTTTTTGATTGCGCCCGGCGGCGAAGGCATTCGGGGCGTTTTCCGGGATGAGGTAGACGCGCGGGACGAGGAGACCGGCTCCGCGGGAGACGCGGCGGACGAGGCGGAAGAGATAGGGGGATTCGAGCAGGCTCACTTCGCGCGCGTCATAAAGGCGAAGGAGGAACCTGGCGGAGAACCAATAGGATCCCAGGTTCATCACACCGGACAGGACAAGGGCGACAAGGATGCCTATGTTGCCGGCGGCGGCGTAACCGCCCCACAGGCACAGCGAGGTCAAAACAGTAAGCAACAGTAATGTTTTGAAGCCGTTCCCGCGCATGTTACTTGGATGCGCAAGGCGCGCCTCCCGTTTCGCATTCGCTACAATAAAGGCTTGTGGCCAGCATTTCCACCCTGCGGACCTATACAGGTCCCGAAATTGATCGCATTCTCGAGAGCGGAGACGTCAAGGGCAAGCTTTCCAAGCACGACCTGCCGACCCCGGCGCTGACGGTCGATCTGGACGCCTTTGAAGACAATTGCCGCAAGATGACCGCCTACGTGCACGGCACGGGGCGGGCGTTCCGGCCGCACGCGAAGACGCACAAGTGTCCGGCAATTGCGAAGTACCTGATCGCGCAAGGGGCGGTCGGGGTGTGCGCGGCGAGATTGAGCGAGGCGGCGGCGCTGGCGGCGCACGGGGTAACAGGCCTGTTGGTGACAACGGCGGTGATCGGAAGGCAGAAGATCGAGCGGGCCATTGGGCTGGCGGCGGCGCGGCCGGAAACGATTTTCGTGGTGGATGACGCGGAGAACGCGCGCGAGTTCAACGAGGCTGCGTCCGCGGCCAAACTGACGCTCAATGTGGCGATTGACCTGTTTGTCGGGAACCGGACGGGTGTGGCCCCGCTTGGCCCCGCGGTGGCGGTGGGGGAAGCGATCGACGGGCTGTCGAACCTGCGGCTGGCGGGGATTCAGGCCTATGCGGGCCAAGCCTCGCATACGGTGGGATATGAGAACCGGAAACTCGTCTCCGTGGAGGCGATGACGCCCGCCGTGGAGACGCGCCGCATGCTCGAGAGGAAAGGGATTTCCTGCCCCTGGCTTTCCGGCGGCTCGACAGGGACGTACAACATCGACACGGCGATCGAAGGGATTACGGAACTACAGCCGGGCAGTTTTCTGTTCATGGATCTGGATTACAACCGGATCGGGGGGCAATCGGGCGAAGTCTACGAGGATTTCCGCAACGCGCTGTTCGTGATTGCCACGGTGGTCAGCCGTCCCAAAGCGGACCTTGCCGTAGTGGACGCGGGATACAAGGCCTTTTCGACCGACCGGCCGTTTCCTCCGCGCTGGCGCGGCGGTTCGGAACTCCCTTACGGATTTGCCGGAGACGAGCACGGGCGGATTGCCTTGAAGGACGGGCAATCTCCGCGCACCGGCGACCGCCTGGAGTTCATCATTCCGCACTGCGACCCCACGGTGAACCTGTACGACCGGATCTACGCCGTCCGGGGAGAACAGGTGGAAGCCGTGTGGCCGGTTGCCGCCCGCGGGTGTTCGCAGTAGTTCTCCGGTAAAGAAATGTAAAGCCCATGCCGGTTTCCGTTCGTTCCCGCAACGCAAGCGATTGCCGCGGCGTCGTGACAGCAAGCGGCAGGCGGTCAGGCCGGCAAAAGCAACAATAAACAGGAGTGAATGGCAGTGGTTAGTTATCTTCGTCATCATGTGATGGCTGTATGCGCCGCGATTCCTTTGGCGGCAGTGGGACTGTGGGCGCATGTCAACGGAGCGGATCCGAGACTGACCGGCGCCCCTGGAGACAGCAACTGCACGGAATGCCACGCAGGGACCTTGAATCCGTCCGGGGGCGGGGTGCAAATCATCCTCCCGGGTCCGAATACCTATACGCCGGGAGTCAGGCAGCACATCGTTGTCCAAGTGAGCGACCCGGCGCAGAGACGTTGGGGGTTCGAGTTTACGGCGCGCCTGGCAAGCAATCTTTCCAACGGACAGGCGGGCAGCCTGGCGTCCACGGATGGTTTCACGCAGGTGAATTGCGACAACGGGCGGCGCGCGCCCTGTTCGAGCGCGACTGTCGTGCAGTTCATCACCCATACGTTGTCCGGCACCCGCGCGGGGACGACAGGTTCAGTGAATTTCGAATTCGACTGGACTCCGCCGGATACGGATATGGGCAGCATCCGGTTCTATGCGGCGGGGAATGCGGCCAACGGGAACAACCAGAACAACGGCGATCACATCTACACGACGAGCGTGGAATTGACGCCCGCGCCGGCGACACCGAAGCCCACAATCAATGCCGAGCACGGCGTGGTGAATGCGGCAAGCCTGGCGGATGGAATTGCGCCGAACACGTGGGTAACGATCAACGGCGCGAACCTGGCCACCACCACGCGGACCTGGACCACGGATGAGATAGCGGGCGGCGCGCTTCCTCAGTCCCTGGATAAGGTAAGCGTCACCATCAACAACAAGCCGGCGTACGTCCAGTATGTGAGCCCCACGAGAATCAATGTGCTCTCCCCGCTCGATGACGCTGTAGGCCCGGTGGAGGTGAAGGTAACCTCGAATGACGTGACGAGTGATCCGGTGGTGGTGGAATTGCGTCCTCTTGCGCCGGCGTTCTTTACGACGGACGGCAAGTACGCGGCAACTTCCAGCGGTGAGAACAGGCTGCTTGACAAGAATGAAAAGTTCTACGCGTCCGGGGACGCGCCGGCGGCGTTTCAGGCCGGGGATACGGTGACGCTCTATGGCACGGGATTCGGACCGACGGATCCGGTGTTGCCCGCGGGGGCCATGGCAGCGGATCCGGTGAATATCACCTCGGCCCTGAATATAACCGTTGGCGGGGTTCAAGCTGCCGTGGCGTCAGCCGGACTTGTCCCGGGTTTGCCGTTGATCTATCAGCTCAGCATTGTCATTCCAGACGGATTGGCTGCGGGTGATCAGCAGGTGGCGGCGAACATGGATAGTGTGAGTTCTCCCACGGGAGAAAACTGTTGCTTCCTGAGCATCCGGCGACCGCACCCGGAGGAGTCTACGGTTCGATCACAAACTCCGGCCGCCGCGGGCTTGTGGCGCGGCCGATGAAGTAGCCTGCGATTCCGGAGCCGATGGCTCCGGCGGCAATGAAGACGGGAACAAGGATTGCGGCAGGCCCCTCGCTGATTTGCAGCGCGTCCTGCGATTCGGCGAGGGCCATGCCGATTCCTAAGGCGGCTCCAAAGGCCGGTAGCCCGGTCCACACGCCGCGATGGCCGGTGTGGCCATGGAAGCGGACGGAGCGGACCTGGTCTTTGGGGATATTCGCCTCTTTTTTGCCGGAGGCCCATTGTTTTGTCGCGCGAGCGGCACGAACGCGGAGGCCATCGTTTTCCACGGAGAGCAGCCTGGTACGGAAGACTCCGGCCGCGGCGGAGGTGATGGAGACTTCGCGTCCGGCGAGGCCTCTGGCGGCCACCTCGCGGGCAAATCCGTCCCAGCGGACTTTGAGGATCTCCTGACCGGCCGCCGGCAGGGAGGAGCCGAGTAGCAGCACAAGCAACAAGAGGGCATTCCGCCTCATGGTGAGGCTCCGTCTTCCAGTATCCCATGTCTGAGGATGTGAGAATAGCGTGCTGCCGGGAATTACCTTTGGGAGGCGAATTGCATCTCTTCTATTTAGTGAGTGATGACAATTCATTTTCTTAATTCAAAAAACGAGGAGGTATCTCAGGCATGAGGATCACTTTTTGCTCCGCGTTCGCCTTTTTTTTCTTTTCCGGCATGATGCATGCCAATGCGATGTCCGTATCGCTGGCGCCTTCGGTTGACCCGCCCGCGCTGGTGGGCGCCGTCGTGACGTGGAATCCGGTGGTGAGCGGGGCAGAGGCGGGGACGTTGTGGTACCGGTTCCGGGTCCGCCGGATCGGCGAAGATTTTGTGATGTGCCGTGATTTCGGGCCGGAATCGCAGTTCGACTGGACGGCGAGTGAGCATGAGGGCATATATGAGATTGAGGTTGCGGTAAGAAATCTCGATACGGGAGATGCGGCGACAGCATCAACCCTCTACCAGGTCTTGCCCCTCGCCGGCAGCGCACCCGTGATCCGCAACACGAACCATCCGCTGGTGTTGTATTACAGCGCTCCGCCATGCGCGGCGGGTTCGAGGATGCGTGTGGATTTCCGCGGTCCGGACGGCATCCCGCACGCGACACCCTACAAGGCTTGCCAGGAAGGGCTGACGATGAACTTCTATATCGCCGGCTTACGCGAGAAAACGTCCTATGTGGTGAACCAGGTGATTGATACGGGCTCCAACTTTGTGCAAGGTCCGGAGTTGACGGCGGCTACAGGGGAAGTGACACTCAACCTTGCACCCTACAAGGTGTTGCGGAGCACTTCCGAGACGGGTGTGTTGCTCCAGAGCAATCTTTCGCAGCCAAGCCTGGCCACGGACTTGAACGGGAACGTCATCTGGTATTACGTAGGCAACGTCAGTTTCCTTACCCGTCCGGAGAGCGGCGGCCTGTTTTGGGGGATCTACGAAAGCCCGAACGACGATCCGTCGCACCAGATTGTGAAGGAGTTCGACGTGGCCGGGAACACACTGCTCGAAACGAACGCCGCGCGTATCAACGAGCAACTGACGTCAATGGGGAAGCGGCAGATCAGCGGCTTTCACCATGAAGCGAGACGAATGCCGGACGGAAAGATCCTGGTGCTGGCTGATGTGGAACAAATTCTGACGGACGTGCAGGGGCCGGGTCCGGTGGACGTGATCGGCGATATGATCCTCGTGCTGGATAAGGACCTGCAAGTGGTCTGGACGTGGGACGCCTTCGATCACCTCGACACGTCCCGCATGGCCACGTTAAACGAAACCTGCAAAGCGGTGGGCGGAGGGTGTCCGCCGTTTTACAATGCCGCGGCGGCGAATGACTGGCTCCACGGCAATTCTTTGCAGTTGACGCCGGATGGATCGATACTGTACTCCGCCCGGCACCAGGACTGGGTAATCAAGATCGACTATGCCAACGGTTCGGGAACCGGAGATGTGCTTTGGCGGCTCGGCAAGGATGGGGACTTCCAGTTCGATTCGGATGACCCGTACCCTTGGTTTTCGCATCAGCATGACGCCAACTTCGAGTTCGACGACCCGACGAAACTGACGGTGTTCGATGATGGAAACGTCCGGTACGCAAGCGACGAGCACGCGCATAGCCGCGGACAGGTGATTCAGTTGGATGAGCAGAACCGGACTGCGAAGCTGGTGCTGAACGCGGACCTGGGTGCATACGCCGATGCTTTGGGATCGGCGCACCGGCTTACGAACGGGAACTATCACTTCGACGTGGGCTGGATCCGGGGCGTGAACGGGGAACCGGACCGCAGCCGGTCGCTCGAAGTGGACGCGCTGGGGAACGTCGTGTACGAGATTGAAGCGGCCACGCCGGAGTACCGCTCATTCCGGATGCCGAGCCTGTACGAACCGTAGCTCAATTCGCCGGGACTTCCGCGAGGCGCGCGCGGTAGGCTCTTCGCGCCGATTCATACATGCGCTCCATCTCGCCCCGCTCCTCGAGACGGACGCGCGGGGCCTTCTGCTGGTAGCACTGATCAACCGCTCTGAGGCACCATTCGATGCTGTCGCGAGAAGCGCGGATGGGTTTGCCTTGCACGGTGACGAAGACGGGATTGGTGTGCGAGGAGAAGAGAATGCGGAGGGCGACCCAACTGGAGCGGTCGAGTTTATGGGTGAAGGTGATGGGGCGGATCTTTCCGTCGGCTTCGATCACCTGGCGGTCCACCGCCACGCCGTTGACGATGAGTTCGACGGGAACGGTGCGTGTATCGCCGATGCGGGCGCGTTCCAGGTCCCAGTAGGGCTTTTGGTCGTAGCGCTTGTGACGGAAGGATTCGTCGGGTTTCGGATCGAGCATCGCCGCCACTTGCGCGGTGATCCTGACGGCGCCGGGCGCGGCAAGGCGCAGTTCGCTGTCGCCCTTGCCCATCTCGACGCCGTTGACGGCGAAGCCCATCAGGTGGCTGCGGCCGTCCGAGACGTAGTTTCGGCCTTCGCGGATGCCCCGCACCCAGTCCTGGTAGTCGAGCCGGGTCTGGCGGACATAACTTCGCCCGAGCCCCACGCGCTCGCCGTAGATGCAGGGGAAATCCGTCTCGCCGCTGATGCGGGCGCGATAGCCGGCGTTCAGCGTGTGATACCAGATGTTGAGTTCATTCACGTAGGGCGTGTCGACAGTGGAGATGAAATCGATGATGCCGAGGGTGACGCTGACGATGTATTCGTTGGCTCCAATGCCGTCAAAGGGCGGCATCTCGAGGGTCGGCAGTTGTTCCTTCCTGTAGGCGAGCCCCCAGCCGGAGTGCGCATAGCCGGTGACGGCCCCCTGCTCCTTGGCCCAGCGCAGGATGGGGATGCCGAAGCTCGGCCAGTCTTCAATGCGGCGCGTTCCGGGATAATCCTGCTGATGGAGCCCGAGCAGGCAGATGTGGCCGGTGTGGCTCGACGGGAATCCGGAGACCTCGACGTCGTAGCGGATGCGGTTTTCTTCCGTCGAGACTGTGTTGTCCTTGCCCTCGAAGAAGGTCTTCTGGAAATACCACCCGGGACCCCAGGTGAGGACGGAGCCGATCTTCAGATCCTCGCCGAGCACATGCCGCATCATGTCCTTCGGATAGACGCCTTCCGTGGGCTTTTCGTAGTGCGCGCAGCCGGCGGCGTGGATGTGATGGTCGCCCGAAAACCAGCCCATCTTCGCCGGGTCAATCCAGCGCTCGAGGCGGAAGGTGATGGTCATGGGCTCGGAACCCACGTGCAGCTTCTGCGTCTTCTTGAGGTATTCGGGTCCGCGAGTGTACTCGACCGTGTAATCGCCGGGAGGCAGCATGAGGTACTCGCCGTTGGCGCGGTAGACCTGCGGGTGGAAGAAGAAGTCGGGGGCGAGGCGCTTGGTTTGCGACGGATAGACGCGCTCCAGCGTGTCTCGAATGAGGAAGCCTCCGGTGGTGGGTGTATCGTCGTAGTCCAGGACGCGGAGGGCGACTTTCGTGGCCGGGCGCGCGTTGAAGAGGATATCGACGTCGCTGCGGAAGCCGAGATCCTGCGTGCCCTGGCCGACATCGAAGACGAGTTTGGCTTCGCGCTTGCCGGCGACGCTCGAGTAAAGCTGAAGGATTTTATACTCGAGTTCGAGGCCGGAGAGCCGCTCCTTCATTGGCTGCTTGTGGAACATCTGGAGATCGATCCAGCGGCGTTGATCGGCTCCGGGAGGGGCGTTGGGGACCATTCCCGCGTTCGGGCTGGAGGCGTTGAGCACGGCGGTGATGCCGGCTTCGTTCTGGACCTTCACGAGGAAACTGCGCCAACCCTGTTCGACGAGCACCGGCTGGGAAGGCCCCTGTTGGGCTTTGACGCGGCTTTCGGGATTGATGTTGACGCCGATCAAACAATGCCTGTCGAGAATGTTCTGGATGGCGGCCACTGCCTTGGAGCCGTCCTGAGGAGGGGTGAGAAGACGCTTCAACTCGGCGGCGTCCTTCGGAGGGAGAGGTTCTCCCAGCATGTCCATGGCCTCGAGCAGGCGGGATACCTGGGCGGCAAGGGGCTGATATTCGACGCCGGAAACGGCGGGCAGTTCCTGCCCCATGAGGGCGCAGGCCAAAAACAGGGCACAGCAGATTCGCAGAAGCACGTGGTCACCTCCCAGGTAAAAAGGGCAGGCCGGAGAGCCTGCCCGGTTGCTTCTGCAAATTCTATCGCTAATCCTGATCGTTCGGGCCGGGGATGCGCTTGCCGCGCATCATGATGACCGGCTCTTTCGACGGTTCCTGAATTTTGAACTCCGCCGGGATCCTGAAAAGACCGGCATCCGGCTCGCTCACCTTGAGGTTCGACACGCGGTAGATGGATTCGCCGAACTGCGGATCGTTGGTTTTCGAGTAGATGACCATCTGGAGATCGGGCGAGTACCATCGCTCGGAGACGGAGACGATAGGGCGGTCATTGCCGATTTCGCCCTCGGGGATGGTCATGGTGGTGCGGGTGCCGGTGACCGGCACTCCTTCCATGTTCTGCTTGCCGAGGTCTTCGGTCTTCACGTTCTTTTCATCGAAGCGCATGGCGAAGCTGCCCACCATGGGTCCGCCGGGCGGGGGTGGAGGAACAGCCATGGTGAAGAAGTCACCGGAGGCGGTGGAAGAGTGAACCCTCATCTGCGTGCGCTCCTCGATGATGCGCTTCGTGTTGCCCTCGCCCGATTCGTGCCGGAACACCAGAGGTTCGCCGAGTTTCACCCTCTGCGCGGTCTTCTCGGTGAGGTTGAGGATGTAGACCTCCCTGGCGACATTGTCGGTGATAGTGACGAACCGCGGGACGGCGGCCGGGCTGTTGGCGATGGGGCCAATGTCGCCGAGAGTGTGTTCGCGGCGCGTGCGGCCTTCCTTATCGCGGGCCATGACGGAGGTGTTCTTGTTGATGATGCGCGTGCCGTCGGCCAGAATGCGGGTCATCTCCGTGGTGGATTCCGCCGTGTAGGGGGCGTTCTTCACCACCTTTCCGTCGGCGGGGCCCGCTCCGAGAAAGGCCACCGCCGCCGCGGAGGAGGCGCCGGCCGAGCCAATGTAAGTCATCTGTTCGGAATTCATTTTGTGCAGGCGCAGGACATCGGGAGGTTCCTGCGCCAGGGCCGCTGCAGCGGCCAGTGAAATCCACATCGTGGTTACCTTCATCGAGTTACTCCTTCTTGCAATTGAACAGTGTAGGAAAAATTCTGACCTAATAGACAAACCGGATCGCCTTGGTCAAACCATCTTCGCCCAACAACACATCCGCCTTCACCAGGCCGGACCCGCCATCCGGGGCTACCGGGAGCCCGAGGCGCAAGAGGTCCGCGCGCCTCAGAGTGATACGGACCACCTGGAGCGTTTCGCCGGATTCCACCGGCTTGCCATAGCGCAGCGGGATGAATTGTGTGACGTTTTCCTCCGGCCGCGCCAGGGGACGAGAACGGGGTATTGTTCCGGGCTCAGGGGAAGCGGGTTGGACCCGGGTTTCGGGCGCGGGAGGCACCGCGGGCTGGACCGCCTCCTGTACCGGCGCGCGGCGGGAGGCCACCTCGGGGAGGGCGGCTTGTGGATGGCGGTTGCGCGGCCAAAGGAATGCCGCCAGGCACAGGACAGCCACGGCGGCGGCCCACCACAACCCGGGGCGGAGCGGCATCCCTGGCGGGCGGCGTGTTTTGCGGAAGGCCTCGAGCACGGCCGATTCCGCGGCCTGCGGGGCTTCGAGCGTTCTGCTTTCCTTTGCCGCCATGGCCAGCGCCGCGCTGAGCGCGGCATCGTCCTCGAGGCGCCGGCGGCATGGTTCGCAGGCAGCGAGGTGGCGGCGCGCTTGCTCGCGCGCGGAGGCGCTGATGCATTTCTCTATCCCCTCCTCATGCGAGCACTCTCTCGCGTAGTCACGCGTGATTGCCGCAAAATCCTGACAGTTCATCCCTGTTCCTTTACTGAAGCGGCCGGACGCCGCTCGGCTCTCCATTTCTCCGTGAGAAGGGCGCGGGCGCGGTGGAGGCGCGAGCGCACGGTCCCAATGGCGCAACCCAAGGCCTGTGCCGCCTGCGAATAATCCATCTCCTCCATGTCGCAGAGCAGCACCACTTCGCGATAGACGGGCGGCAGAGCCTCGATGGCGCGGCGCAGGGAGTGGATGGTCTCCCGCTCGGTAAGCTCCCGCAACAGATTCACGGGCGCCGGCAGGAGCGAAGCTTCCTCGCCATCCCCGGAGTCGAGGGGAAGAAAAGGCTGCTCGCGCCGGAGCCAGCGATAGACCTGGTTGCGGGCCACGCCCATCAGATAGGGCAGAAGCGACCCACGGGTTGAGTCATAACGATCCAACTCCGCCACAAGGGCCACAAACACCTCCTGCGTGACTTCTTCGGCCACCTGGGCGCTGCCGCACATTTGCAGCGCGAAACGATAGATTCTGCCCTGATGCCGGCGGTAGAGAACGGTGAAGGAAGGTTCACAGCCTTTCCGCGCGCGCTGGAGCAGCGCCTCATCCTTGAGCGATTCGAGACCCATGAACTCCTTCGGTTTGCTGACGTGCCGGTGACATTTCCTGTTAGTATTTCGCGTTTGGCGGCCGATGAGTTCCAGGGATTTCTTGCGAGGTCCGGATGAATACCTATAGGTACCGGTACGAACATTTTGCTGTCATCCACCCGTTCGTGTTTGTGGCATGAAGATTGCTAAACTATATCGAGTAGTCCAGTCCTGTAGCTACTCGGGGGGAAACACGGCAAACTTTACCGTACCCCGTGAGAAATAATTACGCTCTCCCCTACGCGTGGAAGCGGCACAGCCTCTCCGCATGGGCAACGGCGTAGAGTGTCTGCGCGCCGCCGGCAGGCAGCGCGCGCGAGAATATGAAATACAGGAATTCAGGAGGAAATCATTACCAAAATGTATAGCAGGTTGTGGACGCATCTACTGCTCACCTCAATCCTCGCTTCCGGGGCCTTCGCCCAGGGCTTGTCCACTACGGCTTCGAAGGACGATTGGGAGGAAGTAAACTTCGAATTCAAGTCCGCCGTATTGACCGACGGCTATCCCAGCCTTTTGCGGATGGCGGAACTGCTGAAGAAGAACCCCGGTTACAAGGTGAAACTCGTGGGGAACGCGGACGACCGGGGATCAGACCGCCTCAATCAGAAACTGGGGGCGGCGCGCGCGGAGGCCGTGAAGAACTTTCTGGTAAAGTACGGCGCCAGTCCCAGCCAGATTCAGACCGCCTCGGACGGCAAGCGCGTTCCGAAGGTCTCCGGCCGTTCTCCGGAAGCCCGGTTCATGAACCGGCGAGTGAATGCCACGGTGACCGACCCTAGCGGAAAAGTGGTTGGAGACGGGGGCATGGGCGACGCCATCGAAGGCCTGCAAAAGGCCCTGGCCGCGGCGCAGAAGAAACAGGAAGAGTGCTGCGACGCGATTCTCAAGCGCCTGGACAGGCTCGATGAGATCGCCAACATGCTGCGCGACATGAAGAGAGCTAACGACGATCTTCAAAAGCAGGTGGATGCTCTGAAGTCGGCGCAGGCCTCGACCGACCAGTCCGTCAAGAACCTTCCGAAACCGCTTTCGGCGAACGATGTCACCTCGATTACCGAGAAGAGCGCGGATGAGGCGATCAAGAAGAACCAGATGCCGCGATTCGCCCTGCTCGGGCTGAATGCCGGGGTCGATTCGGAAGGCAAACTGACGTTCTCCGGACGCGGCCGTTACTTTGCGCCGTTCAAGGAGAAGTTTGCGGTTCAGGGCCAAGCCGAATACATGTATTTCCGGGACCGCAAGGAAGGGCAGTTCGACCTCGGCCTTGTGAACCGCTTTAAGGACTTCCAAGCCGGTCTGTTTACCAGCTTCAAGAACGTGCAGATCACGGATCTGAAGAGCGGCGGCACACTGGGCCAGGCTGCGATGACGTTGGATTACATCTTCGGGCGCGGCAAGGTGGGTGTGTTCGGGACGAAAGCGTTTCTCGATAATGCGGTTCTGAGGCGTGAGGCGCTGACGCGCACGATCACCATGGAGACCTTGCTCAAGGCGGTGGACCAGATCGGCGCTCAGACGACCCTGGGTCTCTACAAGGATATTTACCTCGAGGGCAACCTCGGCTATTTGAAGAGCTTCGGCCACGCCGACCGGCCGGGCGGCACGCTTCGCTTTGTGTTCCCCTTCAACCAGTACTGGGCGTTTACGCTGGAAGGCGGCGTGAACGAAACAATGTTGGGAGCAGGAAACAACGGCCGCGTGGTGGCCGGTATTCAACTCGGCAATTTCCTTCGCCCCAAGGAGTACAAGGCCGCGAATCATCCCGTGCCGGTGGATGTTCCCCGCGTGCGGTATGAACTGATTACGCGCAAGATCCGCACGGGCAACGAGGCCCCGATCGCCGACGCGGGACAGGATCAGATCGGCGTGAACGCCGGCCAGATCACTCTCGACGGATCGGCTTCGTATGATCCGGAAGGCGATCCCATCACGTTCGCGTGGGCGCAGACCGGAGGTCCGGCGGTTTCGCTGTCGGGCGCCAACACCGCGAGGGCGACGTTCAACGCGGGTGACGGGCAGCGCTACACGTTCCGCCTGACGGTGACCGACGACAAGGGCGCCTCGGCTGTAGCCAGGGTGACCATCGCCACGCAGAGCGCGCCGCAAGTGCGCATCCTGCGCTTCCTCGCCAATCCGCAAGTGATCAAGGCGGGCGAGCAGGCGACACTCACCTGGGCCGTGGACAACGCCGAGGAAGTCACCATCGACGGCATCGGCAAGGTTGATCCGCGCAGCGGCTCCACCAGCGTTTCGCCCGACCAGACCACCACTTACAAGTTGACCGCCAAGAACAGGGTCAGCGAAGTGAGTGAAACCGTGACGGTATCGGTGCAGCGCGCCGACCCGCGCATCATCTTCTTCCAGGCTTCGCCGATGACGCTGTCTTCGGGCCAGTCCACAACGCTGAGCTGGCAGACGGAGAATGCGGACCAGGTGGAGATCAGCGGCATTGGCGCAGTGGCCCAAGGCGGGTCGCAAGTAGTCACGCCGACGGCTTCCACCACGTACGTCCTCACGGCGCGCAACCGCTTCGGCCAGACGACGGCGCAGGTTGCCGTGTCGGTGAATCCGCCTCCGATGCCGCGCATCGTGCGCTTCACCGCGGCTCCCGCGGAAATTGTCGCGGGTGAGACGTCCTCGCTGGTGTGGCAGGTGGAGAACGCGACCAGCGTCACCATCACCGGTCTTGGCGATCAGCCTATGACCGGATCCGCCAACGTGTCGCCAACGGCCACCACCACTTACACCATCACCGCCAGGAACACGGCCGGCACGGTTACCGCCGAAGCGACAGTGACCGTATTCCCGGCGGTGCGCATCCTCAGCTTCGCGGCGAATCCGCCGGTCTCTCCGAGTCCCGGATCGCCGGTTGTCCTGTCATGGACGACGGAAGGCGCAACCTCCGTCTCGATCGATGGAATCGGAACGGTGCTGGCTAACGGCAACGTCACGGTCAACCCGAGAGTGGACACCACCTACACCATCCGCGCATTCGGACGCCGCAATTCGACGCTTGCGAGCGTGGACGTGAAGGTGACTCCGGGCGGCGGCGGCGGTCCTGTGGCTGACGCAGGTCCGAACCAGGTCACCACCAACAACGAAGTCAAGCTGGACGGCTCGAAGTCGATCAGTCCGGAAGGCCTCGTGATTGGATTCTCGTGGCGCGCGCTTGGCCGGCAGCCGGAGCTGATGCTCGGCGCTGACACGGCTACGCCCACGGTCCGCTTCTCGCCGCTCGCCTTCGGTGAGTACAACTTCGAACTCACCGTAACGGATTCGCGCGGCAGGTTCGCCAAGGCCACCACGAAGGTGTTCTTCGGCGCTTACTGACGCTACTACCTGATAGACGAGGGCCGCTTGCCGATGGGGCACGCGGCCCTTTCTTCATTTCTATGCTGCATCGCCACATCGAGGACTGCTAGACTGCTTGGTTCGAATCGCATTCATGAGAAAAATGCACGTGAAATTCTCATTCCTCATACTGTTGTCCGGGTTGCTGTCCGCGCAGGCTCAGCCCCAGGTGACGATTGCGACGAATCCGCCGGGAATTCAAATCATCGTCGACGGCACATCCTATACGTCTCCGCGCGTTTTTTCCTGGGAAGCGAATTCCACGCACACCATCGGCGCTGTTTCCTCGCTCACCGCGTCAGGAGTGCGGCAGACGTTTCAATCCTGGAGTGACGGCGGGCCACAGACGCATGCCATCACCATCGGAAGCGGCAACGCCGCGTACACCGCGACATTTGCGCTGTTCTATCTGCTGACCGCGAGCACAAGCCCCGCTGGAGTGGGCAGCATCATCGCCACGCCGGATTCGCCCGACGGCTTCTACCCTCCCGGGTCGGTGGTGCAATTGCAAGCCTCGGCTCAACCGGGCTATACATTCAGCTCATGGAGCGGCGACGCCTTCGGCGCCAGTCCAAACTTCTCTCTTACGATGTCAGCGCCACGCAGCGTAGCCGCGGCCTTCACCTCCCTGCTTTCTCCGGTGACCATTCAAACCTCGCCGCCTGGCTTGACGATTGCGGTGGACGGCTTCAATTACATCGCTCCGAAGACATTCCAGTGGGTATCGGAGACTTCGCACACCATCGCCGCAGTGACGCCGCAAGGCGCGGGGACCACCCGCTACGCTTTCACTGCCTGGAGCGACGGAGGAGCGGTCTCCCATACCGTGGTGGCTCCTTCGACGGCCACGACCTACACGGCGGCATTTCGCACACAGTACAAGCTGACGGCGAGCGTCAGCGCCGGGGCGGGTTCTGTTTCCGCAAGTCCGGACGCCGCGGATGGTTTCTACGATGCCGGTTCGGTGGCGCAGTTGACGCCGCAGCCCGCCGCCGGATTTCAACTTGCCGCCTGGGGAGGGGACGTGTCGGGAAACGCGAGTCCGCTCGCGGTGTACATGACGGCTGCGCGCAATGTGAGCGCCGCGTTCGGCCCCGCATCGCCCTGCACGTACGCTCTGGGGAACTCTACCACCTCGGTGAGTCCGTCCGGCGACATCCGCGCGGTGAACGTCATTGCGGGGACGGGCTGCGCCTGGCAAGCCGCTTCGAACATCTTCTGGATCAGCGCCGTCTCGGGCGTATCGGGGGTAGGGAACGGGATTGTGCGATTGCGGATCGAGCCCAATCCGAACGGGACTTCGCGCGCCGCTACCATCACTCTGGCGAGTGTTCCCTACACCATCAACCAGCCGGGAGCGGGCTGCCAGGTGAGCCTCACGGGACCCAATCAGACGCTGCCTGCCGCGGCGGCGGTGAATCAGCTCAACATCACCGCCAATTCCGGTTGCCAGTGGACCGCCTCCGTTGCGCCAACCTGGGTTACGCTTCCCGGCCTGTCTGTGGGATCAGGTTCGGGCTCGCTTGTTTTTTCCGTTGGCACGAACCAGGACACCAGCCCGCGGACCGGATCGGTAGTGGTGGGCGGACAATGGTTCCCGCTTATCCAGAAGAACCTTGCCCCCGTGGAGCAGTTCACCGACGTGCCCGCAAGCTATCCGTTCTTCGACGCCATTTCGCTTCTGAGGGTAAACAAGATCACGCCAGGCTGCGGCGGGACGCAGTACTGTCCTGACGCGCCCATGACACGCGCGGAAATGGCGGCGTTTCTGGTGCGCGCGCTGTATGGGGAGAATTTTTCCTTCGCCTCGCAGCCTAATTTTACGGACGTGGGGCCGGGCCATCCTTACTTCGCCTACATCCAGAAGCTGAGCGAAATCGGCGTCACCAACGGGTGTACGGCCACCACCTATTGCCCCGACGCCGCCGTGACGCGAGGGCAGATGGCGGCGTTCGTGGTACGGGCGCGGCTCGGCATTACCTTTGCCGATACGTTTCCCTATCCCTCCGCGGCATTGTTCGACGATGTTCCCGTTTCGAACGTCTTCTTTCCCTATGTGCAAAAGATGAAGGAACTGGGAATCACCAGCGGATGCACGGCGACGCAGTACTGTGCGAACGACACCAACACGCGCGGGCAGATGGCGGTGTTCCTCACGCGCGGATTTCTGACGCCGTGATTCCCAACGAAACCATCGCCACGGCCATTCCCGGAAGCTTTCGGGGGCGCGGGGACGTCACCCATTGCGACTGTCTGGCGGCGGGCCGGTCTCCCGGGTTCTTCGTGTAGACGCGGCGGCGCTGCTGCCTACTGGCCGATCCGGCATGCCGACCCCAGTGCGGCCGAGATCGTCCGCTGCACATCCACCACATCGCAGCGGCTGTTTCCGTCCAGGTCGCCATATCCGCAGGCGGTGATGGCCAGGGCGGCGTTCACCTCGAGTTGCACGTCGACGACGTTCGTCGCCCCGTCTTCATTCACATCGCAGGAGCGGGCGCGGCCGGAATCCGGATCTATCAGGAATATGGAGTCATCCACCGCTTCGAAGTTCGAGCCCAGGACGCTGCTCAGCGTGGAGAGATTGTTGTTGTTCCAGCGGGAATCCGGCGCTCCGGAAATGAACCATGCCGAACCGTTGTCGGCAAGAATCATGCCGTATTTCTTCAATGCCCGCAGAATGACCTGGACGTCGGCGGGATAGCCGGAAATATCGAAGGATGCCTTCAATCGGAAGCGCTGCCCCATCGGGGGATACTTCAGATCGGTGAGGCTGGAGGCGTAGTGCCGCGCCGGCCACACGTAGCCCTTGAGCGTCTGCGGCACGGTCAAACGGATGGCGTGCTTGATCTCCCCCGCGGCGACTTCATCGTAGCGGACCAACCCCGGGAAGACCGGCAGGCCCGCTGCGTCGGCCGAGGTCCACCCGGCAGGGCGCAGAGCGTGCGACTTGAGATCGAAAATTGCGCCGGAACCGGCTTGCCAGCCTGCCGTCTGCGGATAGGCGCTGTACAACTCGTAGAGGATGCAATTGGCGGTGTCGATGGCGATCGCGTGGCGGTCACCCGTGCTCGAGCTGCCACCTTCGATGGGAGCGTTCAAGGGAATCGCGTAAGGGCCGGCATCGCTCTCATCGGCGTAAGTGAAGGTTGCCGGGTACTTCGTCTGCGACCCGGAGACCGTAAGGAAAGGGATGCCGATCGGCGCGCCCTGGTAGAGGCCAGAGCCAAAGTCGGCGTGCAGATGGAGGCCTGTTCCGATGGTAGTGACGAGCGTCGCCGAGTTTGCCGCCACCGGGAGTTGATCGACGGGCATGTTCCAGATGTTGTTGGCGGGAAAGACGGCGCAGGACCCGATGACAGGCTGGGCGCCGAGTGGAACGGCCGCCGGCAGTAATAGAGAGAGGACGCAGTACCGAATCGTCACACAAACCTCTTCCCAGTGTGCCGGTGCGGCGCCGCCGGATTCAATCGGGGCTTTACCTCAGACATCACACAGAAGGAAGTTCGATGGTCACCAGCAGGCCGGGATTGGCGTTGGCGGCAGATATGGAGCCTCCGTGCAGTTCCACTGCCCGGCGGGCAATCGAGAGCCCGAGCCCGGTTCCTTCGCCGGATTGCCCTTCCACGCGGTAGAAGGCATCAAACAACAGCGGCAGGGATTGTTCCGGAACCCCGGGGCCATGGTCGCGAATGCGTACCACGGCCTTGCCGCCGGCGGACTCGATCGAGACTTCCACCGCGGTGGCTTCGGGCGCATAACGAAGAGCATTTCGCACTACGTTCTCCACCGCGCGGCGGAGGAGTTCGCCGTCGCCCTTCACGAAGACGGCGTCCGGCCCTGAAACCTTTACCGCGCCCTCGAGTTCGACCCCCGCGGCCACGTCGTCCAGCAGTTCGCGCAGATTGAGTCGATCGCGCTCGAGGGAACCCGGATGCGACTCGGCTCGCGCCACTTGCAGCAGGTTCCCCACGAGTTCATTCAAGCGGTCGGCCTGCTTTTGGATGAGGTCCAGTTCCTTTGCCGGATCCTTGCTGGTTCGGGCGAGTTCGACAGCCACGCTGAGGCGCGTCAGCGGAGAGCGAAGCTCGTGCGAGACATCGAGCAGCAGCCGCTGCCGCGCTTCCACGAGTTGCTGCAGCCGCTCCGCCATCTGGTTGAACGTTACGGCCAGATGACCCACTTCATCGCTTCGAATCACGGGCGCGCGCGCGGTCAGATCGCCCTTGCCGAGCCGCACAGCGGCCGCTTCCACGCGCCGCAGCGGGTTCGTCAAATAGCGCGCCAGCCAGTAGCTGAGCAACAGGACCGAGCCGATGACCCAGATATGCTCGGGGATGAAGAGAGGAAACGCCCTGAATCGGGGCGGAGGATAGAGCAGCAGGAAGGCCTGGCCGTCGGAGGTAGGGCGCCCCAACAGCAGCCTTCCGCGCTCGCGCATCAGAAGGAAGCGGCTGTGCCGCAGCCGGCTCACCAGGCGCGAGCGATCCTCGCCATCGGCCAGGTCGCGGCCTTGCCGGTTCACGAGATGACCTTCCATGTGCGTGGTTTCTTCCAGACGGTTCATCCACGAAGCGAATTGCGAGGGGCCCTCCACGCGATAGATACGCCACGCTTCATCCGCCGTGAACTGCATCACGCGGCCGGGCCACGGTCCCGCATGAGCCGGGTCAGGCAAGGCAAGATTCATCAGGACGACGGACCCCAGGCTGGTGATGAGCGCCGTTACCACCAGCCAGAGCAGGATCTTGGCGAACAGCGAGTTCATTCGTCTGCTTCCCGCGCGTTGCGGCAGAACTGGTACCCCACGCCGCGCACCGTGCGGATCAGCGTGCGCCCAGGCGCGGAGGCGCGCGAGGTCTCGAGCTTTTTCCGCAGATGGCTGATGTGGACATCGATGGCGCGGTCAAAAGGCGACGCCTTGCGCTGGTAGAGCGCCTCCATGATCGCATCCCGCGAGAGTACGCGGCCCGCCGCCTGCATCATTGTCTGGAGAACGTCGAACTCCACCGTGGTCAGTTCCACCTTCTGCCCGTCGAGGGTCACTTCCCGCGAGGATGGGTCGAGCCGCACTCCGTTCACCTCGAGCCGCTCGGAGCGGGCCTCTTCGCGCGGCTCCATTCTCCGCAGAATGGCGCGCAGCCTGGCGCTCAGTTCCCGCGGATTGAAAGGCTTCGGCAGGTAGTCGTCGGCGCCCAGTTCCAGGCCGACGATGCGGTCGATATCCTCGCCTCTGGCGGTGAGCATCAACACGGGAATGCGGCTGGTTTCGCGCAGCTTTCGCAACACTCCGAAGCCGTCCAGTTTGGGCAGGCCGATATCGAGCACCACAATGTCCGCCGCGCCGGCGCGCGCCGCCTCGAGACCGCTCAGGCCGTCGTGCGCGGCAGTGACGTCAAAGCCCTCGCGGCGCAGGAACTGGTCGAGCAGGCCGCATAACTCCGTGTCGTCATCAATGAGAAGCACGCGCACGGCCATACTGTAACATGCCGTGCCCGGCCGGGCCGCAAAGATTTGTAAATGCGAATTTACAAACTCTTACAGGCATCACATTTGCGGTTAAGAGTGCGCCGCTAGCCTCGGAATCAGGAGGTTATCCAAACACCATGTCCAACCGGAAAAAAGTATTGATCGCCGTGGTAGCTGCGCTGGCATTGCTGGCCGGCTCCGGGGTGATCTGGGCGCAGATGGGTCCGAGGTTCGGTCCCTTCGGGATGCACCGCGGGCAGCGGATGCTTCAGTTCGCCACGGACTATCTCGATCTGACCGCATCGCAGCAGGCGGAGGCGAAAGCGCTGTGGCAGACCACACACCAGGCGAACCAGAACGCCATCACACAACTCAAGCAGGCGGCCGAGCAGGCGCGCGAGGCCGTGAAGGCCGGCAAGTCCGACGCTGAGTTGCAGCAGATTGCCAACAGCATTGGCCCGCTGGTCTCTCAGATTGCCGCCAATGACCTGAAGTCCATGTCGAAGTTCTATGCCGCGCTGACACCCGATCAGAGGGCAAAGCTCGACCGGCTGCATGAAAACATGAGGGCGCGCTTCATGGAGCGTCACCACCCCCAGGCCCCTCAGAGCGCGAAGTAATGCCGCGAGCCACGCCCTGATCGTGATTCTTGAAGACACTCGAACTACAATACTGTCAATGCGGTAAAGCGGCGGGCATTCTCAGCGTATGCCCGCCCTTGGAAACTCGCTCTCAGCCATCTTTCACTCATAGACCGAAACATCTCGCCGTTGCGCGTGTTCGAATGGTTGTGCAACGGAGGAGGCATGAAAACAATCTTCGCTGTGATGATGTTCTCGGTCGTGGGGTTCAGTCAAACTGCCGCGCGGGTGATGACGGATCGCGCCGCGGCGCGCTTTCTCGATCAGGCGACCTGGGGACCGACGCCGGAATCGATTTCGGAACTGACACGATCGGGCATCCCGGACTGGCTGGGGGCGCAGTTCGCAGCCGAACCGTCGGATTTACCCGACCAGCCTATACTCGACTCCGCCGGAAAGTCAAACGGCAATCTCGGGCCGGTGCAGGCGGCGTTTTTCGTGAATGCCGTGAACGGGCGGGATCAACTGCGCCAGCGCGTGGCGTTCATTCTGTCTCAGATATGGGTGGTTTCGCAGGTGTCGGTCCGTCCCGCATACGCCTTTCCGCCATACTGGCGAATCTTCCGGGACAATGCTTTCGGCAATTACCGCGACATCATCAAAGCCGTAACACTCAGCCCCGCCATGGGGACTTACTTGAACGTGGCAAACAACCGCAAAGCGAATCCCGCGAAAGGCACTGCCGCCAACGAAAATTACGCGCGTGAACTAATGCAGCTCTTTACGCTGGGGCTGATCGAACTGAACCCCGACGGCAGCCCGGTGCTGGACTCGAGTCATCAACCAGTGCCCACTTACAATCAGGCCGTGGTGACCAACATGGCGAAGGTCTTGACCGGCTGGACCTATCCGGTTGCGCCGGGCGCCGCCTCCAGAATCAACAATCCACCGTATTACCTCGGCCGGATGATCGCGGTGGAGGCCCAGCACGACGTCACGTCCAAGGCGATCTTCCACAACATCACCATTCCCGCCGGGCAGAGCGCGGAGCAGGATCTGGAAAGCGTGCTGGATGCCTTGATGGCGCAGCCAACGATGGCGCCATTCGTCTGCCGGCAACTGATCCAGCACATGGTCACCAGCAATCCGAGCCCGGCGTACATCCGGCGCGTGTCTCAAGTGTTTACGAGCACCCAGGGCGACATGAAATCGGTCATTATCGCGATTCTCACGGACAGCGAAGCCCGCTCCGGCGACAATCCCGCCGCTGCCGGGAGCGCAACGTTCGGCCATCTTCGTGAGCCGGTTCTCTTCCTGTCGAACCTGGCGCGCGGGCTGAACGCAACCATCGCTTCCGCGAACGGCCTCAATCGCTACGCCGCCGCATTGGGCGAAAACCTGTTCAACGCGCCCAGCGTATTCAGCTATTTCTCGCCAATGAGCCGCATTTCCGGCGGGCTGCTCGGCCCGGAATTCCAGATCTATTCGACGCAGACTGCCGCCGATCGCGCCGATACCGTCAACACGGCGATCTACGGGAAGCTCGACGGCTCCACCACGCTCGATCTGTCGCCGTTTATCGCCAGGGCCGGAAATGCGGACGATCTGCTCGATTCCATCAGCTACGTTTTCGTGCATAGCGGGATGTCGCGGGCGCTCAGGCAGGCGGCGAAGGATGCGGCTGATGCAGCGGGCACGCCCAGGGCCAAGGCGCAGGCCGCGCTGTACATCGTCCTGACATCAAGCGAATACCAGGTGCTTCAGTAAGGAGGAGGAAGACAGCAATGATTACACGACGAGGATTTGTACGGGTTGCGACCGCTTCCGTGGGGACATTGGCGCTGCGGCCGTTTGGGCTGCTGCCCGCCATGGCGCAGAGCGGCTCCGATTATCGCGCGCTGGTATGCGTCTTTCTGTTCGGCGGCAACGATTCCAACAACACTATCGTTCCCATGGATGACGCAAGCTTCAAGGCTTACACATCCATTCGAGGCGGCCTGGCGCTTACGGCGTCGCAGTTGGCCCCCACAGTCTATAGCGCGGCGAACGCGCCGTACGCTTTCCACGGGAAGCTGGCGGAGCTGTCGGATCTGTTTTCGTCGAAAGAGCTGGCCGTGGTGGCGAACGTGGGACCGCTGGTGCAGCCGGTGACGCGCGCCGTGTATCAGGCGCAGCAGGCGCCGCTTCCGATGAACCTGTTTTCGCACTCCGACCAGCAGTTGCAGTGGCAGACTTCGGTGGCGCAAGGCAACAGCCCGACGGGATGGGCGGGACGCGTGGCCGATTATATCGAGTCGCGGAAGAT
>JADLBD010000058.1 GCA_020847975.1 Bryobacterales bacterium | reverse complement strand
CGCGCCGGAGGTCGAGCCTTCCTCCGCACTCACTTCGGCGCACTTGCGGTAGAGCGTAGCGTCTCCTCCCTCACGCCTCTGCCCATTAGCGTAGGCGGTCGAGCAGGTCCCGCGAGAGAAGGTCCGCTCGTTCAGCTAGGCTAACCGCGCTGACGAGATCCTGATCCCGCGCCTGCTCCGCCTGCGCGACGAAACTCCTGATCCGATCCGCTGTTTCCTTATCCTGCCGGTTCAACGCCTTCCCCTCGATGATTACCAACGCGCTCTTCACATGATCGAGCGCTGTCTCTAACCGCCGGGTATAGTCTTTCGTCTCTTCGGGCGTGAGAATCTGCCCCAGCCTTGGCACTGCGATGGGCGCCGGGGTCGCCGGAACAGTATTCTCCACTGCCGGAGGTTCGCTTACCTTCGCTTCCGCCTTCTTGGAACCTCGCGTACGCCGCTTCTTCTGAGGAACCGGCGGCGGCGGCGCCTCCACCTTGACATTCACCGGAGGCTGTTCCGGCGGCGGAGTTTGGATCTTTGGAGCCGACGGCAGCGTGGGCACTTCCTTCGGCGGCTCAGTGGGGGGAAGCACCACCGGAGCAGGCGGAGGAGTACGCGGATGCTTCCTGTGACAAGCGGGAGCCAGCACCACGAGGGCTGCCGCGAACATCCAGCAACTGGTACGACTTGTCATGGAATCCAAATACTGGCGATCAGGCAAACTGGGCCGACACCGGAAACTGCAGCCGGAACACAGTTCCCTTGCCCGCTTCACTGGTGAAATCGATTGTACCATTGTGAAGCTGAACTGCCCGGAATGTCATCGCAAGTCCAATGCCGGAACCTTTCTCCTTGGTAGTGAAATAGAGCTGGAATACTTTGTTCTTGTTTCCCTC
This sequence comes from Bryobacterales bacterium, assembly GCA_020847975.1. GTDB lineage: Bacteria > Acidobacteriota > Terriglobia > Bryobacterales > Bryobacteraceae > CADEFT01. The sequence goes on along the minus strand of JADLBD010000058.1, from coordinate 6,166 downwards.
CGGAATTCCCGGTCCGTCGTCCTGAATCATCAGGATTCCGTGCTCGGCGCTCAGGCTCGCCTTCACCACCAGGTTGCCGCCCGACCGCATCGCCTCGATTCCGTTCATCACGACATTCAGAATGGCTTGCTTCAGCAGGTCGCGGTCGCCGCGAATCACAATTTTCTCCGGTTCAGCCGAAAACTGCAGATTCACTTTGTGCATCGTCGCCTGGGGTCTCACCAGCGAGGTCACTTCCCGGGCAAGCGCGGCGAGATCCACTTCCTCCACGGCCAAGTCCACGGGCCGCGTGAAATCGAGAAACGTTTTTACCACCCGGTCCAGCCGCCGGATCTCCTGCGAGATCACGTCGATCTCCCCGTGCGCGTCCGGATGCTGCTCCGCCAGCCGGCTCCGCAGCAGTTCCAGCCGCAGGGCGATCGAATTCAGCGGATTCTTGATTTCATGCGCCACGCCCCCCGTGAGGCGGCTGATGGCCGCCAACCGGCGCGAAATGTCGATCTGGCTCGCCAATTGCCGCCGTGATTCGGCATCGCGCAGAGTGATCAGCGTCCCGCTGCGGTCCGCCAGCGGATCCACGCTCATCAGCAGCCGCGCGCCCGGCTTCCCTTCCCTTTCGAGATTCACCAGGTAATCGTGCGCCGCTTTCCCCAGCCGGATCGACTGTTGGATCGCGCTTCCGAGCGGCGAGGTGGCAGGGAAAATCTCCTCCAGCTTCTTGCCCGTGATCCGGGCAATGTTGACGCCCAGCATCCGCTCCGCCGCCGGCCCCGCCATGATCAACTGGTCCGACTTGTCGAACAGCAGTACCGCGTCATCCATGCGGGCCATCAGCGATTCAATGTTGCTCCGCATGTGCGTGGCATCCTCCTGGGCGCCTCGAATCTGCTGCCCCAGCAGGTTCAGCTTCGATTGGACAATTGCCAGTTCTCGAGTCTTCCCCAGCGCTTCTTTCTCGTCGCGGTTCTGGCCCCCGCTCGCAATGCGGTCCAGCTCCTTGCTGATGCTGGTGAGCGGCCCAATCGCCAGATTGGCGGAGAAGGCCCCGAGAAGAATGGAGAGCAGCAAGGACACCACCGATACCAGCCCCAGTTTGTACACCTGCGGCAGAATGGCGTCCCGCAGAAAGACGCTCGACACTACAACCTGAATGGTGAAAATCGGCAGCTTCTGCTGCGGCACCCCGAGCGGCAGGGTAACCTCATAATCCTGCTGCCCTCGCGACAACTCGAACAGCCTGCCGGTCATCTCCCTCGATCTCCATTCCTCGAACAAGTGCAGGTTCCGGATGATTTTTCCCTTCCGGCTCGGGTTCGAAGTCACCAGGATCTCCCCCAGTTCACCCGATACGTTGATCTCCACGATCATGCTCGCATTCGTCATGGTCGCGCGAATCAGTTCCTCGAGCTCCTGATCATTGGAGACGATCCGCGTCCAAAGCAGCTTGTTCTCTTCGAGCGTGCGAGGAGGAGGAATCACCTGCGCCGACCGCTCGCCGATGCGCGCCAGCACCACGCTCTTCACCTGCCGGGCCACCAGTTCCGACCGCTCCATGACACCCGTGGACCAATTCCTCACCAGGCTGTCCAGATTCATTGCCGACAACAGCGTCACGATGACCGTGACCAACAGGACGATGAGGACCAGGAGCCGCGTTCTCAGCGACATTTCGTTATGAGTTCGCCATGCAAGCGGCGGACCAACCCCTTCTTCTTTGTCCTTCAGTTCGCATTCGTTTCCTCGGAGTCCGACCCGCCATAACCCTTCAGCTTGTTGAACAAGGTCTTCAGGCTGATCCCCAGTATTTCCGCCGCCCGCGTCTTGTTGTTCTTCGTGTGCTGCAGCGTGAGTTCGATCAGAGCCCGTTCCGCCTGATCAATCGTGATCCCTACGGGAAGCGATACCAGGGAGCCGGAGCCGGTATCGATGGCCGGAAGTGCGCTCTCCGTGCCTTGAAATTGCATAGGCAGGTGCGTCACTGTGATGGTTCCCTCGCCGGCAAGAATCACGGCGCGTTCCAGAACGTTGCGTAGTTCCCGCACGTTGCCCGGCCAGGAATGCTGCATCAGCCGCTCCACGGCCTGCCCGGACAATTCCGCTACGTGGCATCCATGCTTGCGGTTCAAGTCATGAATCAGTGTGGAGCAAAGCAGGGGAATGTCATCCTTGCGCTCACGCAAAGGAGGCAGAGCAATCGGAAATACATTCAGCCGGTAAAAGAGATCTTCCCGAAAGTTGCCTTTCTTGATCGTCTCCTCGAGCGGTTTGTTTGTGGCCGCCACAACACGCACATCCACGGTCATTTCACTCTTGCCGCCCAGGCGGCGAACCTTGGAATCCTCGAGCACACGCAGCAGTTTCGCCTGCGTGGGAAACGGCATGTCGCCGATTTCATCCAGCAGCAGCGTTCCGTTGTGCGCCAATTCGAAACACCCCGCGCGGCGTTCCAGCGCGCCTGTGAAAGCGCCCTTCTCGTGCCCGAACAATTCGCTCTCGATCAGGGTCTCCGGAAGGGCCGCGCAGTTGACGGCGACGAACGGACCATCGGCGCGTGGGCTGAGGGTATGAATGGCGCGCGCCGCCAGTTCCTTGCCAGTGCCGCTTTCACCCGTCACCAACACCGCCGCCCGGCTGGGAGCCACCTGGCGAATCAAAGCAAACACCTGCTGCATGGACCGGGAACCGCCCACGAGTTCGCCAAGAACGCCTTGATAGCTCAGTTGCTGCTCGAGCCGCGTCGCTTTCTCGGCCAACTTGCTTTGCGCCGTCGCCCGCTCGAGCAGCATGCGAAGCTCCCGCGGCTGAATCGGCTTCTCGAGAAACCAATACGCCCCCAGGTCGTGAATCGTCTCGAGCGCCGTCTCCAGATTCCCAAACGCGGTCAACACCAGCGCCGGAATGCTCAGCCCCTGCGCCGCCATCTGCCGCAGCAACGCCTTCCCGTCCATCCGCGGCATCATCAGATCCGTCACCAGGACGTTTGGCGTGAATTCGCTCAGCTTCTCGAGCGCTTCCACGCCGTCTCCGGCGGTCACCGTCGCAAAGCCCCACGAGGCGACCATTGCCGCCAGCGCGCTCCGCTGCGATTCTTCGTCATCTACGATGAGGACTCGGGAAGTGGACCTGGGTTGCTCCATGAAAACTTCACAGTACCACGTGGCGGGAGCACTCTACCGCAACAGCGCCTATAGTGTGATGACCTGGTCCGGCATGTTTCCGGAAAGCGCTTTGTACAGATCAGGAAAACAACCGATCGGAACTCCGTCGATCAGTTTGCCGGCGATCTCACGTTCATAGCAGCACTGGTCGCAACACATCAGCAGCATCCCGGTCTTCCGGGCCACTGCGGCAAGCCGTTCGCCAATCGGATTCCCTTTCGTCAGCACATAGCAGTTGTCCTCGAAGAAGAACATGCCCGCCACATCCACCCCGTGCCTCCCCTCCTCGAGTTGCGGAAGAATCATCTTGCCGAGCTTATAGGAAACCGAATGGCCCTGCGTGGAAAAGATATAGGCGACTTTCATGCCATTCATCATAAAGGGAAAGCCGCTTGCAATGCACGCAGCGCCAACCTGGCGCGGTCTCTGCGTCCCGGCGGCACTTCCGGGAACAGCGCCAGCAATTCCTCATATCCAAGCGCTGCGGCGTCCTCGATCGTGTGGCCGGGAGCCCATTGCCGCAGGTGTTCGCAAAAGGCGACCAGCGTGACGCACGTCGTGCACTCGTATTCGGCGGAAATCACGGTTCCGGCCTCGCATTCGAGGCAATAGCGGGCGCGCACCCCCTCTTCCTCGATCAGCGGCCCCATCGTCCCCCGCATCACGCGTCCGCGGCGCAGCGCCTGCTGGAAGAGATCGTAGACGCCGGACCTTCTAATGATTGCCACTCAAAGATGCTTCCCGGGCCTGCCGCGCCGCATCTCTTTGGGTTGCCCTTGCCGCCCGCCGCCGCTGCCGGTCGAGCCTCAGAAGCTCCTGGCGGCGGCGCGTCTTGACGTCAAGGTCCAGCAGTCTCCAGAACTTCAGGAAATACTGGACCGCCGAGGCCACGCCGAAGAACACCACCCCCCACATCCACAGCATCGCGAAAGAGTACATCTCCCGATATTGAATACTCACCATCAGCAGCGAGATGGCAATCACCTGCGCAAGCATCTTTGTCTTGCCGAGGTCGCTCGCTTTGATCGTGATGCCGCTGGCCGCCGCGATGCTCCGCAGGCCCGTCACCGCGAACTCGCGGCCGATGACCAGAATCGCCATCCAGCCGGCGATCACCTTCACCTGGACCAGCGAAATCAACGCGCTGCTGATCAGCAGTTTGTCGGCTATGGGATCGAGCAGCGTCCCCACCGTCGTGATTTGCTTCCACCGCCGCGCCAGGTAGCCGTCCAGCAGGTCCGTCGCCGCCGCGCACCAGAAAATAGCAAGGGCGATGTGCTCATTGCGGAGCACATAGCCGCCCACTTCGATCGTGCGGCTTTCGGCCACCAGCGCCGCCACCAGCAGTGGAACGAAGAATATCCTGAGAAGGGTCAGGCTATTTGGAACGTTCATGCCGCCCTGATTTCATTCGACTACAAACTCCCTCAGGCGCCGGCGCAACGACTCCGGCGCATCCGCGGTCAATTCACAGTACTCCTCCTTATACACTACCTCGCGAACCTGTGCACGCTCATGTACCAGATTGATGGCCGCGCCGTCGCCGGCCGGAATCCGGAACCGGATCGGCGTGATCTCCTCGCCCGCCAGAATCTCGTCAATCAATTCAAGCAGCCGCGGAATCCCATCGCCGGTTCGCGCGGAGACAGCGGCGGCGCGAGCCTTCACCGCCTCGGCGCGTTCGCCCAGCAATCGCGCCGCCGCTGTCTCTGCCTGTACGAGTCCGTCGGGAAGAAGGTCCGCTTTGTTTAGCACAAGAATCTGCGGGCTGGTATCGGCTTCGATCTCCCGCAGAACATCGAGCACCTGTTCCGTGTGTTCGGCCGCGAGCGTCGAGGAAACATCGACCACATGCAGCAACACCGCCGCCTGGCGCACTTCTTCCAGCGTCGCCCGAAACGCCTTCACCAGCGTGGTGGGAAGGTTCCGGATGAACCCTACCGTGTCGCTCAGAAGAACCTGCCGCCGCGAGGGAAGTTGCAGCTTTCTCACCGTCGGGTCGAGCGTCGCAAACAGGCGCGCGTCGGCTTCCACTCCGGCCCCGGTCAAACGGTTGAACAACGTCGATTTTCCCGCGTTCGTGTATCCCACCAGCGCCAGCGTGGACAGCGGAACCTCGACACGCTGCCGCCGCTGGATCGCACGGCCCGCTTTCACCGCCTCCAATTCTTCCTCAATCTTCTTGATCTTGCGATAGATTTTCCGGCGGTCCGTTTCCAACTGCGTTTCCCCGGGCCCCCTCGTTCCAATTCCGCCGCCCAGACGCGACATCTGCACCCCTCGCCCCGCCAGGCGCGGAAGCAGGTAGTTCATTTGCGCCAGTTCCACCTGCAACTGCCCCTCCCTGGTGCGTGCGCGCGAGGCAAAGATGTCGAGAATGAGTTGCGTGCGGTCCAACACTTTGACATCCAGAGCCTTCTCGAGATTTCGCTGTTGCGTGGGTGTCAGGTCGTGATCGAAGATCACTGTGTCAATTTCAAAACCCTCCACCATCCCGTGAATCTCTTGAACCTTCCCGGAGCCAATCAGCGTGGCGGGATCGGGAGCCTGGCGGGATTGGATGACAGTCTGAACCACCGTGGCGCCGGCAGTAGCCGCCAGCGAAGCCAATTCCTCCAGAGATTCTTCCGCCCCAGCCTCACTCCGGCATGGAACCGGCTTCGTCCGGGACTTCCAGTCGATGCCAACCAGAACTGCCCGTTCCGATGTGGAGCCGGCGGTGTCTTTCAGAATTCTGATCTATTCCGCCTCCGGGGGTGGCAGCGGCGCGGGTGAGGCAGGCGCGGCTTGCGCTCCCAGATACCCACCGCTATGAGCAGACTTCGGCACCACCACCGTCGAGATGGCGTGCTTGAATATCAGTTGCTCCTGGTTATTGGTTTCGAGCACGACGGAATACTTATCGAAGCTTTTGATCCGGCCACTCAGCTTCACCCCACTCATCAGATAGATGGTGAGAAATGTCTTGTCCCTGCGGGCATTATTGAGGAATGCCTCCTGGATGTTTT
>JADLBD010000057.1 GCA_020847975.1 Bryobacterales bacterium | reverse complement strand
TACAACTCCGCCTCGGGACTGCCTTCGGGGTGAAAAACATGAGCGGCTTTCCAAACCTTCTCCAGCACATGGAGCAAATCCAGAATCAGCGTAACCTTCATCTTGTTGCTGACGAGGATTTGCAGCGCCCGCTCCCCGTCGGTTAGCGCGACGTGAGTTTGGAGGTTGCCGGGATCGCGGCGAATCACCTCCTCAACCACCTCATCAATGAGCACGGACTTCCCCTTCAACAGGCTGGCCCAGACACGCTTGTTCTCCGGCCGTGGAGGCGGCGGAGTAGCGGCGGCTTTGGCGCTGTCGAGGGGGGCGATGCGAAACAGACTTTCCACCACTTGCTGCGGCGTGCGAATCCAGGGGGTGCGGCTAAACACCGTGGCCACGGTGGACATTCTTTTGCGGTTGGCCTTTTGACCCTTGGTTCGCCGGACGGGTTTCTGCGTGCGGTCTTTCTTGACCATGGGAATTCCTTTACAGTCGACGGCGGCAACCAGAATGGAAGCAGTTTGGAAGCAGTTGGTTGGCAAGCAACGGGGAGACGCTGGTGGTAAAAGGCATCGAAGTCCTGGGCGGCGTCCCCGAGGATCTGTTCCAGACTGCGCATCGGGACGGTGAGACCGGCGGCCTCTTGAATGCGTTGCATGGATTCGCGGAAGGGGCCTTGAACGGCCGCCTTGACCATGCGTTTCTGCGTTTCTGCAGTTCGTAGGAGAAGGATCGTGCCGGTAACTGCAGGGCTTCATCGAGCGGATGAATGCTTTCCGCACCGTCGTGGCAATAAGCGGTGCGGTCGATGTCTATGGGGCCGAAGATGGTCTTCAGTGTACGGCGCTGGAGACGGCGCTGTGAAAACAGAGCGGTAGCCGGCTGGGCGGCGACCACCAGGGCCGGGCCTACATCGCCGGTGCCGCGCTGCCGGACGTGAGTCTGGAGAAGGATGCGGAGGAGTTGACGTCCACGGAGTTCCTGTTGGAGTTCGATCTGGTGCAACGGGAGTTGTAGGGTAGCCGGAGCCGGCAGCCAGGCCTCCAGCGAGGAGAACGCCTGCAAAGCTGCGGTGCAGGCGGTGGAGATCGGCGGGCTGATGGGGAAGACAACCGGAATGGGGGCAGCAGGCGCGAGTGGAGTGGCAGCTGTCATAATCCTACGATGCTATATACCGTAGGAACAGTGTTTATGAAACCTACCTCCCGGACCCAACTCGCCAAGCGGATCCGCTCCGACGCCCAACGTTTCGCCACGCTGAAACACGAACTCACCGCGTTGGATTATTTCTGCAAGGGAACACTCCTGAAGCGGATGATGAAGTGCGGCAAAAAGGGATGCGCCTGTCAGGGCAGCCCCGCCAAACGCCATGGCCCCTATTTCGAATGCACCTTCAAGCGCGACAACAAGACGGTCAATGTACGGCTCCCCACACAGGCCGCGCCTTTGTACCGAAACGCCATTCGGCAATATCGCAAGTTGAGGAAACTCCTGGACCGCTTGGAACGGCATTCTCGCTCAGCGTTGGCTCACCTCGCCGAACTCCAATCGGTGGACCGAAACTGAAGCAAAGCGCCGGGATATGATCATATCCCGGCGCTTTGCTTCAGATGAAAAGGTCGATAAAGCCTCTATGTAATTGATTCAATGTGGCTTCTCCGTCGTCGTAAAGTAGGCACGCCCTACAGGAGAGAATTTTTTTCGGGTGCGAGCGGCGAAAGGTGCAGGTAATTTTTCGCGCAGAGACGCCGAGGTATTGAGTCGAACTTTGCCATGTTCCGCGGACCCTGGATTTTCTGCCGGAACGCCCCTTACAGGCAGACTGCCCAATTCGCAATGGTCAGACCGTCAATCTCCAGGAAGTGGCGGTTGCGGGTTACGAGGATCATCTGGTGACATCCGGCCATAGCAGCGATCCAGATGTCATTTTCGGGAAGTGGCCGCCCTCTTGTCTTTAGCTGTTGCTTAATCGCTCCGTTCGACCACCGAGGCGTTTTCGGCGGGGCGCCCAGACTTCGCCGCTCCGAAAAACAATTCTCCGATCACGACCACCGGCACAGAGAACTCGCCGAGATCATCCAAGTGCGAGAGAACACCGTTGTCTCCCAGAAGCAGAGCGATCACAATATTTGTGTCGAGCAGGAACCTACCATTCGCTTGTGTCAATCCGCTCACAGTCCTCCTCGACGGCCTCGATCATTTGACGGGCGGAAACTGCGTCGAGTGAACCGGCAAATTCACGCATGGCCGCACCGCTCTCACCTGGAGACGTGGATGCCGACAAGGAGGCCACGAACCGGAGTACTCGTTCCTGCATATCCGGAGTCAGTTGATCTACCCTTGTAAGAATCTCGTTTCTGATGTTTATTTCGGAGGCCTTCTCTTCAAAGCATACACTGCCAGCTTCGATAGGTGAAATGAGAGGAGCGCTTGATGGTTCAGGCATCGAACAGGCGCCATAGCCCGAAGTTCTTGAACTTCGGCTGCCCGAAGTTCTTGAACTTCGGCATAGCCGATGCGCGACGACCGCCGGTTGAAGCGCATCCGGCGGTCGAGTTCGATCTTCCGCTCCGCCAATGGGCGGCAGAGTAGAGGCATCATGTTTTCGCGGCCAGCGTTGGCAGGAAGTTCTCCAATGCCCAGACTTCGGGTATGGCCTTTCCCGCCAGGAATGCAATGCGCCGACCGTCGGGGCTTACGCGGAAGCCGCTGTGGAACCTGGCCAGATGTTCATATCAATATTCAGCTTGCGAGGCTCACCGTCGCGGACAGGAACAAGCCAGAGTTCGCTGACATCGCCGTTCTGCCTGAGTACGAGCACCGCGCGGCTATCCGGAGTCCAACCGGGTCTGAACCGGCAGTTCGCGCCATGAGAAATCTCACGCGGCTCACCGCCGGCTAGCGGGATGAGCAGAATAGAGCATTGCGACGCTGCTCACGCACAACGCGCTCATAGTATCCTCCGCGACTCGCCGTCTCCCAATTTCTGATAGCACTCTGCCGTGTGGACCAGCGCCATGGCCGCCGCAGCGGGGTCATTTTTGTGCTGCGACGTGATCGCCACATAGAGTTGGATTGCGCCTGGTTGTCCACCACGCGGTCATTGAGCGCCACGCCCCGGCCCCAGGCGGCATCCAACAACTGGTCACGGTTGAGCACGCGGCCGCGATTGCGCACGAATGCGGGCGGTTTCGATGGACCAAATGCGGCAGAGACGCCAGCAGGAGTTGACCATTTGGGCGAGGAGGTGGCTTTCGGTAAGGGAGACGAGATGCCATTCCTGCTGGTATTGGGCGGCAAACTGGTCATAGGCGTTCTTCGATTCGTTGGCGAGGACAACGCACTTGGAAGCGAGGCCGTGGGTGATTCCGTTGAGGGAGGAACGTTTTTGCTCTCGGGGGGTGATGGGGCCCTTGGATTTCTTTCCGTTTTCGCGGGCGATTTGTTGCTTTTTTTCCAAATCGGACATGTTGTGCCTCTTTCGATGTCGAAGTCTCGACTCGACTTCAGGATACAGGGCGGGTGGGGGCGTGCAGAGGGGCAGAGAATATAAAGACTGAGAAGAGATGCGGTATCTGTGGTTTGGGATGCGTGAAATTATTTGCATTTGGTTGTGGGCTTCTCGCAAAGCCCTAAATGGGTTGATCCATACAGGGGAGAGCGTTTTTCGGGCGCGAGCGGTGCAGGTAACAAATTTTCGCGCAGAGGCGCAGAGGCCGCAGAGTTTTAGGAGTTGGGGCCAGCGAGGGGGTGGGAGATGATTGCTCTTTGCGCAGTTAGGACCGTGAAGGTATGAGGTAGTTCTTTACCCGCGGAGGGCGCAGGGATGGTAGGGGAATCAGCACGGATCAGAAGCCTGTTGAGGAGGGGAGGCATGAGCTTCACGACCTGCGAGCGGAATGGTACTGGCCGGTCATGGTACTGGCCGCTCTGATTCCTGGTGTCCATTCTTCGTGTGTTCATCGCACGTGAGTATAAGGCGGAAATTCAACAGCCGCGGAGGTGGACGTGACTTTGGGCGCCGCCGGGCCACAAGGGCCCCTGGGGGGGCGGGATCCCAAGGCCCCCAGGGCTGAAGGACCGCGGGGGCCATCGCACGCGCCGTACCGAGTGAGATTCGCATGCTCAGCGCACAAGGAGGTGTTGCATGAACAGAGAAGAGAGGATGACGCTCGTGCTGACCGTCAACGGCCGGGCCGGCTTTGCCGACCAGGACGCGGAGAGCTATCCACGGCCTTCTATGAGGAACGGCGCCGTCGCGCGCGTCGTTGTGCCGGTCCTCGGCTTGATCCTCGCAACACTGAGTTGTCCCACCCCAGTTCGCGCGAGCGCTTTTTCCGCCACCGGGTCGGTATCGCAGGAGTTCTATCCCGCGGGCCCTCCAGGCATTTCCTCGGTAAGCCCCACAGGCGCGACGTTTGCGCAGGAATTCGTAGCTGGAGATATCACCCTGAAGTCGAATGCCGCAGCCAGCGGCGGAAACCTGTCTTTGTTTGCCTTGGCAAGCATCAATAATATGACCAACTGGAGTTCCGGTCACGTATCGTCTACCGCAAGGGGCAGCATCATCGAGTCAGTGGTTCCGGCCTGGCCCGTGTCATGGCTTAGTCCGGGCGAAACGTTTCTATTCGAGTATGAGGTCTCGGTGTCCGGCAATATGGTAACGACCTCCGCCGGTCTTGGTGCGGCCGGCAGCCAAGCGAGCTTAGACTACAGCTATCGCCTTGGTGACTCAAGTGGTAGTGGAGATTGGACTCAGTACTCGGATGGTCGAGTCTCGAAAAATGGAATGTGGAACGGGATCATCAGAAGCTCCTTCACTGTCCACAGGGATTCGGCGTTTGGTCTGGAACTGCTGGCCACCGCCTCTACCTTTGGCAGTAAGACTTATGTCCCAGGCAGCAACACCACGATCTTTGCCAACGCCGATTTCAGCCATACCATGACATGGCTGGGGATCACCGGTGTCCGGGCTTTCGACAGCCTGGGGAATGAGGTTCCAGTGCCCTCAGACGCCTACCTTCCGTTGATTGGTCAAGATAGCGGCTTCGACTACTGGTATTCCGCCGACGCGCCCGAGCCGGTTCCTGAACCCGCCACCATGCTACTTCTTGGTTCCGGGCTGGTCGTTGCAGGACTGATAAGGAACGTTCGGCGGAGGGATTCGTGAATGGTGTGGTTGTAGACCGCGCCTCACGGCGGTAAAAGAAGACGGCGCGAGCGAGGGAGTTGCGCGCTTCGTCGTTGAGAAGTCAGGCGTGCGTTTACCTGGGAAGATTTCCGGAGTAGAAATCGAAGGCGGCGGAGTCAAGCTGGTCGTAGAGGCGCGTAAGTTCGTGGCCAACCGAAGGGATCTCGAGGTAGTGATGGGAGATGCGCAAACGGCTGAGCAGGGCCGAGAAGTTGCGATTTCGCTCGAGTAACCGGTCCTGATCGCCCACCAGGATGCGGACAGCCATCCGGCCGCGGATCGCCGCAGTGTTCTTTTCCACGAGCACCCAGGGGCTATTGGAATGATAGTAATCCCTGTTTGCACCGAAGTTCTTTTGGTATAGCTCGGGATGGATCGTCGCGGCGTCCCCGTCATCGAGCAGCGCGCCGGCAACGATCGAGACGAGGCCGAACAGATGGGGGTATTTGAATCCCATGTGGGCGGCTCCGAATCCTCCCATGGAGAAGCCTTCGATCGCCCGCGCCTCGCGCTTATTGATAGTGCGATAAGTGCGGTCGATATGCGGGATGAGGTCTTTGACGATCATGCTCTCGACGGGATACTTTCCGTCGTAGGAATCGACGTAGCGGCTGTCGCGCATTCCGTTCACCGACACAGCGATCATGGCGGGGGAGCGGCGCTCGCGGATAGCGGCGTCCAGGTGTCTGACGAAGCTCGCGGCGCTGCGCTGGCTTCCGTTCAGGCCGTGCAGCCAGTAGACTACGGGATATCTTGCTTGCGGGGATTCCTCGTAGGCGGGTGGAAGGTAGAGAAGATAGCTCACCTCGCCTCCGGTGGACTTGCTGAAGAAAGTGTGGAATCGCATGCCCCGGGGCACGGAGCGGTCAGAGTCCACCCAGGTTGGCTCGGGCTTTGGCGCCGGCGCCCCGGACTGTCCGAAAGCGAAAGGAATGGTGAGCGGCAACAGGCCGGTCCGATGGATGATGGCCGTCACGGCCGAGGCGGTGAATGTCCTTCTGGTAACTCCGGAGTCCACGTTCTTTCCTGTTCTTCCCCTTACGCGACCACGGCGGCGGATTCCTCCTGACTTTCCGTTTCGCGAGTTTTCTTTCGGAAGTAAGCCTCGTAGTACTTGCGGTTGACATTCAGGTGGTGAGCCATGGCGGCGAAAGCGCCATCCGGGTCGCGCGCCTCGATGGCATCGAGGATGCGCGCGTGCAGAGCCAAGTCGTCGCGATCCACTCGCTCGTAGGTGATCGTCAGGCGCGCCTCGAGCAACAGGCCGGCGACCGCGGTCATCACCGATTTCAGGATAGGGTTGTCCGCGGCGGTAACAATCAGTTCGTGAAAGGCGACTTCATGCCGGGTGTACTCTTGCACCTTCCCGAGGCTCAATTCCATTTCGTGAATTTCCCTACGCATCATTTCGAGGTGTTCGCGGCGTGCCTTGCCGGCAGCGATCCGCGCCAGCGTCGGCTCGATGGCTAATCGTGTGTTGAAGGCATCCATGTAATTCACGTCTTCGAGCAAGGCACTGAGGCCGATGGCCTTGGCAACCAAGCCGGACAGGGAGCGCTGGACGTAGGTTCCGTCACCGGCGCGGGAGCGGATGATGCCGAAGAGATTCAGTGCTTTGAGTACTTCGCGGAGGGTGTGGCGGCTGACGCCGAACTCGGCGGCCAGTTCGCGCTCGGGGGGGAGTTTGGAGCCGGGGCGGAGTCTTTTGGTGCGGAAGCACCTTTCGATCTCTTTCATGACGCTCTCAAACAGGGGCGTGGCGTCGTCAGGAGCGGGGCCGTTCTTTCTGGCGGACATCTTTCTTTAAATGTTAGTCCAATAGGAAAACAAATGTCAAGCTAGGGTAACGTGTTGAGGTGCATAAGCCGTCTATGGCGGATTCCAACGCGGAATTGTTGGACCGTTTTGGCATTTCACTTTCGATGCCGCGGATCGCCGTACACGGACAGCGCGCCATCGCGGGTACCAACACCGGTTCACCGGCCCGTAGACGATCGGTCACAAGCGGCGTCATCCGCTCATCCGCTGCGCACACCAGAACGGGCAGAGCCAACAGAGCCAATCTTCCTGCGATCGCTGGTTCTGCTTATCGAAGTATTGCGGCGATGATCCGCCACGATCGCCAGCACGCTCTCCCGAGCGCGCGCCGGTGATCCCGCCCACTCTTGCAACAGGCCTTTCTCAGAAGGAAAGCCGCAAAGCCAGTTGGATGCGCCGGCCGGGCCGCGTTGCGGTCACCTGCGCGAACTGTGTATTCACCTGCCGCAGTTGCGCGTCGAAGCGCGCCGTCGTATCGACCGCCGAGAACTGGGTGTGATTGAACGCGTTGTAGAACTCGGCGCGGAATTGCGCTTCGAAGCGCTCCTTCACGCGGAAGTTCTTGAAGGCGGACAGGTCGAAGTTGTTCGTGCCTGGTCCCGTGACCACGGTTCGGGCGGAGTTACCGAACGTCCCTATCGCGGGCCGCGCGAAGACGCTGGTGTCGAACCAGCGGTAGAAGCTGCGCTCGCCGCGCGGGAGCACCGGGTTGCCGGTCACATCGATGCGTGACCCGTTGGTCGGCGACCCGGTGATATCGACCGAATTCACGGTGCCGAAGCCCACGCCGAGCGGCGCGCCCGAAACAGCCGTGTAGATGCCGGATACCGCCCATCCGCTGGTGGCGGCTTTGACGAGGGCCGGAGCGCTCGCGATGCCGGGCAGATCATACTGCCAGTTCACCTTCAGCACGTGGCGGCGGTCGAAGCTCGAAAGCCCGTAATTCCACACCCGCACCGGGACGAGGGTCGAAACCGAGTCGCCGTCGCCCGAGTTATAGTCGAGAGACTTCGACCAGGTGTAGCTGAGGTTGTACTGCAGCCGCGAAGTGTAGCGGCGGTTCACGCTAACCTGCAGGGAGTGATAGTTCGACGACGAGGCGGGCTCTATCATGCTGATGTCGCCCCATCCCGGCTGCGGGCGCAGGAAATTCGGCGGGAGCACGCTGTTGTTGGTGGTATCTTTCGAACTCGCGAGGAAGTTGGTCCCAAACGGGATGGCGTTCAGATTCCGGGACCAGAGAAGATGACGTCCGAGCGATCCCACGTAGGCAGCGTCGACCAGCGTCTCGAAGCCGACATCGCGCTGCACCGTCAGAGAGAAGTTCGTCACACGCGGGATGTGCGGTTCAGGATCGAGCCCCAGCACGGATGAGGGGAACATAAAGCCAGGGGACGCATTGAGATCGGAGATGGTGGAATAGTAGATCGTAGGCCGGGCCACAATCGGAGGCTGCACCGTGAAGTTTTGCATCACGGAGCCGTGGGCCATGCGATTATAGACCACCCCGACGCCGCCGCGGACGGAGGTCCTGCCGTTGCCCATCACGTCCCAGGCGAAGCCGAAGCGCGGGCCGAGCAGGATTCCCGGTTTCGCCATCAGCGACCGTGGGACGCCTGGACTCGTCAGCGGCGAGACCATTCCGTTGTACGGATTGCCGCGTCCGGAGGCGATCGCGCCGATGGTGGTGGCGGGCAGGATTTCGCCGGTATTCGGGTTGCGGCCCACACGCGTATTGCCCTGCAGTGCCGGCTGAATCAACTGCACGGCCTGCGCCGGATCGTAAGCAGTCTGCCGGAAGCCGGAGAGCGCATCGCCGTCGATCCACGATTGCGGCAGGTAGCTGAAGCGCATGCCGTAGTCGAGCGAGAAGCGGCGCGTTACTTTCCAGGTGTCCTGCGCGAACCATTCAATGTTGGAGGAGTACATCACCGGGAAGGGCCGGCCCGTCGGCTCGTCGTACTGGCTGAAGACGCCGAGAGCCGCGTTGGAGAAAGCGTAGCCGGTGTCCAGCGGATTGTTCACGTTCCGCCCGAAATTGAAGGAGCCGTTAAACGCGGCGACGATGGCCTGGTTTTCCGCCCGGATGCGGTCGTAGTAGAACCCCACCTTCAACGTGTGCGCCGTGAACGTCTTGGTCACGTTGTGCGAGAAGGTAAAGATCTCATGCGTGGAATTGAATATTGTGCGGCCGTCGAAGCTCACCGCGATCGGGTTCGTAACACCGCCAAAGCTCATGTTCGGGATGATGCCGAGCGGATTGATGTCCGGATAAAGCTGTCCCGCCGTGAAACCGATCGTGCCGCGCTGCACCGTCTTCAGGGCGTCGGGCGCAATCCGCGCGTACCACGGCCGGGTGGAATACGAGGCGTTGGTTTCGCTGATCAGCGTCGGGGAGAAGATCTTCTGGTAGCGCGCGCCCAACAGTTTGCCGTGATTGAGCACTTTCTGCGAGACAACGTCGTAATTGCCGGCCCCGGCAGGCGTGCCGGAAGGGCCGGTGGCGTCGTCGATGCGGCCGGTATAGGAGAACGTCAGGATGTTCCCCTGGTTGATGTTGTAATCGATCTTCAGGGTCTCGGTCCGCTTAGGCTGGTTGAGGCTGGTCTGGAAGACGTAATTGTAGTTGCCGCGCGAGATGTTGCGGTCGAGGAAATTGGGGAGGGGCAGGAACTTCAGCAGCGCCTGGCCGTTGGGATCGACCCGGTTCGCGGGAATGATGTTGCCGGGAAACGGAGAGTTCCCGTTGTACGGATCGCGGACCACGATCAGCGCATTGTTGACGTCGATGCTCCGGGAGAAGTCGCCGCGGCGCTCGAGTTCGGTCGGGGTGGTGCGCTGCGCCAGCGGGACCGGAGTGGTCAGTGGCCAGAATTCCTGCGACCAGAAAAAGAACAGCTTGTCCCGGTTGCGGTTGAATTTCCCCGGGATGTAGACAGGCCCGCCGATCTGATAGTTCCACGTATCGAAGCGGTACAGCGGACGCGGCCGGCCCAGGCGATTATTGAAAAAGTCGTTCGCGTTGAGCCACTCGTTGCGCTTGAAGTAGCTCGCCAGGCCGTGAAACTCTTTCGTGCCGCTCTTGGTCACCACCTGGATGTTGCCGCCCGACATGCGCCCGTACTCCGCCTGGAAATTCGAGGTCAGCACTTTCACTTCGGCTACCGCGTCCATCGACACGTTCACCACCGAGTTGTACATGTTCCCGATGGCATTGGTGGTTGCACCGTCGATGGTCACGTTGTTCGTGTTCTGGCGGCTTCCCTGGACATAGAAATTCCAGCCGTTCGACAGGTTCTCAGGGTCGTCGAGATCCACAACTCCCGGCAGCAGCGAAATCAGGGACGTCACGTTGCGTCCGCGGATAGCCAGTGACTGCAGTTGACTCGTGGTCAGCACGCCGGAGCGCTCCGCCGTCTGCGTCTGCACCATGGCGGCTTCGGCGTGCACCTGGATCGAGTCGGTTAGCTGCCCCACCTGCAGGCCGATGGCCGGGAGCGTGACCGTCTCGGCGGCGGATACGTTGATGTTGGATTGTTCCAGGCCGCGGAAGCCCTGCGCTTCGACTGTCAGGGTGTAGGCGCCCGGTTGCAGCGAGCCGAAGTAGAACCGGCCAGCCTCGTTGGTTGAGGAGGAGCGCGAGACTCCGGTGGCGGCGCTCGTCAACTTCACGGCGACACTCGGAACGGCAGCGCCGGTGGGATCGGTCACCGTACCCGTCAGGGCTCCGGTGATGGATTGCGCGTACAGACCCGCGCCGAACAGGAAGGCGAATAGGAGTCCCATGACTCAACTTCCTCCTTTTCTCAGCGGTCCAACAAAATGTTTGGATCAGTCTACTGCCGGGGCTTGATTCTGTCAAGGGTATTCGCGGCAGCCGGACAATTCAGTAGCCAATTCAGCCGGACATCTTGACGCGCTGCGACGAAACAATTGACCACGACCGGCGAATCGGTCTAACATTATGAGGCCGCCTTTCACGGACCGGCCGCGACCGCGACCCTGTTCGGGGTCGCGACCATGAGTCAGGCCAATATGCCACGCTCGATGCAGATCAGCTTGAAGTTTGAGTTTTCGAGAGGGGTGAAATCAAGGAAGTGAACCCATGAATGCTCACCGTCGTGACTTCCTCAAAGTAGCAGCGCTCGCAGCCGCGCCGCCGCTGTCCCAGCCGCCGTCTTGCATCGTGGTGGAAGATGCCTCCACGCCGCTCCGAAAACTCGCTTCGCGAGAGTTGCTGCGCGGCCTGCTCCGCGTGCTGCCGCCCGCGCGCGTGCGTTTCGGCGCCGCCGCGCCGGGTGCGCTGGTCTTCCGCCTGCTTGTCGAACGGGGCGCGCTCCCGTCGCCGGAGGCCTATCGTATCGCGCGCGCCGGATCCGCGGTCACGCTCACCGGCGCTTCCGAGCGCGGCCTGCTTTACTCAGTCTTTGATTTCCTCGAGCGCCAGGGCGCCTTCTTCGGCATCGACGGCGAATCCTATCCGATCGAGCGGCCCGCTGCGCTGTCGCTGCCGCCCGAGGGCGCGCCCTGGGAAGCCACGCCGCGTTTCCAAGTCCGCGGCCTCCTTCCCTGGCCGGACTTCCTGAACTGCATCACCGTGTACAACGACGAGGACTTCCGGGCTTACTTTGAAGCCATGCTGCGCATGAGGTTCAACACCTTCGGCATGCACGTCTACACCGGCGTCAACCAGTGGGCGGAATCCTATCTCTCTTACGAATTCGCCGGCGCCGGCCACGTGGCTTTTCTCGACACGACCGCGACGAATCGCTGGGGATACCTGCCGCGTCGGACGTCCACCTTTTCCATGGGTGCGAGCCAGTTCTATGACGGCGAGGTCTTCGGCTCCGACGCCACGCGGGTCGGCCGCGATCCCTGGGAGATCGCCGTGCGTACCCGTGCGTTGCTTCGCTCGGCCTTCGCGCACGCGAACCGCCTAGGCATCGCCACCGGCATTGGCTTCGAGCCCTACCAGATCCCCGACGAGATCCTTCGTGCCTTGCCGCCGGAAGTGAAGCCTGCGGAGCCGCTCCCCAAGCGCGCGGCGCGCTTCGACGTTGAAAGCTTCACCGCCAGGCGCATGCTCGAAACACGCCTCGGCCAGTTGCTCGACGCCTATCCCGGCGTCGATTACGTCTGGCTCTGGGAAGACGAAGGCATGAGTTGGGAGAGCCGCCGGACGCAGGTGCCGCTGTCCGCCACGCCCTTCCTCCAGGCGTATGACTTTCTCCGCCGCCACGCGCCGAAGAAACGTCTGGTGCTCGCCGGGTGGGGCGGCGTGGCGCGACACTTCGATCATTTCCACCGGCTGCTGCCAGGCGACGTCGTCTTCTCCTGTCTCAGCGACACGGCCGGCCGGGACCCCGTCAATGAGGTCTTCGGCCGCCTGGAAGGGCGCGAGCGTTGGCCCATCCCCTGGCTTGAAGACGACGGCGCCATGTGGTTGCCGCAGTTTCACGTTCATCGCTTCGAACGCGACATGAACCTCGCGGAGCAATACGGCTGCCAGGGCCTGATCGGCATCCACTGGCGCCACCGCATCGTCGATCCCAACGCCGGATT